>JAKADP010000017.1 GCA_021820465.1 Bacillota bacterium
CCCCGTCATGCTGGCGGGGCTCGGGGTGGGCGGCGCGGCCGCCGCCTGGGTGCGGGAGGCCGGCGCCGGGCGACTGACCGCCCCGCCCGCGCTGCAGGGGCGTCCCCGCCCGTATCGACTCCACGTCCTGGTGTGCGTAGATGGGCCGTGCCAGCGGGCGGGCGCCGCCGAGGTGCGCGCGGCGATGGCGAAAGACCCTCGGTTTCGGGCCGGAGCCGGCGTGAGAGTGACGGCGTCGGGGTGCCTCGGCCGGTGCGCGGACGGTCCAATTTGCTGGATCGAGCCAGCAGGGACCTTAAGGGCGCATGTCGAACGCAGTAGCTTAGATGACCTGTTGGCCACCTCGGTGGCCCGGGAGGGGCCCGCATGAACTGGGTTTTCATTGCGATTGTGCTGTTGGCATTGAATGCGGCCCTGATGCTGGCGATCGTGGCCATGCTGCGGCGGCTGGAGGAGCGGATGCGTCGGTGGGAGCAGAAACGACCAGCGCGGCGGCGGCAGACACCACGCGCGTGAGGGCCCCGTCCGTCATGGTGACGGGCGCCAATGGCCTATTGGGCAGCCACCTGGTTCGGCGCGCCGCGATGAGCGGCTACCGGGTGTTTGGGGCGGTGACGACCCCTCAGGACGGTGCGGGCTATGTCCCGTGGCCCCTCGATCCCGAGAGCGGCGTGCCGAAGGGGCCCCCCGAGGAGATGGCGGCGCTCCTGATGGTGGCTGGGCCGTCCTTTGCCGAGGACATGACGGTGGCCGGTCCGCGGCACCTGGAGGCCGTGCGGCGGATGCTGGCCTGGGCTCGCCAGTGGGATGTGCGCCGGGTGCTGTTTGTGAGTGCGGTCGGGGCGGACGGCGACAGCCCATCGCCCCTGCATCGGGTGAAGGCGGAGGCGGAGGCGCTGGTGCGCCAAAGCGGGCTGGACTGGACGATCGTCCGGCCCAGCATGATGTTTGGCAAGGAGAGCGACTTTTTCCGGCGCATGGAGGCGTGGGCGCAGCAGATTTTTGCCTTGGTGCCGAAATCCCTCGGGGTGACCCAGCCGGTGTATGTGGGAGACGTGGCCGAAGCCATCCTTCGCCTGATGGTGAGCCCCGGCATGGAGGGGGCCACCTACGAGGTGCCGGGCCCCCACCCGCTGGGTGTGTACGATATTGTCAAGCACGTAAACGGCGACGCCAGCGTGTGGTCGCCCCGGTGGACCATTCGGGTGCCCGAGGCGTGGGGGGAGTCGGGCGTCGTGCAGTGGCCCTGGACGGTTGCCGAGTGGGACTACTTCAGCAGCGAGCCCTACGTGCGCGACGTCCGCTGGATGTCGGAGCTGGGCATCCTGCCGCGGCCCTTTTCCATGTTCTACGGGCCTCATCCGCATCAGCTGTAGGCCCGGCTGGCCGGGGTGTGGGCAGCGGGATAAATGGGTGGGACGGAAATCACTGCCGTGGATTGGATTTAGGCCCACTGGGCAGTATCATGAGCTCACGGTTGGCGCTCCGGCCGGCTTTTTGAGGTCGAGTCAGGGAGGTGTCGCATGGCGAGGCGACCGCCCCGTCGCGCCGGTTGGACCCGGCGGGACTTCTTTAACTGGATGTTGAACGGGGTCATGGGGCTCATCGCGCTGGTTGTGGCGATTCCGGTGGTGGTGGAGGCACTCACCCCCGTGTTCGCGAAGTCGACGGAGCAGTGGGTGAATCTGGGTTCCGCTACGAGCCTCCAAAGCGCGTCGATGCAGGCGGGCAGCGCGGGAGTGGGCGGCGTGGCCCGTACGCCGTACAGCTACATTCAGACCGACCACTGGGCGAAGCTCCCGGCGGCCGACTATGCGTACCTTCGGTATATTGGCGGCGACTGCCCCTTTTACGTGCTGTCCCCCATCTGCACCCATCTGGGTTGCCACGTGAACTGGGTGCAGAGTGCGAACCAGTTTCACTGTCCCTGCCATGGCAGCGTGTACACCATCGACGGGCTGAACGTGTCAGGCCCTGCCCCCCTGCCGCTGGGGGTATTTCGGTGGAAGCTTACCGGCGGCGATGTGTACATTGAGTTGGAGTCCACGTTTACCCACGCGCATCAGCGCACGGGGGAGTCGCCTCAGCAGCCCTGCCTGCGGATCGGCTGAGCGCGGTTGATGGGCGCATTTCCTTCTGTGACCTAATTTTGGTCTATGTCCCCCCGGCTCTCATACGGTGAGAGGCGAGGGGGGACCCCATGGACAGCCACTCCACGCGCGAGCCGCTGAACCGGCGCGGGCATCACTGGCGCCCATGGCCTGTCCAAGTGCTGGTGGCCGTGCTGCTGCTGGGGGGCGTGGTGGGCCTGCGGCGGGTGGCCTCAGCCGGCCCTCTGCTTGCGTCCGTGGCCCGAGTGACCGCGGGGTGGACGTGGCCCCCGCCTTCGGCGATCACGGCGGCGGCCCGCTTTGTGGGGCGGCGCAGCTGGGGCACCGTGGTGGATGTGTGGGAGGCCGCCCTCCCCCCCACGGGCCCTGTCACGCCCGTGCCGGACGGACGCGTGGTGGACGCCTACGGGTGGCGCCGGGTGAGGGGTGGCTACCACTTTGACCCGGGGACGGTCATACGCGGTCCCGCCGATGGCCCGGTGCTGGCCAGCGCCGGCGGCACCGTGGCCCGCGGCGCGCACACCGTGTGGATCGTGGTGTCGCCCGCCCTTCGGGTCGGCTACCGCGGGCTCACCGCCGTGGATGTGCGGGCTGGCGAGCGGGTCGCGCCGGGCGTGGTGTTGGGCCACAATCCCAGCACGGTCACGGTGCTGGTGTGGAGCCGCGGGTATCCCGTCAACCCGGCGTCGACCCGCTACCTGGGATGGCTCGGGAGGCGCTGAGGTGCAGGTGGGCCGGGTCTTGGGCGTGCCGCTGAAGCTGCATCCCAGCCTGCTCGCGCTGATGGCGGTGTATGTGCTCGCGGGGCAGGGATTCCAGATGGCGCTGGGCTTTTTGGCCGTGCTGGGCCATGAGCTGGCGCACGTGGCGGCCGCGCGGGTGCTGGGGCTGGACGTGCAAGGGGTGGAGTTGCTGCCTTTTGGCGGTGTAGCGCGCCTGGCGGGCTTGGACAGCGAGGATCCGGCGCGTCAGGTGGTGGTGGCGATGGCCGGACCGCTGTCGTCTCTGCTGCTGGCGGCGGTGGCGGTCACTGTGCCGGTGGTGTGGCCGGTGAACGGCGCGCTGCTGCACTTCTTTGTCCTGGTCAATGTGGGGCTCGCGCTCTTCAACTTGCTTCCCGCGGCTCCTCTCGACGGAGGGCGCCTCTGGCGCGCGCTCCGGGCCACTCGGGTGGGCTATGCGCAGGCGCGGCACGAGGTGCGCCGGGTCGCGGAGGTGGGGGCTAGCGTGCTCGTGGGCTGGTTCTTCCTGCTTGCCGCCTTTGGGGTGTTTTGGTGGCAGGTGGCGGTGCTGGGCGTCTTCCTCTGGTGGGCAGCGCATCGGCCTGATGCCGGGGCGGCCTGGCCGGTGCGCGATCTCGCCCTGCGCGCGGCGGCCCTTCAGCGCCAGAGCGTGTGGCTGGTCGAAGATGTGGCGGTGCGCGAGGACGCGCCGCTGGGGGATGTGCTCGCGGCCATGCGCCCGAAGAAGCTCCATCGGGTGGCCGTGCTGTCGCCGGGGCAGGAGGTGCTGGGAACCGTGTGGGAGAAGGATCTGCTGGCCACCCTGGCCACGTCTGGGCCCGCGACCCCGGTGCACCAGCTGGTCCGCCGGTCGTGACAGCCCCGGCGGGCTTCGCCCCTCGGCTCGCCGGGCGGTTTTTGCCGACGGCGCCCGGCGTGGTATGGTGGTAAGGGTTGGGATTCAGGCGCCGTGCCCCTGGTCCGTCGCAATTGACCAACTGGTGTGAAACTTTTATCATGGAGCCAGCCGCGAGAAGGCGCAGGGCGCCGTCCCGAGGGAACGATGCGCAGAGCCAGGAGCCAAGAAGAAGGCGTAGAAGGACAAGAAGTAAGGGGGGGATGCCGCGGCGTACGGCAGTGAGAGCGTTTCTATTGGACCGGCAATACACAATCTGAAAGGAGCGTCCGCATGGCGCGGCGTAGACGGCACCGGAGCACGGCTCCGGACGATGGACAGGCGGCCGCGGCACAGGAGGCCATCCCCGGAAGTCCGGTGGAGCCCAAGAGCCCGGATCGACCCCCGGCTCGGACGGCCGCTAAAACGTTCAAGGAGCTTTTGGTCAGTTTTAGTCCCCGATTTAGTCGCTTGGCTGTTATCGAAGACGGTCAGCTCGTGGAGTTTTTCATCGACCACGAAGACGAGGAGCACGCGGCCGGCAACATTTACAAGGGCCGCGTGGAAAATGTCCTCCCGGGCATGCGTGCGGCGTTCGTCAACATTGGGTTGGAGAAGAACGCGTTCCTCTATGTGGACGACGCCATTCTGGAGGCGCCCGACAAGGCCCATCCGCGCACCATCCAGGATGTGCTCAAGGTGGGCCAGGAGATTGTGGTCCAGGTGGTCAAGGAGCCGATTGGCACCAAGGGAGCGCGGGTCACCACCCATCTCTCGCTGCCGGGGCGCTATCTGGTGCTGACGCCGTACTCGGATATTGTGGGAATCTCGCGCCGCGTGACGGACGACAAGGAACGGGACCGCCTGCGGCAGATTGCGGAGAAGATCCGCATCCGCGGCATGGGGCTCATCGTGCGCACGGTGGCCGAGGGCCAACCCGCCCGCACCTTGCAGCGGGACCTGTCGTACCTGCGCCGCCTCCTGATGCGGGTGAACAAAAAGGCCAAGAGCGTTAAGGGGCCGGCTCTCCTGCATCATGAGGTGAGCCTGGTGGCCCGCACGATCCGGGATCACATGGATGAGTCGGTGGACCGCCTGGTCATCGACGACCCGGTGGCGTTTGAAAAGGCGCGGGAAATGGCAGCGTCGCTGTCGCCGAAGCTCAAGGACCGCATCGAGTTGTGGACCGACCCCGTCCCGCTGCTGCGCGCCCGCGGTGTGGAGGCCGAGCTGGATCGCTCGCTGAAGCGCCGGGTGTGGCTCAAGTGCGGCGGCTATCTGGTGATGGACGAGACCGAGGCCCTGACCGTCATCGACGTCAACACGGGCAAAAACGTGGGGACCACCGATCTGGCGGACACGGTCATGGTGACCAACCGCGAGGCCGCCGTCGAGATTGCGCGTCAGCTGCGGCTGCGCGACATCAGCGGGATCGTGGTGGTGGACTTCATCGACATGGAGGCCGAGGCTGACCAGGCGGAGCTGGTGCGGGTGTTCCAGCAGGCGCTGAAAGCGGACCGGACACGCGTCGCGGTCCTGGGCCTGACGCGCCTAGGGCTCATGGAAGTGACGCGCAAGAAGGTGCACGAAAGCTTGCTGTCCCAGATGACGCGCCTGTGCCCCACGTGTGAGGGGCGGGCTCGCATCTTGTCGGAGGAGGTGATTGCCGCGCGGCTGCGCGAGCAGATTGCCGATCGCCTCCGGGAGTCGGCGGCCGAGGCCATCCTGGCGGAGGCAGCCCCTCCGGTGGCCGCCCACCTCATTGGGCCCGGCGGCAACAACTTAAAGGACCTGGAGCGCGTGACCGGCCGCGCGGTGTTTGTCCGCGGGGCCGCGGACTGCGGCCCTGAGGAACTTCGCATTAAGATGCTGGGATCGCGCCAGCAGGTGGAGCGAGCGGCGCTGCCCGTCCGCGATGGCGAGCGCATCAAAGTATTGGTGGAGGAGCGGCATGCCAACAACCCCAAGGATGGCATCGCCCGCATTGAGGGGTATGTGATCGACGTGGAGGGGGCGGGCTCCCTGGTGGGGGAGCGCGTGATGGTGGAAGTCCAGCGGTCGCTGAGGACGTTTGCCACGGCGCGGGTGGTGTCGGCGAAAGCGCCGGCCAAGCGCGTCGCCGAGACACCTCCATCGCCCGTGGCCGAAAGCGCCTTTCGCACCTGAGCCCCTTGCGGGGCCCGCGGATCAGGGAGGGCCGCCGCTCGGGGTGATGCGGGCTGCCGCATCCACTTGCCCAGGCTCCAGCGCGGCCAGCGCGTCCAACAGCAGAGGCGCAAAAGTGCCGGGGCCGCCAGCCTGGCGGGCGGCGGCTTCACCGGCCACTCCGAACACGGCTAAGGCGGCCGCGGCGGCGTCTAGCCGCTCGGCCGGCCGCGCCACGGCCAAAAAGGCCCCGACCAGCGCGGACAGACTGCATCCGGTGGCCGTGACACGTGCCATCAGGGGATGGCCGTTCGCGACGCGACGGGTATCCGCGCCGTTGGTGGCCACATCCACCGCCCCGGTGGCGATGGCCAGCACGCGCTGGCCGCGGGCCCAGGATGACAGGTCGCTCTGCGGAAGTGCGCCCGCGGCATCCACGCCCTGCACCGTGCCCCGCAGGCCCGCGAGGGCGGCCAGCTCACCGGCATTGCCCCGCACCGCCGTCATGGCTCCCGAGGCCAGCAGATCCCGCGCCACCTGCGTGCGGAATGGGGTCGCGCCCGCCCCCACGGGGTCCAGCACCACGGGGATGCCGCGGGCTGCCGCCGTGCTGGCAGCGATGTGCATGGCGTCCACCCAGGCCGGCTCCAGGGTGCCGATGTTGAGCACGAGGGCCTGCACCTGAGCGGCCATGTCGGCCACCTCCTCGCGGGCGTGACTCATCACGGGGGACGCGCCGGCAGCCAGCAGCACGTTGGCGGAAAAGTTCATCGCGACAAAGTTGGTGATGTTCATGACGAGCGGCCGCTGGTCCCGGATGGCGACCAGCCAGGCGCCGGGTGATGTCATGGGGAATCCCTCCCTGCTGACCATAGCGCAAATCACCGGGCTGGACGCGCCCACCGCAAGCCCCGCCCCGATCTGTCGAGTGTGTGGCCCCCCTCGGGGCCATGGGTGGAGGGGCACGGGATCGCAGGCCCCGCGGCGGGTCGTGCAGGAGACGGGCGAGAAGTTGGTGGCCGGTGACCGTCGTCACAAGCGGAAGCGGTCGTCTCCGCCATAGTGGCCGCATCGTCGATTCGTGGAGGAGGGCTATCGGGTGGCAGAATTAGTATTTCACGTGTCGGCCGTGTGGAGCGGCAGCGGCCGCGAGGGGTCGGGCACGCTGTCGATGGGAGGACAGCGCATCGCCTACAGCGCGCCAGACACCATGGGAGGCCAGGGAAAGGGCACCAGTCCCGAAGAATTGCTGCTGGCGGCCGTGACAGCCTGCTACAGCGGCACGCTGTTTGGCCTGGTCCAGCGGGCTGGATTGCCCATCGCCCGCGTCGACCTGCACACGGAGGGCACGGTGTCCCATTATCCCGCCGCCGCTCGGTTCAGCGGGATTACCGTGCACCCCACCATCATGGGCGGCGATGCCGCCCAGCTCACGGAGTATCGAGCCGCCGCGGCGGCGGCCCGGGATCACTGCTTTATTGGGCGCACCGTGCGGGACCATTTGGAATACCGGGTCGGGGTGGTGGACGTCCAACCGACTGCCCAGTAGCGGTGGCCACGGGACCCGCCTCCGCCGCCATTGGCGGGGGCGGGCCCGCGCCTGCCCGCGTGGGACCTAGTGCTCGGGGGCAGCTTCAGGGTTTTCCCGCTGGTCCCACCAGCTTCGCATCACTTCAAACCAATCCTGGGGTCGGCCGTCGCCGCGCGCCCGGTCCCGGTCCCCGGGCCGCGGGTCGCGGCTGGCTTCGTGTTCGTCCACAGCATGACCTCCTTGCAGGTTCCTTGCAGGTTCCTGGCAGGCTCTTGGCAGGCTCTTCCCAGCGATGTGCGCGGATTGACGGATGTCTGAAACGGGAGGTGCCCGGGCCACTGGCTCCATCCTAAGCCGGGGGCGGCGGGCCAGCGTGCGCTGGCGGACGAACGGGCGTCAGGTCGTCCAAACGGCCGGGGGTGGCGGATAAGCGGTCCTGGGCGCCATGCCAAATATCCCCCCATGCCATAGAATGGAGCGGGCAGGGCGTCACGGGAGAATGGAGGAACTCGGTGTCGATGGAGCGGACACACCGTTGGCCCCAGGAAGACCGCGAGGACGGTGCGGGGGCGCCCCCGGGGCTAACCGAGGAAGCGGCGCAGAAAATCGCGCGCATTATTTACCGCATCGCCGACGTGGAAGCCGTGGCCATCACGGATCGCCTCCGCATTTTGGCGTACACCGGCGGGGGCTGCCCCCACATGCGGCCCGGGGCGCCGGTGCAAACCCAGGCCACGCGCCGCGTGCTGGACACCGGAGCGCTGGCGCTGGTGCGCGACCGCGAGGAGTTGCACTGCCCCGATCCCGACTGCCCCTCGCCGATTCAGTCGGCGGTCGTGGCCCCGCTGCACGTGGGCGGCCGGGTGGTGGGGGCGGTGAAGCTCTATCGGACGGACCCGGGCGACATGCCCCCTTACGCGACACGCCTGGCGCAGGGCATGTCGGAGCTGTTGAGCCTGGAGCTGTCGCTGGCCGAGTCGGAGCGCCAGCGGGAGCTGTTGGCGGAGGCGCGCCTCGATGCCCTGCAAGCGCAGATTCGCCCCCACTTTTTGTTCAACGTCCTAAACACGGTGATTGCCACGAGCCGGCAGGATCCCGAGGCGGCCCGGCGCCTGTTGACCGAACTGAGCCAATTCCTGCGATCCACGCTGTCGGACCACCGCGAGCAGACGACGCTGGCCGAAGATCTGGCGGTGGTGGACCTGTATTTGCGGCTGGAAGGCGCGCGCTTCGGCAGCCGCGTCAAGGCCACGGTCGATGTGGATCCGAGCCTGCTGGCGCTGCCGGTGCCGGTGCTGACGCTGGAGCCGCTGGTGGAGAATGCGGTCACCCATGGGGTGGCCGTCCGTGAGGCCGGGGACGGCATCGAGGGACATGTCGTGATCCGCGCGCGCCGCCGCGCGCGGGCGGTGGTCATTCTCGTGGCCGACAACGGGGTGGGCATGAGCCCCGATCGCGTGCGCGACGCGTTTCAGCCGCGCGTGGGGACGGGCCTCGGCCTGGGCTTGTGGAACGTGCGGGAGCGGCTTCGGGGCCGCGCCAGCCTCTCACTGAAGAGCCGCCCCGGGCGGGGCACGGTGGTGCGGCTTGCGTTTCCGGCGGCCGCCTGGGGGCCGCCCGCATGACAGGCGATCGGGCGGTGCTGTCCGCCCTCATTGTGGATGACGAAGCGCCGGCCCGGGCCGAGCTGCGCTTTCAGCTGGAGCAGATTCCCGCGGTGCGGGTGGTGGGGGAAGCGGCCACCGCCAAAGAGGCGCTGGAGCTCATCCAGGCCGTGGGACACGATGTGGTGTTCCTGGACGTGGCGCTGGGCGGCCCTGATGGCCTGGAGCTGGCCGAGCAGCTCCGGCGCACCACGCCGGAGCCGGCCATCGTGTTTGTCACGGCCTACGACGGCTATGCCGTGGACGCCTTTCGCCTCGAGGCGGCCGACTATCTGCTGAAGCCGGTGGTGCCCGAGCGGCTGGCGGCCGCGGTGGGCCGAGTGCGGGGCCGAAGGGCATCGGCCGCGGGCCAGGTCTCCCCATCGCCGCCGCGGCGGTTTGTGGCGGGCTACGTGGACGGCCGCACCGTACCGGTGGCGCTGTCCGACGTGCTGTACTGCGAAACCGTCGAGAAGCACGTCGAGATGGTGGCCGTGGGGGGACAGCGCTACCTAGTGCGCGAGACGCTTCAGGCCTTGGAGCAGAGCCTGCCGCCCGATCTCTTTCTGCGATGCCATCGCGGCGGCCTCGTCAACTTGCTGCACGTCAGAGACATTCGCCCATTTTTCCATGGCACCTATACGATTCGCCTGGACAATGGCGACGAGGTGCCCGTGAGCCGGCGGCTGGTGCGCACCTTGAAGCACGCACTGCATCTGAAACGGTGATCGGCGTCACCATGGCCCGACTCGGCCCCACGGTATCCTGATCCCCGGCGGAAGCAGCCACGCGTTGGGAGCGCTCCGCGGGAGGTATGGCATGGAGCAGAAGCCCATGGTGGTCGAGGTGAAGAGTGTGCTGCAGCAAGGCTTGTCCCTGTTCAGCCACATGATGAAAACTGTGGACCAGCTGGAGCCGGGGCAGGCCCTCATCGTCAAGTCCCCCTTCAATCCGCGGCCCCTCCTGTCGCAGATGCGGCGCCGGGGATACCAAGTCAGCCAAGAGCGCGTGGGCAAGCTCTTGGTCACAACGTTCCTCCCCGGAGGGCTGGGGAGAGACCATGTGACACCACCCGCCCGCGCGGCCACCGCAGCGATTGCAGGACCGGAGACCTTCCTGGACAATCGCGGCTTGGTGCCGCCCGAGCCGATGCAGCGCACGCTGGCCCAGTTGGAGGCGGCCCCGGTGGGCGCCGTGCTGGTGATCCGCAACGACCGCGTGCCCGTCTTTCTGCTGGCGCAGCTGGACGAAGGCGGATATCCCTACGAAACCCAGGCTCAGGCCGACGATTCCGCGGTGGTGCGCATTTTAAAGTCTCACTGAATGCGGCTGGGCTCAGGGCTCGCCTGAGGCGGCTCGAGTCGAGGGAAGGCGGGGCATGCGCGATGGAGAAAGCGTTTCAGGCCACCACGAGCGAGGCAGCATCGCCGCGCACGGCCTACAAGCCCAGCATTAATGTGGCGCAGGCGCCGCCGATGGGGGCACCCCTGCTGTACGTGGCGGCGGCCTACGGGTTTCTGGCGGCAGCGGCCGTTCTCGCCGTGGTGAACGCGCCCTGGCTGGCGCGCGGAGACTATGCGAGCCCCCGCGTGGTGGTGGTGGTGCACTTGGTGACCCTGGGCTTTCTGTCGATGACCGCGATGGGCCTGCTGCAGCAGTGGGTCCCGGTGGTGTTGGACGTGCCGGCCGTCTCGATCCGTCGGGCGGCGTGGGGGTTTGCTGGGTATGCCCTGGCGGTGGTGGGGTTTGCCTGGGGCATCGCCCACCAGCAGGGGATGGTGCTGGGGATCAGCGGAATTCTCTTGGCGGCCGCCATCGTATGGTGGAGTGCAGGCGTCCTGACTCAGCTGGTGCGCTCCACCAAGCCGCGCGACGCCGTGCACTGGGGCATCGGGGCGGCGGTGCTGGGCTTCAACGCCACGTGGATGCTGGGGCTCTGGCTCGGGCTGGCGCTGGCCGCGGGGCGGCCCGGCGGCCCCGTGCTGCGGGTGCACATTGCCACGGCGCTGGTGGGATGGCTGGGGATTTTAGTGTTCACCGTGCAGTTGAAGCTCGTGCCCATGTTTGCGATGGCCAAGCTCACCGCAGCCGACAGCCGCCGCCTAGGCATGGCGCTGGGGTTGGCGGGCGCCGGGGTGCTGATCGCTTGGGTGTCGATGGGCGCGCCCCGGACGGTGGAGTCGATGGGCGCTGCCCTGTGGACCGCGGCCGTGATCCTGGCCATCATCCAGTTGGCCCGGGTGGTGCGGCGCGGGAAGACCCCGCGCTTCGATCGCGTGTTTGTCGGCGTCGCCGCCGGGTGGGGGCTCTTGCTGGCGGCCGCCGCCGCCTCGCTGTGGCTTGACCCCCTGGCCGTCGTGCTGGCACTTTGGGGTTTGATCGTCCTGATTTTCAGCTATCAGGCGCGCATCGTCCCGTTTATCGTCGCGGGGTCGGCCGCCAAGCGTCAGGCGGGTCCGCCGTTCAACGCCTTCTACCTCGCTCGGGCGATGCAGGCTGAAAGCCAGCCGGTGGTGGCCGCGGTGCTGGGTTGGGCGGGGGCCGTCTTGGCGGTGTGGGGGCAGGTGCGGGGCAGCCCAGGATGCGACGTGGCCAGTGGCCTCACGCTGCTGGGGCTGCTCGGCTGGCAGGTGGCCGGAGTGGGTGCGGCGCTCTGGCGCGGACGCCGGGGTCCGGTGCGGGCTCCGGCGGCGGGCGCGGGCCCCACCCTATAATGGGTCGGGGGGATGCCGATGACCGACGAGCGTCGGGCGGTGCCGCTCCTGGAGCTGATTCCTGCCGCCCACCGCGCCGAGACACTCGTCGAGCGCCGCTATCGGGCGGGGGACCACATCTTTCAGCAGGGAGAGGCCACCACCGGGCTGTGGTTCGTGTTGGATGGGCGAGTGGCGGTGGAGCGCGTGGGCGCCGACGGCACCCTGAGCACCACCGGGATCTGGACCGCGGGCGACATGGTGGGCATCGCCGGGCTGTGGGATCGGCAGGGCTACCCCGCCTCCGCCCGGGCGCTGTCGAGCCCCACGGTTATGGGCTGGCTGGCGCGGGACGCCGTGATGCGCCTGCATCAGGAGGTGCCGGCGTTTGGCTTGGAAGTGAGCCGGCTCTTGGCCGAGCGCCTGCGCTTCGTGCAGGAGTCCGTGGCGGGCCGCCTCGGCCGGCCCATTGTGAATCAGGTGGCGGCGGTGCTGTGTACGCTGTCCGACCGGATGGGGCCATCGGTGGGCCTGACCCACGAAGACTTGGCCCACATCATCGGCACCCACCGCGAGACGGTCACGCGGGCCCTGCACGCGCTGGCGCAGGACGGGGCGATACACTCGCGCCATGGGGCTGTGGACGTGCTCAATCGCCAGAAGCTGGAGGAGTGGCGTCAGGCGCCCGAGCGCTAGCCGGCCGGATGGGCGGGGGGCGTGCGCGGTGACCGCTGTCTCATCGCGCAGTTGGCCGGTTCTCTAGAAAAAGGCATCCCGCATGGATGCGGGCTGGGCCCGTGGGATCCCGCCTTCCGCGGCCTCGGAGCCGGAGTGACCCGCCGCCCGCCGCCGAGCAACCATCAGGCTGAGGGTCTGGCGGGGACCGGTTACGGGGAGGCGGGGGGCCAATGGCTGAGACCACACCTGAGGCATGGGCCAAAGTGCCGCGGGAGGAAGACATCGACCGTGGCCGGCCGCTTGGTGTCGTGTGGAACAACCGGGGGGTGGCGGTCTATCGCACGGCCGGCCCGTCTATGCCACCGGCGACACCTGCTCTCACGCGGGTTCGCAGCGGACGCGCCATCAAGATGCCCGCCAACGCGCCCATCGAGGTATTTCCGGTCCGAGGGGATGGCGGCGATGTGTTTCTCGCCACCGACGAGAGGTGACGACGGTCAGGCGCCGACGGGGGGTCGAGGCCTGCTGAGGTGCCGGGCAGCGCCGCTCCGCGCCCACGGGGACCGGCACCGCCATCCGTTGCTGCCACGCGCGACTCGACTGGGCGAGGCCCTGCCTCATGCTCGTGGGTCCAACGGAGGGGTGGGGTCACTACTCATTACTGATGCCCTCCGGCAAAATTAATGGCCACTGGCCCTGGTAGCCCACCATGGCGCGCACCTGGCTCTTGCTCGCCGACAGGCGATGGCGAGTCACCCCCTGTAGGGTGACGGTCACGATATAGTGCAGCTGGGGTCGGGCAACCGTGAGTGTCTCCGATAGCTCGCCCCGCCGTGCATCGTAGCGCCACCGTGGCGGTCCAAACTTTGAAGCCTGCTGAGCCGTGACCTCACGTTCGACGACCGTCCACTGGGGTGTCGCTATCGTGGCCATGTTCGGGTGGCAGGGTTGGCGGCACGGAGACAGCTTTGTGCGGTGCCAAGCGGGAGTCTGGGGAAGATAGAAGGACAGAAAGCCGCCATATGGCGCCCGAACCAGCGTCCAGGCAGGCGGGCCCCCACACCCCAGAAGGGTCAACAGGCCTCCTGCGACGACCGCACAAAATGCGCTGACGCCGTTGCTTTTAGGGTGCAACAATAGAAGCTCCCTGGTCTGGAACGGGTGGCCCGGCGAAGGGCTTCCATACTGCCGGCCACGGACCGGACATCTTCACCGTATCACCTCCGGGGGCCATCACAGGGCTGGGACGGCTCTGAGTCCAAGTTTAACCCACCGTTCGGGTGAACCCAGCCCTCTGCGGCACGGGCTGACGCGCGGGCATCAGCTGTGGTCCACCAGGGCCATGACGCCAGGGCGTCGCGTGGCCCGCGGGCGGGGCCCCGGACGATGCGCCGGCTGGACAGTTACCGCATCGAGAGCTCCGCGGACGTGCGCGTGGGACATGGCTGGCCTGTTTTTGGCCAAAGGGGCCGCACCGCCTTTGGTCGCGATGCCAGGTAGGCGAGAGCGCCGGTGCACAGGAATGCGCCGCCAACGGGATGGCCTACTCCAAGCCGAAGTGGCGCTTGGCTTCGTCGGACATCATCGAGGGGTCCCAGGGGGGCGACCACACCACCTCGACGTCGACATCGTCCACTTCATCCATGGATAGCAAGCGCTCGTGCGTGCCGTTCTGGATGTACTGGCTGGCGGGACAGCCCGGGGTCGTCATGGTCATCACCACCTCCACGCGGCTTTCCTGGACGGTGACGCCATAGATGAGTCCCAAGTCGACGATGTTGTACCCAAGCTCCGGGTCAATGACGTCCTTCAGTGCGTCGCGCACCTGCTCAGCCCTAACCATGGCCATAGATGCCACCCTTCCCTTCGGTGCCGTGGTGCCTTCGGTGATGTCCGTGACGGCGGCTGCCTGCCGATCCAGCGGATGCACCCAGCATGGCCCCCGCAGAGCCCGTTCATCGTGACAGAGATCACCGGGCGCACGAGAAGTCCCGCGGGCGGCGGGGTGTCCGGGGCTGTGACGACCGTCACCGCGGGGGCCGGCGCGCGGCGCACCATAGAGGCAGCGAGGCAGTCGCCCCGGGCGATCGGCCATCGAGTGAGGGAGGCGCTGCGGATTGGATCTCATCGAGCAGCTCCAGAGTGAGCATCAAGAATACGTGCGAGAGCTGGCCGAGTTGGCAGAAATCGTTGAGGGGATTCGCGTGAACGGACGCGGCGGGTACTTCATCGTGAGCCTGGATGCGCTGGTGGAGCCGCTGACTACCCAATTGGACGCGCACGCGTCCCGGGAGGAGGCCTGGGTGTTTCCGCGCCTGGTGGAACGGGCGCCCGGCAGCCCGGTGGCACTCATGCTGGAAGAGCATGGGGCCATTCGCGCGCACAGTGCACGCTTGGCCCGCTGGTACCCGGCTTGGCGTGCGGGCGCTGACGAGGCGTACCCCAAGTGGGCCGAGGCGGCCCTAGAGCTGCGCGGCCTGCTGTCCGCGCACATGCAAAAGGAAAACCTGATCCTGTTTCCCTTGGCGCGGCGTGTGATGACGGCCGCAGAGCTGTCCGAGTGGGCCGCGCTGGGCGAGCCGTGACGGCGCCGCGGTCTTACGCTCATGGAAGTCGCCAAGCGCCGAGGGGCTTCAGCGCGCGCCGATGCCGAGGACGTTCGGCGGGTGACGGCGTTCCCCCGGGTGACATCGATCACGGTTCGAGCCGGCGGGGCGATCCATCGTGAGGCGGCAGGCCGCCCTCCAAAGGTGGTCCGCGATGGCTGGCCCATGGTCCCGCCAACAAGGAGCGTGAGACATCTTGGTGTGGAATGTGAACGACCCCGAACTGTATCATCCGGACCATCTGGTGGTGCGGCACATGTTTGATGCCGATCAGGCGGCCGTCGTGTGGTTTGGCTTCCAGGCCGGCCAGGTACTGAAGGACCACGAGACGTCCAGCACCGCGCTTATTCAGGTCCTCCAAGGCCGCATCCGCGTCAATGCGGTCGAGGAGCGCGTGCTGTCGGCCGGACAGACCGTGGAACTGCCCCCTGGAGAGCGTCATGCGCTAACGGCGCTGACGGACGCCTTGGTGCAGTTGGTGCTGGTGCCTCATCCGCGCTATCACAGCCTTGGGCAGGAGCTGGGGATGACCACGCGCCCCTAAAGGGGCGGCGTGACGCGGCCCCGGCACCAGCGGTCGAAGGAGAGGGGGGAGGGCACGCATGCGGGGAGTGCGGCTGTCTCGCTGGAGCATGAGCTACTTTGCCGCGGCGTTGACCTCACTCATCCTGGCTGAAGTGCTGTGGGCGTCGGGGCTGGCTGATCCTCTGGCGAGCATCGGGGACCCCTGGGTGCTGGTGGGGGTTCACCTCACCACACTGGGCTTTCTCACTCTCCTGATGATGGGCGCGCTGCACCAGTTCGTGCCTGTCCTGACCGAGACCGAGCTGGCGAGTCAGGGAGCATCCGGCGCCACGCTGGCCGCGGTGGCCGTGGGCCTCGCCTTCATGCTGCTGGGCTTCCTGGCGCTGCCAGGCGGCGCCTTGCCCGTCATGGTGTGGCTGCTGCCCGTCGGGGGCAGTCTCGTGATTCTGGGCTTGCTGGTGGCCGCGGTGAACTTGGGCATCACGCTGGGGCGGGCCTGGCCCTGGACCCTCTCCGCCTGGTTGGTGGCCACCGGCCTCGCGTTCCTGCTGGCCACGGTCGGCGCCGGCCTGCTGCTGGCGCTGTCGCTGGCCGCGCCCGAGCTCCTGTCGCGGACGCTTCTTGCCGCCGTCGTCGGACGCGGGCTGGCGGCGCACGTCATGGGAGGGATTGGCGGGTGGCTCACGCTCACGGCGATGGGGGTGGCGTACAAGCTGCTGGCAATGTTCACGCTGTCGGATGAGCATCGCGGGGCCCTGGGCTGGGGGGCCTATGCGGTGACCGCCACGGGCCTCGCGCTCGCGTGGGCGGGCCGTTGGCTCGGCCCGAGCCCCTGGGAGAGATGGGCGTGGATGGCGGTGCTGGTAGGCTTGGCTGCCTATGTGGTGGACATGCGGACGCTCTACCAGACGCGCAAGCGTCGCCCGTTGGAGCTGAACGCGCGCTATGGCCTGATCCCGCTGGGATTTCTGGCGAGCCTCATCGTGGTTGGCGTGGTGCTGTATCGGGACGGACTCACCCCGCGGGCGGAGCTCGCGGTCGCTTTCTGGGCGCTTTATGGGTGGGTGGGGGGGCTGGCACTGACTCAGCTGTACAAGATCGTGCCGTTTCTCACCTGGCTGAACGCGTTTGGGCACCAGATGGGCAAGAGTCGCGTGCCCCGTGTGCAGGATCTCGTCGACGAGCGGCGAGACCGCTATGCCTATTGGGCGTACTTTGCCGCGGTGGCGCTGGGGGGAGCCTTTTTGTCCCTGGGGTGGTGGGAGGCGTTTCGCGCGGCGCTCGCGCTGGCGCTGCTCGCGACGCTGGACATCGGCCGCGCCCTGCATCACGGGGCGCACCCCGTGCCGTTAGGTTGAAGGGATCTCCACCGATCGGGCCGCGCGCGGCCGCTTCCGCGCCCCGAGGCGCCCCGACGGCAAGCCGCTCTGGAACAAGCGCTCAGGAGACAGGTCTGAGGAGGCGAGAGGAGAACAGGATGGAAGTGACGGGGAACCTATGGGAAGCTTCTGGTGATGTGGCCGCCTTCGCGACGCGCGTCTCGCGGTGGCGCTCGCAGGCCGATGGGCGGAGTCGCCTCGTGGTGGTGGGCGTCCGGGCGTGGATTCAAGCGCTGCTGGCGGTGAGCCCCGCCGAAAGCCGCGAGGTTTACGCGCCGGAGGGCGCGGACGGCTCGATGGCCGTGCGATGGGCGTCTGAGCCGGCGTGTGCCAAGACGGCTTGGCAGGGCGAGGAACACCGTGCCCTGCTGCTCATCCTGCAGGACGCGCTCATCGCCGTGGCGGAGCAGGACGCGGATCGGGCCGCACGGCTCGCCGCACGTGCGTGGGTCAACCTGAAGACGGATCCCATCGGGCAGCGCCGCTTTGATGGCCTGCTGCATCGCTTCACCGGCGTGCTGCACCGCGGGCCACGCGCCAGTGCCTCAGAACGGCCCGATCCCCCTGCGCGGTAGGATGGGCCCATAGCCGGTGAGTTTGTGATCCGCGTCACGCCGCCGCGGGCGCGGGGCGGACACCCTGGTGGTGGGCGGCAAGCGCCGCGCTTCCTGCTCGCAGCTGGCGGCCATCTGGCAGGTATGGACGAAGGTGCGCAGCTGACCATCTGCAGGATAGAACGTTAGAGAGTGTGTAAGGTAGAGGGAGGCATTTTCATGGCCGATCCCGTAATCATTATCAACGCTCCGCTGATTCCCCCGCCGGTCAAGCATCAGGCGATCTTAGCCGCTTTTGACGCGGTCCCCCAGGGCTTTTCAGCCCTACTGATCAACGACCATGACCCTAAGCCCCTGTTGTATCAGCTGGACGCGGAGCAGCCGGGCGTGTTTGCGGTGGAATATCAGGAGCGGGGGCCAAGCCGGTTTGCCATCGTGGTGACGCGAACCTGATCGAGCGACTCATCCCCAGTCAAGCGGCGGGGGCCCAAGAGCCCCCGCCGCTTGACTGGGGATCGTGACCGTTGCCACAGCGGGCGACCGCAGGATCGCGAGACTGGACTTAGGAGGTGGAGATCATGGTTCATGCCGAAGCCCCGGTCTGGGATGGCCGCGAGTGGCACTGCCGCGTGGCGGTGCGAGAGGGCGTGTATGAGCGCGCCGACTACCCGGTGACCCTCACGTACCTGGGGCCCATCGCCGGCGCGGAAGACAGCGCGGCTCTTCTGGATGCCATTCGGCGCGTCGTGGAAGGCGTGGTGGCAGCCCATCTGTGGAAGGGAGCGCTGGCGCCCGCCGGGATGTTGGTGAACTGGCGCGAGCAACAGGATGAACGGTTTGCCGGCCAGGGGTTGGACGCCGTCCGGGCGCTGGCGGATTGGGTGGACGCGCGGGTGGGGCGCATGTCCCACGCCGATGGCCACGGGTACTATCATGCACGGGACCGCCAACCGACTATGAAATATGGAAAAGATCAAGATGGGAACCCCCCTGCGGTGGCGGGCCGGGAGCTGGGAGCGTGCGAGTCGCCCGTGCTGACCCAGCCCGCGCTGGCGTCGAGCGCGTGAAAGGCAGGTGACAAGGCCCGTTGAGCCATCTCGTGTCCTCACGAAGAGGATGGCGGGCGTCCGCGACGCGATCCGGGCAGATGGCGCCGGTGTCGCGCCACCACAATCATGCGCACCCCCATCACCCCGACCCACGACTGGACCGCCGCGAGCACAACGACACCGGCCTGAATCACCGGAGCCAGCGCGAGCCCCAGCCCCGCCGCCAGAAGCCCCACACCGCCGGCCGTGAGCCAGGGACTGACCCGGCTGGCCTCAGAGGGCCAGAGTTCTTCCAAGTGGGGCAGCGTGCGGGCGTCGCGGCCACGCGCTGTCGCCGTCCACACCATGAACGGCCAGATGCGCTGTCCGAAGCCGAGGATGGCGGCCAAGAACACGCCCAGCACGAGGGCCGGCAGTGCTGCCGCCAGCCCGCGCGGATGCGGATACAGAAGAGACTGCAGGCCCGTCAGCGCGACCAGCACCAAAAGAATGCCGGCGAGCTGCACCAGCCGGATGCCGGGGTCCGGACGGCGCGCTCGGTGGGTCCGCCAGTCCGCGGCCCGGTCGGACAGAAACATTCCCGTGGCGCCGAGACCCAGCACGACGGCCGCCGCGAGCGCCAGCGACACGCCGAGAATGCCGACCGCGGCCAACAGGATGGCCGCGTTCATCGCTACCAGCACCGCGCCGGCGCGCTGCGGCTTGACCCGGGACACCACGAACATCGGAAACAAGCGGTAGGATACCCCCCAAAGCGTGAGACCCAGCCACCCGGCCACGGCCACCACGATATGCAGCGCCAGCAGCCGGGACGGGCTCACCCGAGCGAAGTGCACGAGACCGGCGTCCAACACCAGGCCCAGCACCACGGTGAGAGCGAAGTACATCAACCCGGCCTTCACAAACAGAAGGGGCAGCAGCGCCCGGTCGGATCCTCGGATCGTGGCGGCCATCACGGCCAAGAAGAGGCCCGCCCCGACCGCGAGCAGGCTGCCGCCGACGGCCATCAGCAGGGAGTTGGCTTCCCCGAGGCCAGCAATAAAGCAGAGCAGCGCGAGGACCCACGCCACGAAGTGGCCACCGGCCAGCGCGGGACTGGCCAAGGGGCGCCCCGTGATGACCGGGACCCACTGGTAGAGCATCCCCATGACGGTGCTGGTCAGGAACCCCAGGGTGAATGTGTGCACGGTAGCCAGCACGGCCGGCTGGGAAAAATGAGCGTGAGCTAAGGCGGGGGCATTGGCGGCGGCCAGCGAGAACCCCACCAGCGCACTTACCCAGCCAACGACCAGAAACCGCAGGGGGATGGTGAGCGCAGGGGCGGCGCCCGTCGAAGGCTTGCCCATCTGCCAGCGCCCGGACCGGCGGCCCGGCTGACTGGGCCCGTTGGGCATGTAGGGCATAAGGATGGCTCCTCTCGCGCCCCATGCGGCGGCGACGTGCCGTTGGCTGACGGGCCCATTCTAGAGTACCTTGTCGCTCCTGGGGATCCCATGGAGATTCAACCGGTGGGCATGCAACCGGCGGTGAAGTGTGGGGAGAACCGCGGTTGGTTGGCGAGTCACGTCCTTACGCGGCTTGTGGGTAGAGCAGTGGTCGAGAGTGGCGCGGCCGTGCCAGCCGAAGAACCTCATGACGTCCTCGTGAAGGTGCTGGGGGAAGCACATTAACGCGGCGGCTCGCCCCTCCGTGGCGCGGGCGATGGGACCTACCCCGCATGCTATGGGCAGCGCGGCCACGCCACAGCGTCCGCACCTCCGGCGCGGCGATGAGCGTATGGCCCGCCGTTGGGGCCCGGAGGAGGACTGCGGTCTGGGGCATCTGGCGAGGGAGAGGCGTGCGCGGCGGGAATGCTCGCTTGCGCGCTATGTCGACGGGTGCTTTACGGTCAGGGTGGCAAAGTAGGTCCCACATATGCCGCGGTCCCATGTCAGCAGCGCCGAGGTGACCACCGAGGCATGCGCCCCGATGAAAAAGTCCGCCAGGATGTGCCGGGGGCCACCGATGCGCGCTCCGCCGCGCGCCGGCGTATGACATATCTCTGCCAAGCCGATGCGGCGGCTGGCAAAACGGCCAAGGGCATTTGGGTGTCCACTTCGATTCCCATGCCGCTCAAGAGGCGGTAGACGCTGTTCTGTGGGCGCGCGGCACACAACTCCGCATACACGACACTGCTGGCCAGCACTGGCCCGGCGGAGAGCGCCTCCCGCAGGGCCTGTGCCGCGGCGATGGCCCGGGGGCCGCCGATGAAGATCTCCGAGAGGACGTTGGTGTCCACCGCCGTTCCAATCACAGGTCGGCGGGCCCCCGCAGGTCCTCAACCAGCGCGTCGCCCGTTCGGTAAGAAACCTGGTCTCGCCAAATGCCGATGAACGGCTCAAGGGCCGGCACTGGGCGGACAGGTGCCACCGTTATGCGGCCCTGGGCGTCCATGGAAAACTGTACTTGGGCCCCGGCCTTGATGCGCGCGGAGCGCATGAGAGCCACCGGCAGGGTAACCTGGTTTTTCGAGCTGACGCGTCCCTGCCTAGCCGTCGTTCCATCGCCCATGTGATCGCCCATGCACGATAGTAAAGAGATAGGCCCAAGGAGTCCAAGGAGGAAACCGTATATTTTGCGGTGCCGGTGCGTCGGCAGCACGGGTGGACGCGCCCGAGGACTTGGCCAAGCATCTGTGACATCGGGGTAGGGTCATAGACGGGGGGCGGCTTCGCGCCGGGCGGGGGGTGCCGAACTTCTTTGATGAGTGCGGTCGACTGTGCGACGGCATGCGGTTTCGGAGATGGCTTGCCCCGGTGCGGCGCTGGCTTACGAGGAAAAGTGGTTGTCGGGCCCAGCCCGGTCGGGCGGGCGGGATGGGGATGAGACTGACCGGGGGTATGAGCGGGCACCTGGGCGGGCCAGGGCAAGCCGGTGGAGCGTGGAGTTTCCACGCAGCTCGGACGGCGCGGCCATGCGCGGCGGGTATGCCATCCGGGCTGCTGCCCGCGCGTGGTCATAGGGCCGGGGCCGAAACGGCTGGCGACGAAATCGGGCGGGTGCAGCTCCACGCACCTGTGGCAGTTCCCTCGGAATGCCGTGCCGGCCCCCTTCCGATATTTCCATGGCCCGTGCGTGCGTCAGCGCCTAGAAGCTGCGCCGCGGCCGGAGGCGGCCATGGCTGGCGTGCAAGCCACCGCTGTGCCGCTACCCGAGTGAGGCCCGGACGGCCAACCCCTAGTGGGTACACGGGCCAGAAGGCGGGGGCCGGCCTCCGACCCCCGGTGGCTTGTCGGTGCAGATGGTGCGCTTGGTCACCGACGAGCCGCCCTTGACCCTTGGGTGGTACGCTGGCTCAAAGAGCGCGGCGTCGTCGCTCGCAAGACTGGGGGTGCCTCATGCCGGACGGATGGCCTGAGATTCTGATGGGCCGGGTGGGGGATGCGACCGCGCCGGGCGTTCACCGGGTGCTCGTGGACCGCCTATGGCCCCGCGGCGTGGCCAAAGCTGCGGCGCCGTGGGACACTTGGCTCAAGGACGTGGCGCCCACCGCCGCGCTCCGAACCTGGTATGCCCACGATCCCGCCCGCTGGGAGGAATTCTGCGAGCGCTATCGGCAGGAGCTGGCCGACGGCGGACACCAGGCTGCCATCGCCCAACTTCGGGCTATCTGGCGGCGGCAGCCCGTCATGCTGGTGACGGCCACCCGTCATATCGAGCAGAGCCAACTGCCCGTCCTGCGGGCGTTTCTTCAGAACCCGTAGCTACAGAGACCCCGGCGGCGCGCTTTGCACCTGGGGAGGGCTGTTGGGGCCCGTGCCCGGCGTGAACCACCAGAGCCGCCCCGACGCCACCGTAAGGTCCTGGGCGCTGGCGGGCAGGACGGAGGGCGGGACGGCCTGCCAGTGCGAAGCGCCTGGGGACAGGACGTACCAGGTTGGCGTGTCTGTCGAAGACAGGGTGCTGCCCAGCAGGGCGCCGTTGGGCAGCATCACGAGGGCCTGATACACCTGGGCGCCTCCTTGCGCGCTGGCGGCGGGCGGGTTGGGCACCGCCACGCTTTGCCACGTGCGTCCCTGGTTGGTGGTCATCTCCACGGGGTAGGCGCGCTCACTGTCGATGATGAGGGCGTCGCCGTTGGCGAGTCCCACCAGCTGCATCGGAGCGAGCGCTATCTCACCCTGGGTCGACGATACCCACTGGTGCGCGTGGTTTTCACGCCACACCGTTTGGATCACCGCCGCGCCCATGCCGGGATCGTTGGTGGGCCCGGGCCCCAACAGCAGGCACGGGCCTGCGGCGGGGCAGGTCAAGGGGCCCGCGATCCAGCTGGCGCCGCCATTGGCGGTGAACTCGGCCTTGGTGCGGCTGCCTGCCGTCCAGAGCGCATATTCGCGCGAGCCCACCGCACGATAGCCGGCGAAGCTGCCAAAGGTCATCCCCGGCGGGATGGGCACCGGGTGCCACGTGGCACCCCGGTTGGTGGAGTAAAACGGGCTGTAGAAAATGGGCGGGCCGCCCCCGTACGGCGGCGGGGCCGTGTCCACGGTGATGAAGAGGCTATCAGGGAACCCGGCCACGCCCCGCGCGCTGGCGACCCGCACGGTGCCGCCGCCGTTCGTGGCCGGGTAGCCGAGCCGCGCGGCCTGCGGCGCTATGCCTCCCAGTGGCACCGGGGCCAGCGCCCGGGGCGATCCCATTAATAGGGACGTGCCGTTGAGTCCGGGGGTTGCCACCTCGGTGCCGACGACGGAAAAGGGGGCAGGCTCGGCACTCAGGCGCACGGGGGCCGACCGGATGGCGGCCCACGACAGGCCCGCCACCACGGAAAAGTGGGTCGGCGCGAGGATGACCTCTGCGTCGGGCGGCGGGGACTTGGCTCCCGAGTTCTTGGCCGGGGTCCCCACATTCGCGAACAGGTACGACAGCGTGACGGTCACCGGGCCCGGCGCGACCGGACGGCCATTCGCGTAGGCGGGGACCGTGAAGTGGCCGGACAGCCGTCCCGTCAAACTTTGGTGAATCGTGGCGACTGGGGGGCCGGATCCCCACACCAGCTCATACCCGAAGGGGCCGAGGGCGCCGATGATGTTGGTGAGCGGGGCCCAGCCCGATACCGCCACCGCCTGTCCGGGTGCCGCGCGGGCCGGGGAGAAGCTCAGGTACGCGCTTGCCGGGGCGGCCGCGACAGGACCCGTGACCGTGAACGTGCCCCGCCCCTGCGCCGGGCCTTCGGCGCAGCCTTTGGCGATGGGGCCGAGGCAGCGAATCGCCACGGTGACGGGCCCGGGGGTCAGGCGCTGAATGCCGCCCGGGGCCAGCCACGCCGTCCGGGGCACCTGGAAAGTGACCGTGAAGTGCCCAGGATGACGGGTGGACCAATGAAGAGCGTCGGGACTGATGTCCAGGCCCCGGGCCAGTCCGCCAAACCGAATGTCACCGCCATACCGCCACTGTTGGCGCTGCTGGGCGGTCGCGGACCGCATCGCCGCGACATACCCGGTGATGGTCACGGGCGTGCCCGGCGGGCCCGATGCCGGAGTCAGCGTGAACTGGCGCGAGGCCGTCGCGGAGGCCGCCGGCCGGCCGCATGCCGCCAGCAGGGCCATAGACGCCACACACAGGAGGAGCTCCCTGATGCCCCATCGTCGCTCAGCGGTCACGGTGCGTCCTCTCCCCCGGTGTGCGTGTGAACCCGCGATGTGCGATCAACGCCAGCCGCGCCGCATCGGTTGCTCGCGCCCGACCCTCGGCGCCGCCCCAGGCGGCCGCCTACCGCCGTGCGGTCGGAGGCTGTCGCAGGCTGGACCGGTGCCGGAGCCTACGAGCACGATCCGCGGCCGGCGGGCAGCCGCTGCCACTGGGCGGCTGCCCCACTGGCGTCGCGCCTGGCCAGCAGAGCGACGCTCTCCACGTGCGGCCTACGCCTGACACGGTGGATGAGCAGGGCCGCGCCGTCTGGCCGATTGACGAGCTGCCGCGTGGAGCGGGTCATATCGCCTCGGGCCGACTGGACCCGTGGTGGGGGCAGGTTCGGCGGCAGATCGGCTGCAGCGTTGCCTCCGATGGCGCGGCTGAGCCGCTCGCCCGGCCCCATCAGTCAGCGCAACCGGGCCGGCACGCAGCGGCCTCCCACCCAGATAGGCCAGCACCGGGAAGCGGCTGGACAGGCGCCCGCTCAAGGCTGGGGGCAGCCAATTCACCACGGGGCGCCGGGCGGGCGCCGTCATTCGGGTTTTATGGCCAGCCGTTGCTTCTTCGAGGCCCGCGATGGGGCACCCGGGCGCCTTTAGGGGGCCGAAGGGTGTGGGCGCTAGGGCACAGCGGCCCTTGAGGAGGGTTCCGCCTGGGCAAGCAAATCACTCCTCTCGATCATGGTGGCGGCCGGCGTGCTGTCGCAAGCTGACCGCAGGCGCCGGCTGATGGTGTCAGCCGGTGGCGACGGAGGAGGGTGAGTGGCATGTCCCCCAGTTCGGGCAACTTCATCGTCGAGGGGCTGTTTTTGGTGACGTTCTTGGTTGGGGTGCTGTGGCCTGCGCGCCATCGTGAGTGAGGTCGGCGGGTGGCGAGCGGGTTCTCACGCGGAGACAGGGGGTGTTCGCGATGGCGAACTGGACGGTGACCTCAAAGCGTCTGCTGGCGGGTGTCATGTCGGCGGACACCTGGCTGCCGACGGAGTTGCCAGAGTACGCCCGAGGCTTCATGTACATGCTGGGGTCGCTCACCGCGTCCAGTTTTGCGGTGCTGGTGGCCTCCGGCATTGTGCTGGCCATGAACGGCCCGGCAAGCTGGTCCTACAACGGCGCCGTGCACTTTGCGGCGGCGACACACTTTTGGGCGGTGCAGGCGTTCTTCTTCTTCATGATGCTGCATCTGTGGCGCGTGTTCTTTACCGGGGCATGGCGCGGAGGCCGGGGCCTCACCTGGCTATTGGGCGCCATTGCGTTCCTGATAGCCATTCCGACGGCATTCACGGGCTTTCTCATCAACGGCGACCTGTATTCGCAGTGGAATGCCGTTCAGGCCAAAGACGGGTTGAACGCATTGGGGCTGGGCTGGGTGAACCTGACGAATGCCGGCCAGATGTTTGGCATGCACGTCGTGGTGCTGCCCCTGACGCTGGCCGTGGTGATGGGACTGCATATCACGCTGGTGCGCGTGAAGAGTGTTGTGCCGCCGTATCCCGAGGCCGACACGCCTGCGCTCACAAGGGGGGATGACGCATGATGCGGCAGGACGTGGCATCCGGCTACCGCCAGGTGCCCGAGGACTTCGTAAAGCACCTCCTAGGCACGCTCGCGATCGTCATGGGGCTGGTGCTTTTGGCATCGATTCTGTTCAGCTATCCGGAGAAGCCGCCGCTGACGATTCGGTCGTATGCTACGGCGCATCCCGTGGCTTTTGAGCAGGTGGTGCTGCGCGCGCTCGACGGCCAGGGACAAATCGCGAACTACGGGCCGCCGTACAATCACGGCACGGGCAGCGTGCAAAGTTCTGTGCAGTCGCTGGTGGGTGTGCTGCACCCGGTCAACGCCGCCACGGACTTTGTGCTGAAGCCGCTGGGCATGGCAGCCTCCATCAATCCGGCCATTGCCCCGGCCCTGAACGCATTTCGCCACGCGTCGGCTTCCCAGCAGACCCGCTGGGAGCAGGCGGCCAGCAACGGGCTCGGGCGGGCGACGCTGCGGAGCGGGCAAGTGGTGCTGCCCCCCGGACAGTACGGGCCGCTGCCCGTGCTGCTCAATGCGGCACTGGGCCTGGGCCGGAGCGGCCTCATGTCGGGAGCCCTCACGCGGAACCCGGCGGTGTTCACGCACTTCAACACGCAGAACGACCTGCTGTTCCTGCAGGGAGCGCCTCTGCAGACCAATCCCGGCACCCAGACGCTGGCCGGCCCCAACTGGGGCATTATTCACCCGGCGGTCAATGGCTACCCGGCTGCCTGGTGGATGACGGTGCCCACCTGGATCTATCAGTGGCCCGCCGTCGCCAATTCCGCCGCCCCGGATGCGCTAGCCTTGATGATTGGGTTTGTGTTCTGGGCGATGCTGGCGTTCACGCCGTGGATCCCGCTGTGGAATCGGGTGCCGCGCTGGGTCGGGGTTCATCGCCTCATCTGGCAGGAATACTACCGGACCCACCCTGGCCGCTCGGCGCGTGTGCTCCGGGGACGCGAGGTGCCCCGTGCGTAGGCCGCCCGCCGCCCCCCTGATCCGCCTAGTTGTGGGCATGGTCGTGGGGGTGCTGGGCTTTGGCACGGTGAGTCTGGGCGTCGTGCACTTCAGCGAATCCAGCATCGCCCTGGGGCTTGGCGAGATTGCGGTGGGCGGGTTTGTGGCCCTCGGTGTGCTGGCGCCGCTCAGGCGCCCCGGTGGCCGCCGGGGTCGAAACTCCCATGCCGAGTAGGTCCAGCTGCTGCTGTCGGGCTCGCGCGAGTCTGCGGCCGGCGCCCAATTCCCGAGCGCGCAAGCCAACTTGCAGGCCAGGGGGACTGCTTGGCGGTGGCGCCGGAGCGCGCCAGCGAGCCCCCGCCGGGCGCATCACACGCGGATTGACAAACGCGCCGCCGCCGATTAGCATGAGCGGTGCACTTAGGCGCCCGTAGCGGTGAGGAGGGCCTCTTTTCATGTATGCGGTGGTAGAGACCGGCGGCAAGCAGGTCAAAGTAGAGCCCGGGCAGGTCATTCTCGTCGAAAAGTTGCCAGGTGACGCGGGCAGCGAGATTCGGTTTGAGCGCACGCTGCTGCTGGTGGATGAGACGGGTGCGGCGCATGTGGGCCAGCCCTACCTGGAGGACGTGGTGGTCGTGGGTCACGTGGTGGCGCAGGAGCGGGGCAAGAAAATTTTGGTGTTCAAGTACAAGCCCAAGGTGAACTACCGGCGGCGGCAAGGGCATCGGCAGGACTTGACGCGTGTCCAGGTGGACCGCATCGATCGGGCGGAGGCGGCGCCAGCGGCAGTGGCCGAGGGCTAGCTGTGGTGCGCGTGGTCCTCACGAGCGACCGGGGTGAGGGCCACGTCATGGTGGCGGGCCACGCGGACGCGGGACCCTACGGGGCCGACTTGGTGTGTGCGGCCGTATCGGCGCTGGTGGAAACATGGCGGCTCGGCATTGAGCAGGGGCACGCCGGGACGGCACGCTGCCGGGTCGAGGCCGGGCGGGCAGAATTTTGGTGGGATGCAGCGAACCCGTCCCGTGCGGACGCGGTAGCAAGAACCATGACCGCCGGCCTGCGGGATTTGGCCCACAGTCACCCGCGGTTCCTGCGGTTTGAAGAGCGCGCAGCGAAGGAGTGAGCCCATGCAGCTACAGCTGTTTGCACACAAAAAGGGTGGCGGCAGTTCGCGCAACGGACGCGACTCGAATCCGAAGTATCTGGGGGTCAAGAGCAGCGACGGCCAGTGGGTGACGGCGGGCAGCATCATCGTGCGCCAGCGGGGCACGAAGTTGCACGCGGGTCCCAACGTGGGGCTGGGACGTGACCATACGCTGTTTGCCCTCACGGATGGCCATGTAAAATTTCGCCACAGCTATGACCGCCGTTTCGTGACGGTCGTCCCGACGGCTGAAACCCCTTAAATCTAAGGAGACGGTTCAGATGCGCTCATGGGGAGCGCTGGTGGGCTGGGGCGCGGGAGACGTAGCAATTTCCCGCGTCCCTTGGCCTTGGTCTGCCGTCTGTTTAATCGTGTGGGCCATCGTGGGGATGGCCCTTTTGCTGTGGGCGGCGACTCAATCCGTGGCACGGGCCGTGAGTCGCCAGCGGCATCGATGGGCCAACCACCAACAGCTGGTGGCGGGATGGCTGGAATTGGGGCGGCCGGACGAGGCCGCGCGTGTCGTGGCGGCCGCGGGGGTGTCGGCGCCGTGGGTCATGCAGCTGCCCAGCTGGGCGAAGCTGGCCGTGTGGTGGCTGGATGGCCGGGCCGACGCGGCCGGGGTGCTTCTCTCGTGGCCGGAGCAGCCGGCGGATGCTCCGGGGCTTGGGCGGGCGCTCTTTCGCACCGCCGCGGCGATCAGCGCGCTGGGGCGCGCGGGGCTCACCGGAGCGGTAGCGCTGGAGGCCGGCCGGGACACCTACGCGGTGCGCGTGGCGGCGGACGGCCCTCCGGCCCGGACTGCCTGGTATTTTGCGGGTGTGCGCTTTCAGGTGGGGCACGAAGCGGAGCGGTGGCAGTGGCAGGACCGCCCGCATGCCTGCCGGCAGGATCGGGGAGGGTAATCGGGTGTTTGTAGACGAAGCGCGCATTTACTTGGAGGCAGGGCGGGGCGGCGACGGGGCCGTGGCGTTTCGCCGTGAAAAGTTTGTCCCGAAGGGCGGTCCCGCCGGCGGTGACGGGGGCCACGGCGGCGACGTGGTGCTGGTGGTGGATTCCGGGCTCAATACGCTGATGGACTTTCGCCACCAGCGGCACTTTCGCGCCGAGTCGGGGCGCGGAGGCGAGGGCTCGGATCGCTACGGCCGCCAGGGGGCGGACCTGGTGGTGCGGGTGCCGCCGGGGACGCGCGTGCTGGACGACGAGGGGCACTTGCTGGCTGACCTGGTGCATCCGGGTGAGCGGCGCGTGCTGGCGCGCGGCGGCCGCGGCGGGCGCGGCAACTCCCACTTTGCCAGCGCCAGTCATCGGGCGCCGCGGGTTGCTGAGCGCGGTGAGCCGGGAGAGGCGCTCTGGGTCGTGCTGGAGCTGACGCTGCTGGCCGACGTGGGGCTGGTGGGCTTTCCCAATGCCGGCAAGTCCACGCTCATCTCCCGCCTATCGGCCGCACGGCCGAAGATTGCTGACTATCCCTTTACCACCCTGGTTCCCAATCTGGGGGTGGTGGAGCGCTACGGCGATCCGTTTGTGATGGCTGACGTCCCGGGCCTCATCGAGGGGGCGGCCGAAGGCGCGGGCCTGGGCCATGACTTTCTGCGGCAGCTCTCGCGCACCCGCGTGCTGGTGCATCTGCTGGATCTGTCACCGGACACCGCCAGAGACCCGGTGGCGGACTACCACGCGATTCGTCGTGAGCTGGCTCTGTACTCGGAGGCGCTGGCCCAGCGGCCCGAGATTATCGTGGCCAACAAGATTGACTTGCCCGACGCACGCGCCCGGCTGGGCGACGTGGCCGACCGCCTGGGGCAGCCGGTCCTGGCCCTGTCGGCTGTGAGTGGGGAGGGGCTCGATGAGCTGGGATGGCACGTCGTGGAGGCACTTCGCGCGGCGCCCCCCGCGGCCGCACCGCCGGCGCCCCCCACGGTCCCGCTGCCCGTGCCGGGTGTAACGGTGGAGCGGGTGGCGAGTGTGTCAGACGACGGCGCGCCGGCGGTCTTTGCCGTGGGCGGAGACGTCCTGGCCCGCAGCGCCATGACCCGATGGGGCAGCTCCGAGGCGGAGCAGTACTTCATGGAGTACCTGAGGCGGCGCGGCGTGGTGGATCTGCTGCGGCGGGCCGGGATTCAAGACGGCGATCAGGTGCAGGTGGGGGAGGGCACGCTGGTGTGGTTCGAAGGCGGCCTGGCCCGGGAGGGGTGGCCCGAGGAGCTGGCCGAGCGAAAATTGCGCGTGCGCCGCCGACACAGTCAAAATCAGCAGGAATATGTGGAGACGGAGGCGAATAGGGGCGGCGAAGATGGGCAAGCAACACAGCCTGGGAGCGAGGCGACGGGCCATCGGCCTGATGGGCGGCACATTTAACCCGATTCACTACGGGCACCTCGTGGCGGCGGAAGTTGCCCGGGATGCGTTCGAGCTGGAGCGGGTCATCTTTGTGCCGGCCGGACAGCCGCCGCACAAGGCGCCGGCCATTGCGGATGCGCAGCACCGCTACTTGATGGCGTTTCTGGCGACGGCCGCCAATCCGTGGTTTGAACTATCCCGGATGGAAATGGACCGACCCGGACCCTCGTATACCAGCGAGACGCTAGCCCACTTTCATGCTCAGGAACCCGAGGCCCTGTGGTACTTCATCACTGGCGCGGATGCGGTGATGGAAATGCCTGCGTGGCACGCGGCGGCGGACATTTTTCGCCACGCGGACGTCATTGCGGCCAGCCGACCTGGTTATGCGGTGCGCATCGAACACGTGACGGCCGCCTTGCCCGCCGCGGCGGGCCGGGTGCACCAGTTGGAGGTTCCGGCGCTGGCCATTTCCTCCAGTGCCATCCGGCAGCGCGTCGCGCGCGGATGGTCGGTGCGCTATCTGGTGCCCGACGCGGTCATGCAGTATATCCGGAAGAATCGGTTGTATGGCGCCGGCCCATAAGCAACGCCGGACAGGCGCATAGCGCCTTGCGCGGGGTTATAGTATAGTCTTAGTCAGGAGTTTCCCAGCATCCGAGGTCCTTCGCTTCCCTACGGAATCGGCGACCGGTGCCTGGGTCCCTGGCCGGAGGCCTTGGGCATGTAACTCCCTGGGAGGTGAACGGATCTAGATGGCTCGGACCCTTTATGTGGGAAACCTGCCGTGGTCGACGACTGAAGACGACTTGGTGCAGGCGTTTTCTCAGCACGCACAGGTCGTGTCGGCACGCATCATCACCGATCGGGAAACCGGACGGTCGCGGGGCTTCGGCTTCGTGGAGGTAGGCGACCAGGACGCGGAGCAGGCGGTGGAGGCTTTGAACGGCACCAATCTGGGCGGTCGTGACATCATTGTCAACGAGGCGCGCCCCCGGCAAAACTCGTACTAGCCTGGGACAAGAAAAGAAGCCCCCTGCGGGGCTTCTTTTCTTGTCTTCGCCTCGGCGCCCGCCCCGGGGTCGGGATGCTCTCTCGGGTCGCGAGCGTGTAGAGCTGGCGAAGGGCTGGCGAAGGAGGTGCGTGATGGAGGAACGGTCGGCGCTGGCTGACTGGGCCGCGCCGCGGCTGGAGCGGCTGTCGCCCGGTCGGCGGGCGCACTGTCTGGCGGTGGCCCGCCTGGCCGCCCGCTGGGCCCCGCGCTGGGGCGTGGCGTCGGGCGACGCGTACGCCGCGGGCCTAGTCCATGACCTCGCCCGAGAGTGGGACGGGCCCGCGCTCCTGCGCGAGGCGGAGCGGCTGGGATGGCCTGTGGATGAGGCGGAGCGCGCCAGTCCGATCCTCCTGCATGGGCCGGTGGCGGCAGGCTGGGTGAGGGAGGCCGGGGTGGGGAGCCCGGCCATCGAGGCCGCGGTGCGCTATCATACGACCGCCGCCCCATCGCTGGATGCGCTGGGCCGGCTGGTGTTCATCGCGGACGCCCTCGAGCCGGGCCGTGCGTACGCGGGGGTGGACGCCCTGCGCCGCGTGGCGGAGGCCGATGGAGCGGCGGGCTATCGGGCGGTGTTGGCGTCCACGCGGAGCTATCTGGCGGCGAGGGGGATCCCCGTCCACCCGCGGACCGCCGCGGCGTGGGCCCAGGTGGCCGGGGAGGGCAGAGCCGAAGAGGAGGCACCCAGTTAGCGTGGCAGACAGGGAAGCACAGGCCTGGGCGGCGCGCGCCGCAGCGGTGGCCGAGGATCATAAGGCGCAGGACGTGGTGGTGCTGGACATGGGCGCGGTGACGCTCCTGGCCGACTACTTCGTCATCATGACCGGTCAGAGCGTGCGCCAAGTGGACACGCTGGCCGATTACATCGAGGAGGCCCTGGCGGCCGAGGGGGCTCGCCTGCGGCACCGCGAGGGCCGCAGCCGCGCTCACTGGGTGCTGCTGGACTACGGAGATGTGGTGGTCCACATCTTCACCCCGGACGAGCGCCGCTACTACGACTTGGAGCGGCTCTGGGGCGACGCCCGCGTCGTGGGGGGGCCGTCCGCTACGTAACGAGCGTCGGCCCCCCGGTGGGTGCGGGGTTCAGCAGCAGGCGGAACGCACTGCCCACCTCGGCCGGGTTTTGCACGGGGGGGCTGCACACGGTGCCGCGGCAGAGATACAGGGCCGGCGCAATCTCCTCGTCGTAGCCGGCGGCCTCGGCCTCCGGGGCCATGATGTCCATGGCCCTGATTGTCGTGTTGAGCGAGTACAGCTGATACACCGCGCGCCGATAGGGCAGGACCGCGTGGGGGTCGTCATCGGTGACCACGACGCCATCGAGGGCCGGCGCCATCAGCGCGGTGTATGCCAGGCCCCAGGACGCGCCAAACAGTCCAAACCGGCGGGCCACCTCCGCAAAGGCGCCTAAGAGGCCCCGCGCCCGCGCGACCAGATCAGGGCGCTCCGTGATGCGGCCTAGGCGAAACAGCAGCTGCGCCGCCTCGGCGTTGGCCGCGAGCGGCTTTTGCCGCGTGGCGAGCCGGCCCAGATCCTCGGCGGCGGGGCGGTCGAAGTAGCCGGGCCGCCCGCCGTCCGCCAAGTCGCGGTCCATAAGCGCGACCAAGCTCTCGGCGCGGGCCAGGTGTTCCGGATCCCCGGTCAGCAGATGCGCGTCGAGGCAGGCGTGGCCCACGCTGGCTAAATCGGCCAGCCAGTTCACCATCGCCCGCTCGCGGTCGTCGTGTGCCAAGCCTCGCTCGGGGTCGTACAGCTCGGTAAAGAGCGCCTCCAGGGCCGTCAGCCCCTCTGTGCGCCACCGGTCGTCGATAACGGCCGAGGCGAGCAGCAGAGCCGAAACCATGAGGCCGTTGGGCCCGGCGTACGCCGTGGGGTCCACGTAGGGAGCGGCCCGATGCTTCCGCTCCTCGGGATTCAGCCGATAGTATTCTTCGTCGGCGTCCTGCGATCCGCCGAAAAAGCCAGCGGGTTGCTGCAGCGTGGTGCGGGCCCAGTTCAGCGTCCGCTGCGCGACGTCTCGGTACAGGTCGTCGCCCATCACCTGGTATGCGTGGAGAAACAAACTGGCCAGCCGCGCATTGTCCTCCAGCATCTTCTCAAAGTGCGGGACGGTCCACTCGCGCGTGGTGGAATAGCGAAAAAATCCGCCGGCGGCCGCATCGTGCAGGGCGCTCCCGGCCATGGCATCCATGGTGCGGACGGCCATGCCCGCGGCCCAGCCCTGGCCCTCGTGCACAAAGCGGGCCAGGGCCAGCTCCCACACTTCGGGCTGAGGGAACTTGGTCGTGCTGCCCACGCCGCCGTACGCGCGGTCAAATTCCTGGCGCAGTGCCTGGTCTATCGCCTCGAGCGGGGCCGGCGTCGGATCCAGCGGCTTGTCAGCAGGCTCCACCGCCTCCACCTGCGACACCTGCGCTTCCAACTCGTCCGCGTGTTCGGCGTAGTACGTGCGCACCTGCTCCAGCAGGGGGCGCATCTGCTCGGCGGGCACATAGGTCGAGCCCGTGATGACCTCGCCGGCCACCGTCAGGAACGCGGTGGATGGCCACCCACCCATGTTGTAGCGCAGATTGATGTCAGGTCGGGTGTCGTTGTCGACCCGCACCGGAATGAAGTGCTGGTTAATGGCGGCAATCACCTGGGGGTCGGAGTAAGTTGTCTCGTCCATGACGTGGCACCAGTGGCACCAGACGGCGGACAGGGAAAGGAGGAGGGGCTTCTTCTCCTGACGAGCCGCCTCGAACGCCTCAGCCCCCCACGGCCGCCAAAGAATTTCATGAGCGCGGTTGGGGCGCGGGGAAAACCGAAAGGCAACACCTTGTTCCATGGGTTCACTCTCTTCCTGATGAATGTGGAATCCGCGAGCCGCCAGTCGCTGCTGTCAGTGTTCCCATGCTAGCAGGTTTCCTGTCCGGCGAGTAGGTGCCGGGCATGCGCCCCCTGCCCCCCGCCGCGTCCGGTGGGTGACGCGCCAGGGCTTTGCTACACTGAGGCCGAGAAGAGGCCGAGAAGAGGCCGAGAAACCTGAAGGTGGCGCCCGGCCGCCCGGCAGGAGAGATGACGGGCGCCGTTCGGGGGCTGGCACCGGTGTGGCCGCCGCCATGCGCGGCCAGGTCGAGGGTAAGGGGGCGCATCGTGCCGCATCACCGCGCAGATGCACGGGCAGACGGAACCTGGCTGGTCTTGACCGGCGCCACGGGCGCCGTGGGCCAGGCCGTGAGCGCGCGGTGGCGTCACGCGGGCGGCCGCGTGCTGGGCGTGTCGCGCACGGCCGGGGCAGGCGGCGGCGACGAGGGGGTGGTGGCGGATCTCCGCTCGCCGTGGGCGGCTGCCGGCCGGGTGAAGGCCGCGGTGGCGTCCCGTCCGGTGGGCGCCCTGGTGCATGCGGCGGGCGTGGTGTATGCCGACCAAGCGCTGCGCACCACGCCCGACGAGTGGGACCAGACGCTGGCGGTGAATCTGACGGCCGCCTTTGCGCTGGCCCGCACCCTCGCCCCCATCCTCACCTCCCCCCAGGGCGTGGTGCTGGTGGGCAGCATTGACGCGGACTTCGCTCCGCGGGAAGGGCCAGACGCCGCCTACGGCGCCGCCAAGGCGGGCTTGTTGGGCTTGGCGCGGCACTTGGCCGTCGAGTGGGGCCCCGCCGGCACACGCGTCAATGTCGTCCTGCCCGGGCCCATGACGACGGGCATGGGCGTATCGGTGGCCCACGCGGCCGCGGGAGCCGCGGGGGCGGCCGACAGGCGGTGGACCACCGCAGAGGAGGTGGCCGCGGCCGTCATGTTTCTGCTCACCGCCGGCGGGGTGACCGGACAGGCCCTGCGGGTGGACCATGGGTGGCAGTTGGGCTACTGACGAGACGCTTGCGCGGGCCTCGGCCCGCGACGGAGGTGGGCAACATGGGCGGCAGACCCTTTCGGTTCCTGCATGCGGCCGACCTGCACTTGGACAGCCCGTTTCGCGGATTGGGCCGCGCCGCCCCGTGGCTCCGCCCGGTGCTGCAGGATGCGAGCCTCACGGCATTCAGCCGGCTGATGGATCTGGCGGTGGATGAAGCGGTCCACCTGGTGGTGTGGGCGGGCGATGTGTTTGACCACACGGCGCCCAGCCTGCGCGCCCAACTGGCGCTGCGCGATGGCATCGCGCGCCTGGGGGAACACGGCATTCCCGTGCTTTGGGCCCACGGCAACCATGACCCCTTCCATGCGCTGGCGGTGGACATCACCTGGCCGGACAACCTGACCCGCTTCCCGCCGGGGCGGGTGGGCCGCGTCGCGGTGCCAGACCCGGACGATCCCTCTCGGACACTGTGTGCGGTGTATGGGATTTCCTACCCCGCCGCCCGCGTGGTGGAGTCCTACGCCGCGCTTTTTGAGCGGGACGACGAGGCGCCGTGGGCGATGGCGGTCCTGCACGGCAATGTGGGCGGGCAGCCAGGCCACGACAACTATGCCCCGGCCCGTCTGGCCGATTTGACGGCCCGGGGCTTTGACTACTGGGCGCTTGGCCACATTCACCACCGGGCGGTGCTGTCCGAGGCCCCGTGGGTGGTTTACCCCGGCAATCTGCAGGGCCGACACCCTCGAGAGGATGGGCCCAAAGGGGCGGTCGTGGGCCACGTGGACGAGGAGGGCGCGGTGCGTGTGGCCTTCCACCCGCTGGCTCCGGTGGCGTGGCGCTCGGTGTCCCTGGATGTCACGGGGGAAGCGCATGCCGACCGCGTGGAGGACCGCCTCGCCGACGCGCTGGGCGGCCTGGGTGGCGGAGCGGACGGGACGCTGGTGCGCATTGAGCTGACCGGCCGCTCGCCCTTGGTGCGGCTCTCATCCGAGGACTGGCTGGTGATGGCGGACCGCCTGTCCGACGGCGAGCCGCGCCCGGGGTTCGTGTTTGTGGAATCTATCGTGCCACATCTGGCGCGTCCGCTGGCCCCAGACCCGCCCGACGGCCTTTTGGCTCGGGCCCTGGCGGAAGTGGACCGCCTTGAGCTGCCGTCGGACTGGCACACCATCTGGCCCGCCGATACGCCATGGGTGCCGGGCGCCGGCGAGGACGTGCGCGCACGGGTCGCGGACCGCCTGCGGGACATTCTGGGCGAAGAGCTGCCGACCGCTGCCGAGGAGGATCGCTAGCATGTGGATGCGCCAGATGCACGTGGAACGGTTTGGGCCGCTCGAGCGGCGCACTTTGCGGCTGCCGCCCAAGGGTCTCACGACCATCGAAGGGCCCAACGAGGCGGGCAAGTCCTCCCTCATGGAGCTGATGCGCCTGCTGTTGTTTGGGCCCGCGCGGGGGATGGCGCCCAAAGAGCCCGGATGGGGCGGCCGCGTGGAGCTGGTGAGCGAGGACGGCCATGCCCTGTGGGTGGAGCGCACGCGCCAAGGGACGAGCATCCGGGACGACGGGGGTCGGGTGTTGGACGTGGGCGCGCTGGACGCCATGTTGGCGGGCACCACCCGGGGTCTCTACCACAACGTCTACGCCTTTGGGCTGACGGAGCTGCAGGAAATTGGGTCGCTCAAGGGTGACCAGGTTGGGGCACAGCTGCTGTCGGCCGGGATGGGGGCCGGCCTCAACTTGCAGCAGGTGCTGGCCAGCCTCAAAAAGGCTCGGGAAGACATCTACCTGCCCCGCGGCCAAAAGCCTTCCCTCAACCGGGCTCAGCGGGCCGAACGGGCGGCCGCCGACCGCGTCCGCCGGGCTGAGCGTGAGGAGGCGGCCTGGCAGCGGTGGCGGCAGGACGAGCGGCGGGCCCGAGAGGCCGCGGAGCGACTCGGGGCAGCTGACCGGGACTTGGCCGACCAGCAGGAGCGCCTGGACCGCGTGGCGGCGCTGTGGCCCGACTGGGCTCGGTGGCAGCAGCAGACAGCGGTGGTGTCCGCGGACAGAGAGCTGGCCGCGTGGCCGCCGGATGTTGGGGGGCGGGCCGCAGACGCCGCCCAGGCGCTGACCGCCGCACGCCACGCCGTGATCGCGGCGGAGTCCCGCCTGGCCGAGGTCCGCCAGGCGCTCCCAGAGCCGGCCCTCGTGGCGGCGCTCGCGGACCCGGCGTGGCAGGCGCTCATGGACCGCTGGCCCGCCGTCCAGCGGCGAGAAGAGGCCGCAGAGCGGGAAGCTGCGGCGCTGTCGGCGGCGCGGCAGCAGCTGGCGGTTCTGGCCAAGCAGATCGGCGCTGCGCCGACGGACGACTGGCCCGCACGGGTGTACGCCCTGCAAGATGGGCTGCAGGCGTTTGGGTCGGCCCTGGAAGCCCAGGAGGTCGCCCGGCGCGAGGCGGAGCAGCGTCTCACGGTGGCCGACGAGGCGTGGCGCCGGACGCTCATCGAAGCGGAGCGGGAGCGCGCGGCCCGCACGGCAGAGCTTGGGCCGGTGCCGTGGCTGGCGGCCGCCGGGGCGGCCCTGGCGCTGGCGGCGGGCTTCCTGCCGCCACCGTGGTCGTGGGTGGCGGGCATCTTGGCCGCCGGAGCCGGCGGGCTGGCCGCCTGGCGGGTGATGACGGCCGGCGC
>JAKADP010000018.1 GCA_021820465.1 Bacillota bacterium
ACTCCACCGTACAATCATCAAAAAATGCCAGGGTCTTGGTGGCCATGCGCGAGCACCCCCCAACGTGATATCGGGGGAATTCTTGGACTCCGAGTTAATTCCTGCTTCGCTCCGACACGAATTTACACCAGGCTCCATTGACTTCGACAGCGGAGTGCCCCTGGGTAGGACGATCAGCCAATCCGAAAGGATTTGGTGTCGAGCGCCGCCGCAGTCACCGAACTCGCGTGCCGTGCCCGCACGTCGGGGTCTGCCATCTCCCACGGCCGAGGCGGTCCAGATGCAGCAACGTCACACGCTACAGTCCTAGCCCGGCGTGACAGCGTGGCTGGTAACACGCCTTCTGCGCCAGGCGAGGCACTGCGGCCCCATGTTTCGCCATGACTGCGGCCCCAGGGCGAGAAGGACGGACCCAGCTGACAGGGTCAATCCGGGCGCCTCCAGCAACGCCAGATCGCGCCCTGCTTGCCATGGAGAGGCATCACGGCGGGCCGTTAGCCCGCCTGCACCGGGCGCACGTCCAAGCCAGCCAGCCCGCCGCCGCCAGGCGGCGGCCCACCTCCTCGCGGCCCTCCGCCAGGGGAGCCACCGCGGAGCTGAGGCCACGACCCCGACCCCCTTCCCTCCGAGACTACCGACCGGCCGGTGCCCTGCCAATCTCTTGCGGCCTTTCGGCTATACTCGCCGCATGAGCAGCCACACCTCCACCCGCTTGATGCTCGCCGCGCGGGCGGCCGACCTTGATGCGGCGCTGCCTCCGCCGGTGCCGCCCGACCGGTGGCGGATTCCCCCCGGGACCCTGTATCTGGACGGCAACTCCCTCGGCCCCTGCTCGGTGCCGGCCGAAGCGGCCGTGCGCGCCGCGCTGGATGGGTGGGCCGCCGCCGGCGTGCTGGGCTGGTCCGACGGGGAGGCTCCCTGGTTTGATCTGGCGGAGCGCGTGGCCGCCCGCCTGGCGCCCCTGGTGGGGGCCCACAGCCATGAGGTGGTCGTGGGGGGCACCACCACCCAGCAGCTCCACCAGCTGCTGGGCACGTTCTACCGCCCCACGCCCACCCGATTTCGCCTTGTGATTGAGCACGGGGCCTTCCCCACCGACCGCCACGCCGTCGACAGCCAGGTGGCGCAGCACGGCCTCGATCCGGCCCAGGCGGTTGCCGAGCTGCCGCTGGACGGCCGCGGCTGGCTTGCTCCCGACGCCGTGGCCGCCGCGCTGGGCCCCGACGTGGCGATGGCGGTGCTGCCTGGGGTGGTTTACACCACCGGCCAGCGGCTCCCGGTCGCCGAGCTCACGGCGGCCGCCCGCCGCGCGGGTGTGCGCGTCGTGTGGGACTTGTCGCACAGTGCCGGGCTTGTGCCCCATCGCCTGCACGATGAGGCGGAGCTTGCGGTGTTCTGTACGTATAAATACTTAAACGGCGGCCCCGGAGCGCCCGCTGCCGCCTTCGTGCACGAGGCGCTTTTGCCCGTCACTCCGGCGTATCGAGGCTGGTGGGGCTCGGACAAGTCTCGCCAGTTTTCCATGGAGGGCCGGTGGACCGGCGCCGCGGGCGCGGGTGCCCTGCAGCTGGGCACGCCAAGTGTCTTGGCACTCGCCGCCCTGGCTGGCAGCCTCGAGCTGTTTGATGGCATTTGCCTCGAAGACCTGCTGGAGCGGGCGCGGCAGCTGACCGATTTTTTGGCCGCCGCGGCAGACGGGCTGCTGGCTCCCTGGGGGGTGCGCGTGGCCACGCCGCGCGAGCCCGCCGCCCGCGCCGGCCACATCGCCCTCGCGCACCCCGAGGCGGCCGCGCTCTCGCTGGCGCTCCGCGCCCGCCGGGTCATCGTGGACTATCGGCCCCCGAACCTCCTGCGCCTGGCACCGGCGCCGCTATACATCCGCGCCGCCGATGTGCTGCAGGCCATCGAACACCTGGCGGACATTCTGGACCGCGGGGAGCACGCCCAGTACGCGGAGCGGGCCGCGCGCGCGGCGGTCACCTGAGAGCCGGGGGCTCTCGGGCGCTACCGGCGGACGAGCCGGCGAGCGGCCTGCCGAGCCGTCACGCGCCACAGCCAGGCTCGGACCGGATCCACCATCAGGAGGGCCCCGGCCGGGCCCGCCCCGGGCCCCGGCATGATCAGCAGCATGGCGGCCACCATCACGCCCAGCAGGTCTGGGGCATCCACGAGGTCCACCGTCCCCTGCCGCCAGCGGCCCCGGTGCCCGAGCCACCAGCGGCGGATGCCGACAAAGGCGATGCCGATGCCCACGAGCCACGACAGCCAGCTGATGGTCCACGCCGACCCATAGCCCCACCAATGAGCCCACAGAAAGAACAGTGCAATCTCGGCAGCCGGAATCAGCGCCAAGATGCCCAACAATTTCGTCAGCATGTCGTCACCACGCCAGAGCGCCCCCGCCCCCATCTGGGTCAATTGGCGATTCGCCGCATCGAATCGGAGGAAATTTGGGCACCTCGATGGCCCTTCGCCCGCACAAGAGGGTTGGCCGGTCTGTCAAGGTTCCATCAGTGTACCAGAGTACCAGGGGCGCAGAGCCTGGATTCACCCAAAGTCGGACTGAGCACCGTAGACGCCGCGTTCGCCTCACACGCCGGCTGTTGAGCGGAGGCTCTTGTGCGTCAACACCCTGACACCCACGGACCCGGCGCGGCCGGCGTCGCCGTTCATCGGGGCTGATAGCCCTGCGGACGCGCCACCGCCCTGGAGATCCTGGCGATCCTTGAGGCCGGCCTCGCCTCGTTGGCAAAGCCCATCCACACCGCAGGGGTGGACGGCGAGCCGGTGCCCTCGGGGGGGCCGTCGCCCCGGCTTGGTCAGTCATGCGTGGTGCGTGATGCTCCCGCCCTTCCCCCGCGCGGCGTGGGGCGCACGCGCTTGGGGCCAGCCCCAACGTCCCCTCCGAAGCCAACTATCGGTGAGCGTGGGCGGCTAACCGCCCCGCGCGCTCCACCGCCCGCCTACGGAGGCACCCCCCCACGCCCTGCCGTCATCGCCCACACCGCCACCAGCGCCATAATGGCGGCCTGAAACACCATCGGCGCCTCGGGCCGCCAGCGATACAGCAGGGCGCCGGGGAAAGGGGCCAGCGCCCCGGCCGCCTCGGCAGCCAGGTTTAGCACACCGTAGGCCGTCCCGGCCTCGGGCGCGCGCACCACACGCCCCACCGCCACCCCGGTGAGAAGGTGGCTTCCGCCGCCCACGCCCCGCACCCCCGCGGCGCCAACCTGGACCCACAAAATCCGCGGCCAGGCAAACAGCCCCACGATGCCCATGGTGCCCACGCTCACCCCGAGTCCCAGGGCAAACGGCAGCCCCATTCGCTCCGACAGCCGACCCCACAGCGGACCCGTGGCGGCACCCACCAGCAGGGTCAGGCCCGAGACGAGGCCAATCGTCTGCACCGACAGCCCGCCGACGGCGCGCCAGAACGGCACCACATAGGGGCCGGCCAAGCCCCCTGCCAGGGCCAGGGCGGCGGTGAGGGCAATCCAGCGCCAGAGCCGCGGCCGGCCCCGCCAGCTGAACTGGCGCGCCGGGCCCGTCGGCGGCGCCCGGTCGATGGGCCACACCATGATGGTGGACGCCAGAAACACCGCGCCCGACAGGTAAAATACCGTGCGGAAGCCCACGTGGGCCACGATGAAGCCGCCCGCAGCCGGGCCCAGCACGGCCCCAATCGCAAACGCGCCCATCACCACGTTGTACGCCAGCGCTAGGCGGCTCCCCGCCTCCACCTGGATGTAGGCCTGCGCCGCCGGGGTCGAAAAGGACGTGCCGAAGTACAGCACCACGCCCAGCGCCAGCCACTGCCAGTGGGGCGCCCACGCAAAGAGAAAAGGGGCCGGCACCGCCAGCGCCCATCCCCAGCGAATCAGCCAGCGCCGGTCCAAGCGGTCGGCGCAGTATCCGCCGGGCAGCGCAGAGGCGGCCGTCACCACGCCTGCCAGCGTGGCCAGCCACCCAATGGCCAGCGCCGATCCTCCCAACTTCTCCACGTAAAGCGGCCAGAGGGTCCCGTACAGTCCGAAGCCCAGCCCCCACAGCCCCATGGCGGCGGCCAGCCGCACCACGTTGCGGCTGAGTCCCCACCACCTCACCGCCATTGGGCGGCTTCACCTGTCGCCATGGCCCACCATACGCCACGCGCGGGCGCTTCAACCCTACCGCCGCGGGAGCGCCAAACCGGGACGGACACCGGGCCGCCCCCCGCATACCATACGGCAGCGCCGGCACCCGGCCGGGCAGAAAGAAGGGACCGGCATGCGCCGCCGACTGCTGAAGTCCAAGATTCACCGCGCCACGGTGGTGCGGGGCGACCTCCACTACGAGGGCAGCCTCACGCTGGGCCGCGCCCTCATGCAGGCCGCCGATCTGGTGCCCTACGAGTTTGTGCACATCACCAACATCAACAACGGCGCCCATTGGGTCACCTATGCCCTCGAAGACCCCGACCGCCCCACGATGGTGTGCATGAACGGAACGGCGGCCCGGCACTTCCTGCCGGGCGACCCGATTATCGTCTTGGCGTACGCCGACGTCGATGACCACGCCGCCGCCGCCCATCGCCCCCGCACCGTGCACGTCGACGGCCAAAACCGCGTGGTGCGCATCGAGTGAATCTGGCGGCGCGTGTCAGCGCGCAGGGTCGTCGGCCCACCGCGCAATGACGGACCAGTCTCGGTCGTCGGCCAGCTTGGAAAACTCGGGCCCCACCGGCGCCTGATACTTGGCCTCGGGCCCGGCGTAGGGAGACGAAGGACTCTCTAAGCCGTGAAATACCAGCTGGGCCACCCGCACCCCGGGATAGAGGTAAACGGGCGTGTCGGCCAGGTTGGCCAGCTCCAGGGTCAGGGACCCCCGGTACCCGGGCTGCACCATGATGGCCGTGGCCACCATGAGGCCCAGCCGCCCCCAGGACGAGCGGCCAATCACATACGCCATCAGGTCCCGGGGCAGAGACAGGTATTCCAGCGTCGCGCCCAGCACCAGCTGGTTGGGGTGGAGAATCATGCGGTCGCCCACCTCGACGCGCACGCGCTCCTGAAAGTCGCTCACCGCATCTCCCGCCAGCGGGTCAATGGGCCCGCGCGCCGACCGCTTCAGCAGGATGAAGTCGCTCCCCAGCCGCACGTCCAGGCTGCCGCTCTGCACCTGAGCGGCGGACACGAGCGGCGTCACCACCAGGCGGCGGTCGGCGGCTGGCTCGCGCATCCGCGCCCAAAGGTCGTCCTCACCCAGCACCACGGCCTCCACCTCCATTCGGGCGGCCCGCGCCCACGTCCTCCAGCGCCCGCCAGCGCCGCGTCAGCGTGCTGGCTTCAATGGCTTTCACGGCCAGTGCCTCCAAGCCGGTGTGGCCGGCCGCCTGCAGCGCCGCCAGCGCCGCCAGAATGGCCCCCCGCCCCATCGGCGGCTTCTCAGGCGGCCAATGGGGCGGCAGCGCCGCCAACAGACAGCGCCGGGCCTCCTCCTCATCCGCAGCCGTCCCCTCGGCCAGCCGCTCCGCGACCCAGGCCGCTTGGGGCTGGCCGGCGACCGCCTCGCGAGCCCACTGCGCCAAGGGCACCGGATTGTCCGCATCCGGAGCGCTGAAGCCGATGAGCGCCCCCCCAGGCGTCTTAAGCACCTCGGGCTGGCCGCTCACAATAAAGGCCCACGTGGTGCCCGGCGGCTCAAGCCAGCGCCGCACCACGGCCGCCGCCGTGCCGGCGGGGCGCTGGGCGCCGATGAGCCAGTGCGCCGTGTCGGGTCCCGGGGCCACCTGGGCCAGCAGCTGGGCAGCTGGGGCCGGCACCAGCTGACGCTCACGCTCCCACCAGACCCGCCAATCCTCCTGTGTCGCCACGGGACCCTCCCATGCCTCACCCGTCTTCGGCTTGTGCTAGGGTATATGCATTGGGCACAGGGACCTTATGGTTCGCCCGCCTGCGCCACCTGACAGCTAGTGTACCGCCTCGAAGGCTTGCCGTCTCGCGTCGGATTGTGGTGCGCCTCGCGCACGGGAGGGATGTTCGTGTCAGCCAGCACTGCCGCCGAGATCCGCGCCAACCCGTTTCGCGGGCTGCCGGCCGCGGCTTTTGAGGTTTTCCACGTGGAGGGCTTTGAGGCGCGCATGGCGGCCCTGCGCCGCGAGGCCACGCCTCGCCTGGCGGCACTCGGCCAGGCCCTGGAGCCCGCCATGGCACGCCACTTCGCGATGCCGGCGTACTCGCACGTGGCTCGGCACCTCAGGCGCCGCGTGCACCCGCCCGAGGACACCTGGGTGGCCTGGAGCACGTCGGCTCGCGGCTACAAAGCCGAAGTGCACTTCGAAGCGGGACTGGGGAGCGGCGGCGCCTTCGTGCGGCTGGCGGCTCTGCCAGAAGCGGGGCCCGCCAAGATGGCTCTTCTCAACCAGCTGACGCCCGAGCGCCTGGCGTCCCTGACTGCCGGGCCCCTGCCGGTCCTGTTCACCCCCGACCACCATGGCGTCGAGCAGGTGCCGCTGGAGGCGCTGGCTCGGGACTGGCCGCACTGGGTCCGCCAGGCGAGCCGCCGCCAGCACGGCTGGGCGCTGGTGGTGGCCACCCCCCGCGCCGCCGTCGTGCGCCGGCGGGGGGCATGGGCCGACGACGCGCTGGCCGCGATCCGCCAGCTCATGCCCGTGTGGGCGCTCGGCCGGACCTGCGAGCGCGGCGGCCCCGCATCGCTTATCCCCTGACCCAGGCCGGCAGGGCCTCGGCCGCCAGCACAAACAGGCGGCCGAAGCTGTCCAACAGCGCCGCCAGGGCCGGGTTCGGATGTCCCTCGACCGGAAGGATGAGGGAGGTGACGCGGCTCATGGGGGCCAAATCCGCGACGGGAATCACCGCCAGCGTGCCGCCCCGCACGTCCTCCTCCACCACCGACCGCGGCATGAACGCCGCGCCCAACCCGAGCCGCACCATGGACCGCACGCCCTCGTGGGTGTTGAACTCCATCATGACGCGCAGCAGAATGCCCTGGCGCTCCAGCATGCCATCCACAAACGACCGAAAGCGCGACGGCGTCTGATACGAGACGAAGGCCAGGTCAGCGAGGCGGGCGAGCGGCAGAGGCTTGGGCCAGCGGGCCGCGGTGGCCGGGGCGGCCACCAGCACCACCTCGTCCTGGGCCAGCGGCAGCGAGACGATGCGGGGGTGGACGATGGGGACCGTGACCACCGCCAGATCCACGCCGTGGGACAGCACCCGGTCCACATTGTCCTGGACGTCGCCGGTCTCCACATGCACCTGCACCGAAGGATAGTGCCGCCCAAAATGGGCCAGCACGCGGGGCAGGACCGTGGTGCTCACCATGCTCACCGCCCCCAGCCGGACGGTGCCGTGGCCAGGCCGGTCCAGGTTGGCCACGGCCTCCACCGCCTGGTCCGCCAGCGACGTGATGCGGCGGGCGTAGCCATACAGCAACTCGCCGGCGGGTGTGAGATGCAGCCGGCGCCCCCGGCGCCAAACCAGCTTCACGCCCAAGTCCTGCTCCAGCCCCGCCAGCTGCTTGGTCACGGCTGGCTGCGTCAGCGCCAGCTGCAGCGCGGCGCGCGTCAGACTGCCCGTCTCGACCACCCGCGTGAACGTGCGGAGCTGGTTCAACTGCATGCGTGCCTCCTAAGTCCCGGCCCGCCTTCTCGGACAGGCCCTCGATCGCTAGAATAACTTCGCGGAATACGCGCGATAACAGACCGTCATTTTATATCCTCCCCGGATGCGGCTACTATGGTATGCAGGGCAGCCAGAGAGATTGGGATGCGCGCGGCAGAGGCGCGGTCCACAGCGGGAGTATGAGACCCACGGAGCCACTGGGCGGACAGCCATGGCCCCAAGCTTGCAGGGAGGCGGACAGATGGCGGAGACACGCGGGGTCGCGTGGAAAATTGGCGGGGATCAGGGCGAAGGCATCGATTCCACCGGGGACGCGCTGGCCACAGTCGCGAACCGGATGGGCTACTACGTGTATGGGTATAAAAGCTTTTCGTCGCGAATTAAGGGAGGGCACACCAACTACAAGGTGCGCGTGGCGACGGTTCCCGTGGAAGCCACGACCGACACCACCGACGTGCTGGTGGCCCTCAACCAGGAAACCATCGACAAGAATGTGGCCGAAGTGCCCGCCGGGGGGCTGGTGCTGGCCGACGCGGCTTTTCATCCGGTGCTGCCCGCCGGGCACGCCGGCGCGCATCTGATTGAGCTGCCGCTCACGCAGATCGCGAAGGAGCTGGGCTCGGTTCTCATGCGCAACATGGTGGCGGTGGGGGCCTCGGCCGCCCTGATGAACCTGCCGCTGGAGCCATTTCAGGACTACGTGGCGCGCCGCTTCGGCTCCAAGGGCGCCGCCGTCGTCGGGCCCAACCAGGCCGCGGTTCAGCGCGGATATGACCAAATCCGCGCCGAGGCGGGGCATCTCACGCAGATTCGCCTGGGAGACCCTCACCCCGGCGACCGGGTGGTGATCACCGGCAACGATGCGCTGGCATTGGGCGCGCTGGCTGGCGGCTGCCGCATCATGGCCGCGTACCCGATCACGCCGGCCTCCGACGTGATGGAGGCGCTCATCAAGTGGATGCCGCTCGTCGGCGGGGTGGTGGTGCAGTCGGAGGACGAAATTGCCGCCATCAACCTGGCGATTGGCGCGGGGTTCACCGGCGCCCGCGCGATGACCGCCACGTCGGGCCCGGGCTTTTCGCTGATGCAGGAGGCGCTGGGGCTGGCATCCATGACGGAGACGCCGGTGGTGGTGGCTGACATCCAGCGCAGCGGCCCCTCGACGGGCATGCCCACCAAGCAGGAGCAGTCTGACCTGCTGCAGATGTTGAATGGCAGCCACGGCGAGTCGCCCCGCATCGTGCTGACGCCCAGCTCGATTCCCGAGGCGTTTGCCGACGGGATGGATGCCTTCAACTTGGCCGAGCAGTACCAGTGCCCCGTGCTGATTGCGTCGGACCTGTCCCTGGGGCTCTGGACCCAAAGCGTCGAGCGGTCGGTTCTTGACCGCACGCGCGCTCCCATCGTGCGCGGCGCGATGGTGACCGAGCGCGATCTGGAGGACGTTCCCTCGGGCCAGTTCAAGCGCTATGCCCTCACCGAATCCGGCGTCTCGCCGCGATCCGTGCCCGGCATGAAGCACGGCCAATTCCTCGCCACGGGCGCGGAGCACGCCGAGTCCGGCAAGGTGAGTGAGGACCCGGCCAACCGCGTCCAGATGATGCAGAAGCGGTTTCGCAAGCTCGAGGGCTTTGCACGGGAGGGCGTGCGCCGCGAAGGACCCGCCGACGCCGACATGACGCTCTTGTCGGTCGGCTCCACGGTAGGCATCCTGCGCGAGGCGGCGGGGATGTTGGCCGCCCAGGGCCATCGTGTGGGGCTGGTGTGGCTGCGCGTGCTCGCGCCGTTTCCCACCCGGGCCCTTATCGAGGCGCTCGCCGGATCGCGCCGCGTGCTGGTGGTGGAGCAAAACGCCACGGGCCAGGTGCTGAACCTGATGCGGACCCACGGAATCGGCCACGAGCCCCGCTTTCACAGCTTTCTGAAGTACGACGGCGTGCCCTTCACCCCAGGCGAAGTGGTGCAGCAGGCGGCGGCCGTCCTCGATTTGGCGGAGGTGTTGTAAATGGCGACCTTGGCCGATTTCAAAACCAGTGAGAAGTCGTGGTGGTGCCCCGGCTGCGGCGACTTCGGGGTGCTCGCGGCGCTGCAGAAGTCCCTGGTGGCCCTAGACCTCGAGCCGGAGAAGCTGGCGATTGTCGCCGGCATTGGGTGCTCCGGCAAGATTGGCAACTACGTGAACGGGTACAACTTGCACGTGGTGCACGGCCGGGTCCTTCCGTCGGCCATGGGCGTGCGGCTGGCCAACCGCGACCTCACGGTCATCGGCGTGGGCGGCGACGGCGATGCCTACGCGATAGGCATGGGCCACTTCATGCACGCGCTGCGGCGCAACGTGAACCTGACCTACCTGGTGATGGACAACCATATCTACGGGTTGACCAAAGGCCAGTACTCGCCCACGTCGGACAGCGGCTTTAAAACCAAGACCACGCCGGCAGGCAACATCGAGGCGCCAGTCCGCCCCCTCACCACGGCGGTCGCCGGCGGAGCGACGTTTGTGGCGCAGGGCTTCTCCAGCTGGCAGCCCCAGCTGGCCGAGCTCATCCAGGCGGGCGTCCGGCACCCGGGCTTTGCGCTCATCAACATCATCTCGCCGTGCGTGACCTACAACAAGGTCAACACGTACGACTGGTACAAGCAGAACCTGACCAACCTGGCCAGCGACGACGCGTACGACCCGACCGACCGGGTGGCGGCGCTGACCCGGCTCAACGCCACCGATGAGCTGGTCACCGGCCTCATCTACCGGGACCCCACTTCAGTGCCTTACGAAGACCGGGTGGCCCACTTGGCCAAAGAGCCGCTGGCCCACCAGGACGGGCCCGTGGACCAAGCCGTGTGGGACAAAATCCTCGCGCAACTCGGGTAAGGCGCCCGGTTGGCCCTCTGCGCCCCCACTCCGGTGGGGGCGCCTTCGCTTGTGGGCTGCGGCGGCGCTAGCGAATGCTGAGCACCATGGCGCCAAACAGGGCCACCACGTAAATCAGAGAGAAGCCGAAGGTGCGCTTGGCCCACGCGGCGGCGGTGTCCGGCTCCCGGAGGAGGCGCACGGTGGCCAGCACAAATAATATCCCCAGCACCAGCGCGGCGCCGAGGTACAGCTCGCCCACCACGCGCGTGAAGTACAGCAGGACGCTTGCGACCAGCAGCAGAACCGCGTACAGAATCATGCTGCGCTTCGTGGGGGCGCCGCCCCGCACGACCGGCATCATGGGAATGCCGGCGCGGCGGTAATCCTCTTGGCGGTACAGCGCGAGCGCCCAAAAGTGCGGCGGCGTCCACAGCACAATCACCAGAAACATCAGCAGCGGCGCCCAGCCGAGATGGCCCGTGGCGGCCGCCCAGCCCACCACGGGCGGGAACGCCCCGGCCGCGCCGCCAATGACGATGTTCTGCGGCGTGCGGCGCTTGAGCCAAAAGGTGTAGACGAACAGGTAGAAGAGATAGCCCGCCAGGGCCGCGGCGGCGGTGAGCCAGTTGACTCCCAGGCCCAGGATGGGCACCGCCGCCGCCCCCATAGCCACCCCCACGAGCAGCGCGCGGCGAGCGGGAATGCGCCCCGCCGCCACCGGCCGATCCTGCGTGCGCTCCATCAGGGGGTCAATGTCGCGGTCATACCACATGTTCACGGCATGCGCGCCGCCGGCCGACAGCCCGAGCCCAATGACCATCCAGGCCGTGATGCCAATCGGGGGAACGCCCCGGTAGCCCACCACCATGGCGCAGTAGGCAGTGATGACCAGCCACAGCACGATGCCGGGCTTCGTCAGCGAGAGGTAGTCGCGTGCGACACGCGAGCCTGTCGACGCTTCTCCCATGCTGCCACCTCCGCCGCCTGCTGGCGCCCACTTGGTCGCGCTGATTATACCAACTTGCCTGCTCCACCGCGCTTTCTAGCGCCGCTCTTCGCCGGACTGCCCGGCTATATGCGCCGTTGGAGCCAGAACAGCGGACCCATCGGCCACCGAATTAGGGTCGAACGGCGCTGGCGCCGTTCGACGGCTCCGAAAGCGCCGCCACTTCTGAGCCAGTGCTCAGGACACCCGCGGCACACTGCGGTAAAATACGCTGATAACTTGCGGACCGAGGCTCGCCTCTCAGTTGCCCGTCCGCTGCCGCAGGAGGGATTGGCACGGGACCACTCATTGTGCAGAGCGACCGCAGCATCCTCCTCGAGGTGGCGCACCCGGAGGCCGAGGCCGCCCGGGAAGTGCTGGCCAGCTTCGCCGAGTTGGTCAAAAGCCCCGAGCATCTGCACACCTACCGGCTGACGGCGCTGTCGCTGTGGAACGCGTCCGCGTCGGGACTGGCGGCCCCCGTGATCTTGGGCGCGCTGGCCCAGCACTCGCGCTACCCCGTGCCACAGGTGGTGCAGGTGTTCATCACCGAGCAGATGGGCCGCTTCGGCCGCCTCGTGCTGCGGGAGGCGCAGGGGGACCTCTACATCGAGGCGGACCACCCGGCGCTGTTGACCGACCTGCTCAACCGCCCGGCGCTGGCCGCCTATCTGGGCCAGCGCGTCTCCGACCGGCGCGCCGCCGTGGACCCGATCTACCGCGGGGTGCTCAAGCAGGCGCTGGCGAAGCTGGGGTGGCCCTTAGACGACCGCGCGGGCTTTTCGCCCGGGGCGCCCCTGCCGCTGGCGCTGCGCGCCATCGACACGACGGGGCAGCCGTTCCAGCTGCGCCACTACCAAGCGGCGGCCGTCAACGCATTTTGGGGTGGTGGCCGGGCGTCGGCCGGAAGCGGCGTCATCGTGCTGCCGTGCGGGGCGGGCAAGACGCTTGTGGGGCTGGGGGTCATGGAGCAGGTCCAGACGCACACGTTGATTCTCACCACCTCCGTCGCGGCGCTGCACCAGTGGCGCCGGGAGCTTTTGACGCGCACGACGCTCGGGCCCGACCAGATTGGCGAATACACCAGCGGCCACAAGGAAGTGGCCCCGGTGACGCTCACCACCTACCAGATGCTGAGCCATCGGCACCAAGGCGCGTACCCCCATTTCCCCGTCATGGACCGCGCCGACTTCGGCCTCATCATCTACGACGAGGTGCATCTCCTGCCGGCCCCCATCTTTCGCCTGACGGCGTCGCTGCAGGCACGGCGGCGCCTTGGCCTCACCGCCACCCTGGTGCGCGAGGACAACCACGCCGAGGACGTCTTCAGCTTGATTGGCCCTAAGCGCTTTGACATGCCGTGGCGGGAGCTGGAGCAGCAAGGGTGGATCGCGCCGGCGCTGTGCCACGAGATTCGGGTGGACATGCCCGCCGCCGTGCGCGACGCATACGCCGCGGCCGAGGATCGCGACCAGATTCGGATCGCGGCGGAAAACCCCGCGAAGCGAGCGGTGGTGGATGAGCTGTTGGAGCAGCACCGCGATGACCTCGTTTTGGTGATCGGGCAGTATCTGACCCAGCTGGAGCAGCTGGCGGCGCATTTATCGGCGCCGCTCATCACCGGCAAGACGCCGCTGGCCCGCCGCGAGGCGCTGTACGAGGCATTTCGCCAGGGCGAGCTCAGGCGGCTGGTGGTGTCCAAGGTGGCCAACTTCGCGATCGACCTCCCCGATGCCAACGTCGCCGTCCAGGTGTCGGGCACCTTCGGCTCGCGGCAAGAAGAAGCGCAGCGGCTGGGGCGGATCTTGCGGCCCAAGTCGAACGGGGGTCAGGCGTACTTCTACACGGTCGTGAGCCAGGACACCGTGGAGCTGCAGTTCGCGCAAAAGCGCCAGCTCTTTTTGACCGAGCAGGGATACCGCTACCGGATTGGCCATGCCTCGGCGGACGGGCTGCCGAAGGACAGCACGCCGGTGATTCCGCTGGCGGGGCGCGCGGGCCATGCCGATGCCGCGGGCCGCGACTAAGACCGCCGAAGGCGCGGGAGAGAGGGGGCTTGGGCCATGATCGAGAGGGCCGCCGCTGTTGGCGGGTATCAGCCCACGGAGGGCTGGCGGCAGTGGGCACGCCACGCGTCGGCCGAGGACCGCGCGCGGCTTGCCGATGCCGTGGGCGAGCGCTCCACAGACCCGGAAACCTTGGCAGCCCGCCTGTCCCGGTCCGACTACTTGGCTGATCGCCTTCGCGCGCTCTCGCCCGAAGCCGCTGACGTGCTGTGGCAACTGTGGATCGCGGGCGGCCAAATACCCGTGGAGTCGGTCGTCCGCACGGAATCCACCGGCTCGGCCGTCAAGCACCTCGCCGATGTCGGGCTGGTCGCACAGCTCACCCACAACTTCTACACCCAGTCGTACGCCTATCCCGCCGAGGCGCACGCGCTGGTGCGCCGCCTCATTGCCGCCCCCCGCCTAGCCCAGCGCGCGGCGGTCGGGACGCCACCGGTCCCCGAGCCCCTTCCGGCCAATCCGGTGTGGCTCACGGACCTGTTTCGGCTGCTGGCCCAGGTGCGCTGGCAGGGAGCCCGGCTCACCCAGCAGGGTGTGCTGTACAAGCGCTGGGAGCAAGCCACTCAGGCCCTGCTGACGGGGGACCATCCCGCCTCCCCCGAAGCGCGCCTGTCGACGGCCATTCAGTTTGCATCCTATGCCGGCCTGCTGGTGACGGACCCCGCGCGGACGGGCCTGCACGTCACCACGGGCGCCCCCGAGTTTTTTTCCGCTCCGCCGGCCCACCGCTGGCAGCGATGGAGCCAGTTCGTCGCCCACCAGCTGACCGCCATGCCGCTGGGCACGCTCATTGGGGATAGCCTCGCCGCACTGCCGCCCGGCGCCACCCTCACGGTCCGCGACTGGATGGAGCTGGCCGGCGCCGGACGGCCCGCCCCGGTGCAGGAGAATCTCATGCGCTTGGCGTCGGCCACAGTGAATCGGGGGGTGGCGCTGGGCTGGCTCACCGTGCGAGACGGGCGGGTCCAGCTGTCGGCTGAGGCCCGTGCCGTCGCCGACGGCCGGTTCGCACCCGAGTCGCCGCCGAGGGCCATCATGGAGCCGACGGGCGACATCATGGTGCCCAAGGAAACCCCGCTCGGCCTGCTGTGGTCGGCCGAGGAGGTGCTCACGCTGCACCGGGCGGACGTGGTGTGGATTTACCGCTGCGACACAGCGGCCCGCGAGCGGGCGCACGACTATGAAATTTCGGCCGATGACATCCTGCGGCGGATTCAGACGCTGCTCACCACCGACCTGCCGGATAACGTGGCCGCCGACATCCGCGATGGATACCACCGCAATCTGGCCGTCCGGGTCTTGAACGCATCGGTCGTCACGGTGCGCGACCCGGCGGCGCTGCCGGCTCTGAAAAAGGTGCTGGGTCCGCTGGTGGCCGAACAGGTGGGAGACCGGGTGCTGCTGGCGGCGCCCGGGGCCGGCAGCCGGCTCTTGAGCCGCATCAAGAAGGCCGGCCTGACCAGCCGCAAGGACGTTGAAGATGCGGGCACAGAGCTGGTGGGGGGCGACCTCGTGCCTCGGCCCCCCCGCCCGAGCCCCCCGCCGCGAGGGCCGTACCAGGTGGCGCTGCCATCGGGCAGCGCGGCTCAGCTCGTGGAGCTGGTGGTGCGCGGGGCGTGGGGCACCGGCCACGCCGTGCGCCTGCACTACCGGAGCGGGCACGCCCCGGCGGGGCCCAGCGCCAGCATTGAGATGGTGGTGCACCAGCTGGACCGCCGCACGGTGCGCGGGCTGCGCACCGATGTGACCCCGCCCCAGTGGATCACGGTGCATCTCGATGCGATTGACCAGGCCGATCTGGCCTGAGGGGGTCACATAGATTTTGCCTGCTGAGAGGAGCCTCGAGACGTCATGAGGAGGCGCTACCGATTTCGCCCCCGCTTGCTGTTGTCCATCGTGGTGGTGCTGGTCCTGGTGGGGATGCTGCCGCGGATCCTGGCGCATCGTGCCCCAGCCACGCCGTCGGCGGCGCCATCGCCCCACGTGGGCAAGCCCGCCGCCGCACCGCCCAGCGCGCCGCTCATCGAAGCCGGCTCCTGGCACCGCGCCGCATGGAGTCTGTCAGCCCCCGCCCGCGGCCAAGCCGCCACCGTCGGCGACGGAGACCTCATCCTGGCGGGAGGCTTAGACGCCACGTCGTCCAGTACGGTGCAGGCCTATGGCCCCAACCGCCTTGCCGTCTCGCTGCCCACGCCCGTGCATGATGCCGGAGCGGTGGTCACCGGCGGGGACCTCATCCTGTTTGGCGGCGGCACCGTCGCGCCCGTCAGCACGGTGCAGGCTGTGCCGCTCGCCGGGGGCGGCACCGTCCTGAGCCCGGCCCCCCTGTCCGAGCCGCTGTCCGATCTCACCGCCGTCACCGTCGCCGGACGCATCTACCTGGTGGGAGGGTATACCGGCACCGTCTACAACGACAAAGTGTTTCAGTGGACAGCGGGCCAGGCCCTGTCGGTCGCGGCGGTGCTGCCCGTCGGGCTCCGGTATGCGGCCATCACGGTCGACGGCTCCCAGATTGTCGTGGCGGGGGGCCGCACGCCGACCGGCGAGTCGGCGGCCGTCTACGCCGTCAACCCCGTCACCGGCCAGGTCTCCACCTGGCCGTCGCTACCCACGCCGCTGGCCTACGCCGGCGCCGCCGTGCTGTCAGGCCGCCTCTGGGTGGTGGGGGGCCAGACGCCGAGCGGCAACAGCGCCGCCTCGTATGTGTATGACGCGGCGACGAAAACCTGGCACCCGGGGCCCAGTCTGCCGCTGGCCACCACCGACGGCACGCTCACCGCGTTTCACGGCAAGCTGTGGTACGCGGGGGGCCAGACGGCGCAGGGGATCACCGCAGCGGTGTGGGAGTTCCCCTAGGGCGGAGCCCCGCGCGGCGTCAGCCGGCCGGCGGGTTGGGCCCCAGCGCGCGGGCGCGGGGCACCATGGCCGCCAGCCGGCCGGCCATGAGGGCCACCAGGTACAGCGGCAGGCTGGCTTCCAGCAGCCGCGCATTCGTCACATGAAACACGGCATCCAGCGCCAGATGCAGGCCCAGCGTCCCGAGATAGATCGCCACCGTGCCCCAGCCTCCCGTGCTGAGCACCTGCCCCCCCGGCCCCCGCTCCATCCGCACCGCCCGACCCCGCACGTAGCCCGCCACCAGGGCAAACGCCGCCGTGCCGGCGGTGACCCCCACCTCGCTCGCGGTGAGCCGCATCGGGGGCCACGCGACGGCGGTCAGCACGGCCAGCACGATGGGAGTCACCACCGCCCGCTCGAGGCGAAACACCCGCGTGCGAAACTGCCGGGACAGCGCCCACAGCACGACCAGCCCCATGACGAGCGCCTCGGTGGCTCCCGCCCCCGGCGCTCCGGATCCGATTGGCACGCTCACCCTCCTCCTGCCCACGCCCCCGCCAGGCGGCGCTTGGGGCCCTCAAGCCTAGTCCACGCCGCCAGGATCCGCTCGCTCGGCGTCCAGAGCGGCCGCCACCTGGTCGTCGGCCGCGGCGATGCCTCCCAGAGGCACCACCCCCGCCTGGTCCCGTGCCTGGCGCAAGAGCCGCCCCAGCACCGCGCGGCGCATCCGCGGGCTTTGGCCGGCCAGCTGCTGCCAGCCGGCCGAGGACAGCGTCACCGGACAGTACACCAGCGCCAGCGCGGCGTGCACCACCACGCCCTGGGCCGTCCGCTCCACCCGCCACACATCGACGGCATTCCACCAAGCCGGCGTCACCGCGGCGCTCGCGACGTCATCGCCGGGCCGACTGATACACGGATTCCATGGCGGTGAGCGCCCCATCCCATGTGTAGCGCGCCTCCACCCACTGGCGGCCGCGAGCCCCCATGGCTCGGCCGCCCGCGGGGTCGGCCAGCACGCTGGCCATGGCGGCCGCCAAGGCGGCCGGGTTGTCGGGCTCCACCAGCCATCCGGTCACCCCCTCCTCCACCACCTCCGGCAAGCCGCCCACACGCGTGGCTATCACGGGCAGGCCCACGGCCTCGGCTTCCAAGGTCGCCACGCCAAACGACTCCCGCCGCGAGGGATACACCGCCAGCTGCGCCGCCTGGAGGCATTCCACCACCGTGTCCGGGGCAACCCGCCCCGCGAGCCGCACCCGGTCCCGGAGGCCAGCCGCCGCCAGCTGCGCGGTGAGCGCGCCGCGCTCCGATCCCTCTCCCAGCACAACCGCCTGCCACGGCGTCTCCGCCAGGCGGCTCAGCGCCTCCACCAGGACGTCGATGCCATAATCGCGCTCCAGGTGCTTGTTGCAGACGATGAGGGGCAGACCGGCGGGCACCCGATCCGGCGGGCGAAACCTATCGGTATCCACGCCAAAGGGCACGACGACACACGCCGCGCCGGGCGGAAGGTACGCGCGCGTCACCCGCGCCAGGTGGTGGCTGGTGGCCGTGACCACCGCAGCCCGGCCCAGCGCCAGCCGCAGGAGCCGGCGGTTGAGCGCCGTGCGGCGGGGAAACACCTCGACGTCGGCGCCCCACGCCGACGCCACCAGCGGGTGGGCGCGCGCCAGCGCCGCCAGGAGGCCGTAGTGCGACACGTAGTGCGCGTGCACCACCTCGGGCTGAAATTGTGCCATAGCCGACCGGAGCTGCCGAACCAACGTCCAGAGATTCAGGCGGCCCCGAGTGAGGGCGCTCAGGGGAAACTGACGGACCGGCAGTCCGCTTGGCACGTCCGTCGCCAGCGCCACCTCGTGCCCGCGGGCGGCCAGTCCCCGAAGCCACCGCGTGGTGTGAATGCTGGCCCCATTGGCCACCAGCAGAATGCGCATCAGGGCGGGGGCGGCGTGGTGGGCGCCATCACCTCGCGCAGGCGGCGGCGCCCGTCGCGCCGAATCCGCTCCACCTCAATGATCCGCGCCACTCGGTCCACACAGGCGGGCAGGTCATCGTTCACCACCACGTAGTCGTACTCTCCGGCATGGCGCAGCTGCACCGTGGCGTTCGAGATGCGATTGGGCAGGTTCTGCACCTGCGACCGGGCCACAATGCGACGCTCCAGCTCATCCAAGCTGGGCGGCAGCAGGAAGATGGAGACAACGTCCGAGTGCCGGCTCCGGTACTTGCGGTGGCCCTTGTAGTCCAGCTCCACCAGCGCGTCGTGCCCCGGCACAAACAGATGGACGGGCGACCCGTAGTAGTGGTCCCGATACACTTGCTCATACTCATACAGCTGACCCTTGTGCACCAGGTCCAGGAACGTCGGCACCGGCACGAAGTGGTAGTCAAACCCGTCCCGCTCCGCATCGCGCGGCGCACGGGTGGTAAACGTCACTACCTTGCTGAGCCGATCCACTTGCTCCAAGAGCCGGCGCATGACCGATCCCTTGCCGACGCCCGACGGGCCGGTCAGGACAAACAAAATTGGTTCCACGCTGGGATCACCCTCGCCTTTGCCCGTGCGGCCACGCCCGCCGGCCAGAAAATCCACCCTCTCCGCCTCCATCGTACCCTCTCGGGCCCCACGGGGACAACGTGCCTACAGAGGCTTGGCCATCTGGGAGATTGTGCTTGACGAGTGAACCACCGCTGTGGGACGATTCTGTTAGTTACCCGGCTCTCGTACCATTACTTCGTTTCTTCGGCTGAGGCGCCCGACCAAGGCGCGGCGCCCAAGTTCACAAGCCGGCGAAGCCGGCAGAGGAGGGATGACGGTGGACGGCAAGTCCTCCCGCCCGCGGTCCAAGCAATGGTATTGGCTGTTTCTGCTTCCCTTTATTGGCACGTTGTGGCCGCCGTTCTATGCTCACGCCCACCCCATTGTCGCGGGGTTTCCGTTTTTGTACTGGTACCTCTTGGTGTGGGTCGTTCTCGTGGGAATCATCTCGGCCATTGTCTTCGCCATTACCGGCTAGCTAGCCGGCCAAGGAGCGTTGCCACATGAACTGGTCTGCGTTCATCGTGTTTGTCATTCTGTTTGCGCTGGTCACCGTTGTGGGCTTCTGGGCCGCGCGGTGGCGCCGAGGCGACCTGTCGCTCTTGGAGGAGTGGGGGTTGGCGGGCCGCCGCTTCGGGTCCTTCATCACCTGGTTCCTGATTGGCGGGGACCTTTACACGGCGTACACGTTCATCGCCGTGCCGGGGCTGGTGTACGGGGCTGGCGTGACCGGCTTCTTCGCGGTGCCGTACACCATCGTCGTGTTCCCCATCCTGTTCGTCGTGATGCCTCGCCTGTGGTCCGTGTGCCAGGCCAACGGCTACGTCACCCCGGCCGACTTCGTCCGCGGCCGATTTGACAGCCGCGGCTTAAGCCTGGCCATTGCCATCACCGGGATCCTGGCCACGCTGCCGTACATTGCGCTGCAGCTGCTGGGCATCCAAGTGGTCCTCGAGGCCATGGGCGTGACCGGCGCCGGCATCATGCACGACCTGCCCCTGATTATCGCGTTCGGCATCCTGGCGGCCTACACGTACACCTCGGGCCTGCGCGCCCCCGCCACCACGGCGGTGATCAAGGACACCCTGATTTACATCACGGTGATTGTGGCGCTGATTGTCATCCCGGCCCGGCTCGGCGGATTCGGGCACATCTTCGCGGTGGCCAACACGCACCTGCTGGCCGCTCCCAAGCCGGCGTCCATCTTCCTGGGACCGAAGGGCTACTGGGCCTTTGCCACGCTGGCACTGGGTTCGGCGTTCGCGCTGCTGATGTACCCCCACGCCATCACGGGCGTGCTGGCCTCCAAGGGGCAGAGGGCGATCAAGCGCAATGCCGTGTTCCTGCCGCTGTACTCGATCCTGCTGCTGTTCATCGCCATGTTCGGCTACTTCGCGCTGGCTGCCGGCATTCACACCAAAGTATCCTCGCTGGTGGTGCCCCTCTTGCTGCTGAAGGAGTTCCCCGCTTGGTTTGCAGGGTTCGCCTTTGCGGCTATCGCCATCGGGGCGCTGGTGCCCGCGTCGATCATGTCGATTGCCGCGTCCAACCTGTGGACGCGCAACATCTACAAGGAGTACTTCAAGCCCACCGCCACCACCGCGGACGAGTCGCGCGTGGCCAAGCTCGTGTCGCTGGTCGTGAAGCTGGGCGCCGTGGTGTTCATCCTGGCGCTGCCGCTCACGTATGCCATCAACCTGCAGCTCCTGGGCGGGATCTGGATTCTGCAAACCCTGCCCGCCGTGCTCCTGGGCCTGTACACGCGCTGGTTCCACCGCTCCGCGCTCCTCGTCGGCTGGCTGGTGGGCATGGTCATCGGCACGGCGATGGCTGCCTCGCAGGGATTCGTGTCCATCTTCCCCCTGCAGGTGGGGGGCTTGGTGCTGCCGGTGTACGCCGCCGTCTGGGCCACGCTGGCCAACCTGTTGGTCACGGTGGTGCTCACGTGGATCTTCAACGCGGCTAAGATGGCTCGCGGGGTCGATGCTACGGCCGCCACCCAATACCAGGACGCCCCGGCCAGCAGCATCGGCGCCTGAGCGCCTGGAACAGCCGCCTGCACCCGCCCCACGGCGGGTGCAGGCGTTTTGCGCCCGCCGCCGCTTGGGCACCCTATCGCGGGAGGGGATGCGATGGCTGACGCGCTGGTGGCTCTGGATCGCGATTTGTCCCGCTTTGGCGAGGCGCTGAGGGCGGCCGGCTTTCGGGTGGTCGAGGCGGACGATGCCAGCGCCGCGTCGGCCGACGTAGTGGTGCTGGACGGTCTGGACGATCATGTGATGGGAGTGGCCACCATCCAGTTTCCTGCCCCGATTGTCGATGCCTCCGGCCTCACCGCCAGCCAGGTGGTGGCGGCCGTGCGCCAGCACCTCGCCGGCTAGCCACAGGGAGCCGGCGCCCTCCCCTCGGGCCCGAAGCGTTATGCTGAAGGGGTGGCGGGCGGGAGGTGGACCAGGTGGCGGACCGTGTGGGCGGCTTCTCCAGGCTCGGCCCTCCGCGGGCATCCGTGGACGGGCTGCCGGAGGTGGTGGAACAATTTTGGCGCGATGCGGGTGACGTGGATCGGGCGTCGGCGATTCCCGCGGCGCACTTGGACGCGCTGGGGCGCCTCGGCCTCTATGGGGCCCTAGCCCCCCGCGCCCAGGGGGGCCTCGGCCTCACGCCCCACGAGTTGGCCACCGTGGTGGAGGACTTGGCGTCGGGCTGCCTGGGGTCCACCTTCGTGTGGATCCAGCACTTTCGCCTCCTGCAAAGCCTCCTGGACCCCGCGGCGCCCGCGAACCTCCGCGCGTGGCTGCCCGACGTGGCAGCGGGTGCGCTCAAAGGCGGCATCGCGCTGGTCGGCTTAATGCCCGGGCCCCCTCGCCTGCTGGCCACCCCCACCGCGGGCGGATGGCGCCTCGACGGCGAAGCGCCGTGGGTGAGCGGCTGGGGCCTCGTCGATCTGCTGCTGGTCACGGCCCGGGGGCCCCACGACACCGTCGCCTCCCTCGTGCTGGACGCCGAGCCGCACCCGGGCCTCGCTGTCGAACCCGCGCGCTTGTCGGCCATGAACGCCAGCGCCACCGTCCACCTGCGGTTTGACGGTGTCTTCGTCGGCGGTGGCCGGCTCGTGTCCCAGGTTCCGGTGGAGGCGCGCCCGGAGGGCGAGGGCCTCCGCCGCAATGGCTCGCTGGCTCTGGGCCTTGTGCGCCGGTGCTGCCTGCTGTTGGGCCCCACGCCGCTGGACCAAGCCCTTCGCCGCTGCCGCGAGCGCCTGGACACGGCCACTGCAGCGGACATGCCGGCGGCGCGCGCGGCCGCGTCCGCCCTGGCCGTGCAGGCGGCCCATGCCGTGGGGGTGGCCCGGGGAAGCCGGGCAGCCCTGTCGGGGGATCCAGCCGAGCGGCTTGCGCGCGAAGCCGCAGTTCTGCTGGTGTTTGGCAGTCGCCCCGGCATCAAGCGCGCGCTGCAGGACCACTTCATGCCCGCGGAATCGGCCGAGGCCGGCTTTCAGGAGGCGCCGCCGGACCTATGACGAGGCGCGATCCGCCTCGCCGCCCGCCGGCGCGGGGATGCCCCCGTACCGTGCGAGCCAAGCATCCAGGCGCTCCAGGCGATCGCGCCAGCGCTTGGGCTTCGTGATGGCGTGATGCTCGCCGGGATACACCACCAGCTCGGTCGGCACGCCCCGCTTCTTCAGAGACAGATACAGCTGCTCCGACTGCGTCAGCGGGCAGCGCCAATCCAGCTCCCCCGCCAGGATCAAGAGCGGCGTGTGAATCGCCTCCACGCCACTCTCTGGCGCAACCCGCCGATAGGTGGCTTGATTCTGCCACGGAACGCCCAAGTCGTCCTGCCACCACAGGTGGCAGTCGTCCGTGCCGTACGCGGTCACATAGTCCCACATGCCGTGCTCGCTGACCGCCGCCCGAAACCGGTCGGTATGGCCGACAGCCCAGTTGGTCATGATGCCGCCCTGCGAAAACCCGGTGCAGTAGAGCCGCGCGGGATCCGCCCAGCCCTTGTCCACCACGAAGTCCACGCCGGCCATGACGTCAGCGTGCTCGCGCCAGCCCCAGTCGCCCTGAATCGACCGGCAGAACGCCTCCCCATACGACGTGGAGCCATGGTAGTTCACCTGCAGTACCAGGTACCCGCGCGCCGCCCAATACTGCTCGTCAAAGCCGAAGGTGGGGGCGTCGAAGGCCATGGGGCCCCCATGGATCGACAGCAGGAGCGGCAGTCGGGACGCGTCAGCCGGTGTCAGTCCCGGAGGGAAAAACACCAGTCCCTCCACGCGGTCGGTCCCGGCGGCCGGGCTCTCAAACTGAATCCAGTGAGGAATCGACACCTGATGGCGGGCCAGCCACGGGTCGTGCACCGCCGTCAGGCGAGCAGCCTCCCCCGCATCCGTCACGCGCCACACCTCCGCCGCGGTGTCGGCGCGGTCCCAAACCATCACGCCGGTGCCAGCGGCCCAGTCCAGCGCCATCACCGACCCGAGGCGCTCCCGCGGGGCGATGAATTGCCAGCGGGCGTCCACCGCACTGACGGCCAAGACGCGCCACTGACCGTGGTCCGCCGCTACGGCCCAGAGGTGCTCGTCGTCGACCCAGCGAAGGGATCCGGCCACCGGACCGGGAATCCCCTCCGTCAGGATCCGCATCGTGGTGGCGCCCAGAGGCACCGGGTACACACGGGCGGCTCCAACCGGGTCTTGCCCCTCCAGCCCATCGGGCACGACGCCGCCCACGGTCGACCAGCCCACCCCGATGCAGGCGCTCAGGTCGTCGACGGCGGTGGCGTCCGCCACGCTGACCACCGCCACGTGCGACACCTCGTAGCTGTTTTCCGGATGGCGCCCGGTAATGAACGCGACCTGCCGCCCATCCGGGCTGAACCGCGCGCCGCTCGCCCCCACGTCGCCCCGAGTGAGCCGCCTCACCCCTGTGCCGTCGGCCGCCACGATCCACAGGTCGACGCGGGCGTTGTTGTCCGGGTCGCCCGTGCGGTTGGACGCAAAGAGAATCGATTGCCCGTCGGGCGACCACTCAGGATGGCGCTCGCTGGCCGGGCCCCCCGTCAGCGGGCGCTCCTGTCGTGTGGCCACCTCCACAACGAACAGGTGTGTCTGCACGTCGTCGAGATACCCCGCGCCATCAAATTTGTGCTGGACGCGGTTCAGCACGAGAGGCGCGGGATGCTTCTTGTCCCGAATCGCCTTGAGATACGCCACCTGCGCCGGGGTGGGTGCGCGCGACGCGATGACCATCTCCTCCCCGGTGGGAGACCACTGAAACGCCTCCACGCCTTCGGGCCGCCGTGTGATCTGCCGGGCCTCGCCGCCCAGCGCCATGTCCAGAACCCACACCTGAGCCCGGTCGTCGGCCTCTGCTCCTTCGCCCTCGTCAGCGGGCTTTGCGGCCGCCACCTCGAGGTCGTCCGGCCGTGTCGACAAAAAAGCCAGCTGCCGGCCGTCGGGAGACCAGGCCGGCGATCCGTCGTGCCCCACACCGCGCGTCAGCTGGTGAAGCTCGCCCGGCCCATCCGGCGTCACCGGCGCCAGGTAAAGATGCTCGACGCGGTCGTCTTCACGCGCCCGAAACGACTGCACCACCATGGCCACCCGCTGACCATCCGGCGCTAGGGCGATCTCGCGCACGAAGCGCTGACTGACAACCTCCTCCAGCGTTAGCGCTGTCTTCTCCGCCACCCGCTCACCTGCCTTCCCCGCCACTTCCCGATGCGAATTCCACAGGGGCGCCGCGATTCCTGCCGACCGCTCGCCGATAGCCGCGCAGAGCCTCAGCGCCCTCTCCGCTTTTCGGGGACAAACGGCGCCCGGGGCCGCTGGCGGCCGCCAAGACGGAATTTTGTTTCCGCGGGCTGTCTCGCCCACCGCACTTGTGATACACTTCAGTTGACAATTGCTCTGGCCCTTGGCGATTCGTCCTATATCGCTACCCCCTTCCTAATAGTGGCTGCTGTGGGCCCTGCCCAAGTGACTCGCATTATTGGCTCGCCATATGGAGCGCATGCGGTCGCGGCATGGGGGAAGGGGTGGCGGGGATGCCATCAGGGTGGCCACACAATCACAAAGACATTGCCCAGCGAGTGTTCACCGAGGCGCTCCGGGAGCATCTGCCCACCTGGCTAGGGGGGCTGCCCCCCATTGTCGGCTCGCTCCCGGCAGATTTGCCCATGGTGGACACGTCCGACCGCCACGCGGATCGCGTCTTCATCACGTCAGACGGGTGGATCTTGGATCTGGAGCTAGAAAGCAGTGACGATGGGTCGCTGGACCGGTTTTTGATGTACGCAACACGGCTCTGGGTGCAGCACCACCGTCCACTCAGGACGCTGGTGCTGCAGCTGGGCCCTCCCGTCACACGCGGCGACCGTGTGGACGGAGGGGCGCTGCAGTTCGGGCTGCGGCGGGAGTACGTGGGCGCGCGGGATGCCCGGGCCACGGGCGCACGGCTCCAGGCGAAGCGCGCCGCCCGGGACCCGGGCTGGACCGGGGCAGATGTGCTGGACGTGGGCTTCTGGCCACACATGGCGGGCTGGGACGTGGCGGTGGAGCACCGAGTGCGGCAGGCAGCGGAGATGGCGCTGGCCCTGCCGGCGAAGTGGGCGGCGGCCGCGCTGGCGTGCGTCCTGGGGATGGCACCCGCAGCGGTGGCGGTGGCGGTGCTAGAATCACTGAAGGAGGTGCGGGGCATGCGATCCGTCTTGGACGTGCTGGTGGAGGAAGCCGAGGCGGCCGAGGCGCGAGGCGAGTCTCGGGGAGAGGCCCGGGGAGAGGCGCGGGGCCAAGTGGAGGGCCGGCGCTTGGCCCTCGTCCGCGTCCTGCGCGCGCGCTTTGGCGAGGCGGCGGACCCCATCGGGACACGCATCGCGCGCATGGACGATGCCGACCAACTGGATCGGGGGCTCGAGTTGGCCGCCACGGCCGACAGCCTGGAGGCGTTTCTCCGGGGCTGGGACTGACGGGCGGGCCACGAAGACCCGAACCGGCTGGACCACGGCTGGCGTGAGCCCTGAGGGGTGTCGAGCCGTCAGCCGCCGCCGCGGCGCTCACACGTCGCGGCGGTGCAGCAGATAGCTGGCCAGTACCAGGATGGCCACGGTGTACAGCGCGGCATAAATCAGAAAGGCGACGCTGGGCACGGGCCATGGGCCAAACGGCCCCAAAAAGGCTGGCGGGACTTGGGTGACGGCCCGACTGGCCACCATGTACAGCGCCCAGCGGTAGATGCCGTCTACCGGAAACACCAGTCGGGTAATGGTGCCAAAGACCGTCACCGCATGGGGCAGGGCGCGTCCCGGCAAGATCTGCATCAGGGATCCCCCCAGCAGCGCCACGAAGAAGAGCCCCATCACGGCCACACCATTGCTCAGCGGCGACAGGCCGACGGATCCACACAGCGTCACCGCGCCGATGATCCACACGAGGCCCATGAACGCGAGCCAGGCGGCCACGAGGCCGAGCGACGCTCCAGGGTATCCAAACGTCACGTGCACCAGGAGAATCAGGCCACCCGCCAGGCACGTCGCATAGGCGCTGCCAACAATCCCAAACCCAATCCACTTGCCCGCGAGGATTTGCCAGCGGGGCACGGGGCGCGGCAGAACGGCCAGGAGCGTGCCATCGTCAATTTCCCCGCGAATCGCGCCCGCCATGGAGAAGACGCTGAACAGCGCCGTCATGAGATACGAGAAGAACATGCCCACGTACAAGACGGACACCGCCACCGCCTCAGGCGGGAGCCCGGCGGTGCCGGGGGCGTGGGCCAGCTCGGAGATGCCCCATTCGTACAGCACGAAGAACAGGAGCGCCACCAGTGCTGCCACCAGCACCAGACGCTTGCGCAAGATTTCCACCAGGGTGGCCTGCACCACGACCGCCATCAGCGAGCCTCCGGGGGAGCGGCCGCACCATCCGAGGCCACCATGGTGCGAAACCACTCCTCCAGATGCGTCGTGACTGGCTCCACTTCATAGACCGCCACGCCGTGTTCCAGCAGGGTGCGGTGCACGGCCGGCAAGTCCGGGCGGTCCACGGCCACCGTGAGGCGGAGCCCCGTGACGGTGGCGATGACGCTGTCCGGCACCAGCCGCGGCCCCAGCGCCGCGCGAGCTGCGGGCGGCAGCGCGTCGACCCCGATGTGAAACCGGGGCTCCGCGCGCATCGCGGCACTCACGGCGCCGACGTGAAGCAGCTCCCCCTGGTTCAACAGCGCCACGCGGTCGCAGAACGTCTCCATGTCCGCCAGCAGGTGGCTGTTCAGAAACACCGTCACGCCTTCGTCCCTCAGCGCTTGCAGCAGTGCATGCACCTGGTGCCGCCCCAGCGGGTCCAGGGCCGAGGTGGGTTCGTCCAAAAACAGCAGCCGGGGCTCCCCCACCAGCGACACCGCCAATCCCAAGCGCTGCTGCATCCCTTTGCTGAACGAGCCAATCCGGTGCGCCCCGCGGCCCAACAGGCCGACGCGCTCCAACAGCGCATCGGCCGCCGCGCGGCTCCACGCGGGCCGCTTCAGCAGCGCCCGATGAAAGTTCAGCACCTCGTAGGGCGACAGCCAGGCGGGGTAGCGAAACAGCTCGGGCAGGTACCCGAGCTGTTGGCGCACCGCCGGATCCTCTAGCGGCTGACCCAGGATCCGCGCCTGGCCTGCCGTGGGGCGGATGAGCCCCACCAGCATTTTGACGAAGCTGCTTTTGCCGGCGCCGTTGGGCCCCAAGAGGCCGAAAATTTCGCCGGCGCGGACGGTCAGACTGACATCGTGGACAGCCACCCGCGGCCCGTAGTGCTTGGACAGCGACAAGGTGTGCACCGCGCTCGCGCGGCTCGCGCGGCTCACTGATAGATGCGGGTCGCCCAGTTCACAAACTGGACCGCACTCATGCCGCCGGAGCCGGCCCGGTACAGCGCGACCAGCGTCTTGCCGTGCAGGTACAGCAGCACCCAGCCCTTCGGAGTCTTTTCGGCGACGGCGCGATGCCCCTGGAACGACACGCCCTGGCTGGCGCCGCCCACGGGAACCAGCGCCGTGGCGCCCGGCGTCGGCATAGCCGCCAGCGCTTGCGATACCGAGGCCGGCAGGAACGGCAGCCCCTGCACCGCCGACCACACCTGCCGCGTGCTCACCCCGCCCGGCACCACGAGCGTCGGCACCTGGGATTCCACCACGGCCACCCCCGCCGCATTCGTGCCGGCCGCACCGGTCCACAGCGCCCGCGGCGGCACCTGCACCGTAAACGGCACCCCCGACAGCGCCGCCGGGAAAAGATGGCTGCCCCCCTCATCGAGGATGAGGGCGTTGAGCGCCTGCACGTGCAACTCGACCGTCACATGCCCACCCGTGCCCACAAGCGCTGTGGCGGGCATCGCGAGGCCAGCGGGCCACATGTTGGGCAGACCCGTGGCCTGGGTCACCGCCCCGGCCGGGAGCGCCTCAGGCTTCTTGCGCAGCCCCGACTCGCTGACGCTCCCGTACCGCGCAAGCGACGCGTGGCCGTGGCGCGTGACCTGCTGAAGCATGGTCTCCATCTCGCTCCTCGTCACCGATACCGCCTGCAGGTGGCTCACCGTGTAGGTGTGCGCCACGCTGGCCATCGCGGACCGAGCATTGGGGGACAGGGCCACCACCGCCAGCAGCACGGCGGCCGCCGCTGCGCCCAGCGCCCTGCGGGCTTGAGGGCGGGAGATTCGCCAGCCGGCCGCCGCCGGGGCGCCCCCCATCGGGTCGACCGCTGCCAGCCGACCCGCCAAGTCCTTCAACTGCGCCCGACACCCCGCGCAGGCCGCGAGGTGGCGCTCCGCCGCCTCCGTCTGGAGCGGCGTGAGCTCATCATCCCAGTACGCCATCCACATTGAGGCCTCGGGACAGCCACCACCACTTGTCCTCATCACGCTCACGGCCGATGCCCCCTTTCTCCCTGGCGGTCCCCCTTCGGGAGGTGGTCCGACGTATCCGCCACGTATCCGCGAACCTTGTGCACCGCCCGCCACAGCACCACGCCCACCTGTCCGGCGGGAATGCCCAGCCGCGCTCCAATGTCTCGATAGGGGAACCCGGCCGCCCGCATCCACAGCGCCTGGCGATCCCGCTCGGGCAGCTTCTCCAGCGCCCCCTGCACCTCCTGCCAGGCCTCGCCGCGGAGTGCCTGGGCTTCGGGGCCCAATTCGGGAGCGACGGCCCCGGCCGCGTCTCCCACGCCGGGCCCTTGGCCACCGCGGCGCCACCAGTCGGTGGCGAGCCGGGCCAGAATCACCCGCAGGTACGGCACCATGTGGGCGGGCTCTCGGGGAGGCGTGTGCCAGAGGCGCACGAACGCCTCCTGGGCCAAGTCTTCGGCCGCATCCTCGCCCACCAGCCAGCGGGCGCGCCGCACCAAGGCGTCGAACTGGTCGCGGTACAGCCGATCGACCGACCGCCGCCAAGCCAAAATGGCCCCCGCCTCGTCGCTTGGGCGCGTGCCCCCACCCCCTTATCCGCATAGACGCCGACGGACCCGCTTTGTTACCGCCCACGGCCAGATTTTCAGCGGCGGATGTGAATCGGCAGGATCCGATATCCGCGAAAGGCCGTGTTGGGCCGCCGCACGGATCCGCCGGCCACCGTCGCCCCGGCCCACCGCCGGGTGAGCGCCGCGAACGCCAGGCGCCCCTCGAGCCGCGCCAGCGGCGCACCGAGGCAAAAGTGAATGCCGCGGCCAAATGCCAGGTGGCGGTTGGGCGTGCGCCCGATGTCGAAGCGGTCCGGGTCGGCAAACGCCTCCCCGTCGCGATTGGCCGAGCCAATCACCACGGCCACCGACGCCCCCTCGCCGATCGCCACGCCGGCCACATCGGTCGCCGCGACGGTCCAGCGGAACGTGGCCCGCTGGACCGGGGCATCGTAGCGCAGCATCTCCTCGACCGCACCTTCCGCCAAGCTCGGCGTGGCGCGCAGCCGCTCCCACGCGTCGGGGTGCTCCACCAGCGCCGCCAGGCCGTTGCCCAACAGGTTGACGGTCGTCTCATGGCCGGCCACCAGCAGCAGGGTCAGCATGCCCAACAGCTCGCCCTCGTCCAGCCGGTCCTCCTCGTCGTGCACCTGCAGCAGCAGGCTGGTCAGGTCCTCGGTGGGCCGAAGCCGCCGCTCGGCCATCATATCCCGAAAGTACTGGGCGATGCCGGCTTCCGCCGCCAGCGCCGCCTCATAGCCTCCCTCGCTCTGGTGGGTGGCATCGCTGGCGCCGATCAGGTCGGCGCTCCACCGGCGAAAGGCGGGCCGGTCCTGCGGAGGCACCCCCAACAGCTCGGCAATCACCGTGACGGGCAGCGGCATCGCAAACTCCGCCATGAAGTCTCCGCTGCCCTCCCGATCCATTCCGTCCAAGAGCTCCTCCACCAGCGCCTCAATGCGCGGCGCCAGCCGCTCGATGGTGCGGGGCGTAAACGACCGATTGACCAGGTTGCGCAGCCGCGTGTGGGCGGGCGGGTCGCGAAACAGCATCGAGCGGTCGATGGGTGTGGCCTCCTCGGGCTGGAACCGCTTCACGATGTCCTTGGAGAATCGGCTGTCCCGCAGCGCTTCGGCGCACGTGGCGTAGTCCGTGATCCACCACTGCCCCCCGTCCTCCGACCACGGCACCCACGCCACAGGCGCCTCCTCGCGCAGTCTCCGATACACGGGATACGGCGACGTGATGAACTCTTCGCCCTGGAGCTGCGCGAGCAGCGCCGGACTCAGCGTCGATGCGGCCACGGGCATCCCCCCCTGCTGCCCTCAGTGTAACGCCACCAGCCAAAGCGACGCGTCGGATCGCAGCCCAACGCGCACATAAAATGGGCGGAGCCCACGCTGCCTGATACTGTCCCCCGCGCGGCCTGTGGCGCGGCGCCAGCGGAGCCAGCCCGTTCAGCTCTCTGCGGGCATGCGTGGCAGGGACGGCACGCAAGCGGGCACCTGGTTCGGTCCGCGCCGGCGCCGCCGGCACTCCTGCCCGCCCTCCCCACGCCCGGCGCGATTCCTGTTGCTCCCTGCTTTGATATGCTAGCGGCATGACAAACACGGGCATGCCCACCTCGCCCATGGGCCAGCGCCTCAGCACCGCGGCGCACGTGGTGCTGTGGATCTTTCTCACCAGCGCGCTGTTCGAGGGATATCTGTTCATCCCCGGCCTGCCAGGCCAGTCCCTCGTGAGCGTGCTGGAGAAGGTGGTGGCGATCCCCCTCCCCTTAGCCGCCCTCTACTTCTGGTGGCGGCTTCGCCCCGCCGGGCAGTGGGTGGTGGGCATCTACACCGCCTGGCTGGTGTGGGTGCTGATTTCGTATCTGGTGCACGCGCCCCACGACAGCCTCACCCAGTACTACACGGAAACCCAGATTGGCGGCTGGCTCCTTTTGGTGGCGGCTTGGGTGCTGGCGCGCCACCCGCTGTACATTCGGCGGTTCTGGCAAATTGGCCTGCCGGTGGCCTGGGTGGCCACCATCGTGATTGGGTTCTGGGAGATGCACACCGGGCATCACCTGGGGCCGTCGTCCGTGGCAGGGCGCCCCATTCCCTCGGTGTTTTACTTCAATCCCAACGACCTCGGCACCGCGCTGGGCCTGCTGCTGCCGTTGGTGTGGTTTTGGCCGACCGCGTTTCGGCGGCCCGCGCTGCGGCGCTGGGCCGTGCCGGCCGCCGCGCTCGTGACCCTCCTGCTGTTTTACATCCTCCTGAAGACGGGGTCCCGCGGCGGCGAGGTAGCCGTGCTGGTGGACCTACTGGCCCTGCCGTTCGTGCTGACCGCCGGCGCCCGCCGGTGGGCTGTCGCGGGGCTGGCCGCCCTCGTCGCCGTCATGGCCGCCCTCATTGTGTGGGCCCGCCACCAGGGACCGGCCAGCCATCTGCCGCTGGCGCTCTCCAAGCTGGCGCGGCTCCCGGACTTGGTGACAGGCCTGACACACATCCAGACCAATCTGCCCGCAGGGGTCGCTCCGGGTTCGATGACGATTCGCTGGGCCCTGTACCGCAGCGGCTTCTGGGCCTTGGAGCAGAACCCCTGGGGACTCGGACCGCGTGGCGCCATGCGGTGGTACGTGTATTGGGTCCACCACCACAGCCCCTACAACACGTATGGCATTGTGGACGCGCACAACCTTTGGCTCGAAGTCGCGGTCAACTACGGATGGCTCGGGTTTGCCCTGTTTGTCGGCGGCTACGTCTGGATCGCGCTGGCCGCACGCCGCGCAGCGCTGAGGGCGCCCACGCCCCTCGCGCGCGGGCTTGGGGCCGCGGTGTTCGCGGGGCTGGCGGGCTTAGTCGTGGGCGCCCTGTCCCCCTCCAGCGTCATGATCGGGTTCCTGGTCATGTGGGTCGTGCTGGGGCTGGGCTTGGCGGCTTGGCGCCTGGCGGAGCCGGATGGCGGAGCCTCCGCTCCTGGATAAGCCTCTGTGGGAGTTGGTGCCATGATGGCCATCTACTTGGCCATGGGCATCTTCTCCGGGGTGGTCGTGGGTGGCGCCTTCGTGGGGGGGAGCCTCCTGCTGACGAGCCTCCTGCTGTTTGTGCCAGGCCTGCTGGGGCAGCCGCCGCTGTCCTTCCTCACCATTTCGGAAATCGTTGGGGCCCAAACGGTGGTCGCCGCCGGCGTCGGCATGTGGGGACATCGGGACGCCATCGTCGGCGCGGTGCTCCGGCGCTTGCTCCTGCCCGCGGCACTGCTGTCCGCGGCCGGTGCGCTGCTGGCCCCCCGCCTCCCGCGCCCCGTGATTTTGCTGGTGCTGGAAGCCGTCATCATCGTGTCGCTTGACCGGCTGGCGCGCCCGCGCGCCCCCGCCCCGGTCGGGTCGGCCGGCGCCGGCAGCCCCACGCTAGCCATCACCGGCGCGGCGGTGGGATTCCTCGGGGGCCTCTACGGCATCGGCGGCGGCTTCCTGCTGGTGCCCGCGCTGCTGCTGGCGGGCCTGCCCGTGCGCGCCGCCGTCGGCACGGCGCTCGGGGCCGGCGTGATCATCGCGCTCACGGGGCTCGCGGTAAAACTGCCGGCCTCCCACGCGGCCCCGCTGCCCCTGGTCCTGGCGGCGGCCGTGGTGGCGGGCTCGGCGCTGGGGGCAGCCGCCGGCGCCTGGCTGGCCCGCCGCGTGCCCCCCGAGAGAATGCGCCAGGCGGTGATGGGCCTCCTGGTGCTGGTGGCGCTGCGGGTCGGCCAGAGCCTCTAGAACCGTTCCGTCAGACTTGCTCGTTCATTTTCCAAGCTGAACGAAGCTGCCTTCCTGCTTCATCGAGGCCGGTTTCGCTCGGACCTGTCGACCCGAGCCAGCGCCTTCCTCTCCACAGGCTGATGCCGTGGAACTCACGGCCATGTTCTTGAGATTCACCGCCGCATTCACATCGCGGTCGTGGACCAGGCCGCAGGTCGGGCATGTCCATTGGCGCACCGACAGGGGCAACGCGTCCCGCTTGTGCCCGCACGCCGCGCACGTCTTGCTGCTGGCGTAGAAGCGATCCGCCACCACGACCTGCCCGCCGCGCATCGCGGCCTTATAGACCAACTGCCGCCGGAACTCGTAGAAGCCCCTCGCGTGCCAGATGGCGGTTCTTCACCATGCCGCGCACATTCAGGTCCTCGATGCCGATGGTGTGGAACCGGCGCGTGAGGTCTGTCGTGAGTTTGTGCAGGGAATCCGAGCGGATCGTGGCGATGCGGGCGTGTAGCTGCGCCAGTTTGGCGCGGGCCTTGCTCAAGTATCGGCCCGACTTAGCGGACCGCTTCCCGAGTCTGCCCGCGGCGCGCCGGTGGTTGCGGCACTTTTTCCACTGGTACCACACGGAGCATCGGCACAGCGGGCTGGGGTGGCTGACGCCGGCGGTCGTCCATCGGGGCGAGGGGCCGGCGGTCCGGCAACACCGGGCCGCCGTCCTGGCGGCGGCCTACGCCCGCCACTCGGAACGGTATGGGGCCGGCCCGCCCCAGCCCCCGGCCTTGCTCGACCACGTGGCCATCAATCCCCCCGAGGATCCCCCGTAAACAAGGACCGTCGCTTTCTTGTGCTGACTTGTCCCGCAGGGCTTGACACCTACCGTGGCGTCCAAGCGTCTAGGCTCCAAGTCCCGAGCGTCTGATGAGCGCGGCGCCGTTGGTAAGGCGAGGGTGCATGCTTGCAACACGGGTGAAGCGCGATCGCCGTGGGTCGAGATTCCTAGCATTTCCGGTCTGCGCTACCGCCCGCACCGTTTCTGGGATGGCCAGCGGGTCCGTGCCCTTAGAAGGGGTGCGGCGGTCCACGCCCTTAGAGAGGCTGTTGTTGTGGGTGGCGAATTCGTGCGACTTCGATACTATCGTCCGGGCCAGCAAGGACATACACTGCGAAGCGCTTAGACCGGACCGTTACTCCACACCGTTTGATGGGTACAACCTCGCCGCGCACTACAATCACCGGGTAGGGCAATGCCGTATATCCGGGAAAACCTGAGAGCTTTCGGACAATCGCTGCACCAATCTCATCCCTCAGCGGGGCGGCTGGCGGCTCCAGAGACGCCCGCCACCGGTCGTGCGCCCGGAGGTCCTCCAACGCTGTGGCGCGGAAGATGACGGCCGGCGGCTTCACTGCCCGCTGGCCACCTCTTGACGCAATAGGGCAAGAGCTTCTTCCGCCGTGTATCGCAGACCGCCAGAATCCGCCGCTGCCTCTAACACGAGGGCGATCTCGTCGGGGTCGGTCACTTCCACCGTACGCGGCAAGCGCAGGACTAAATACTGATCGCTGCCCGCCTCGACGATCACTTCTCCCTCAACGGTGGCCGCCCGCAAGCGGGTTGCGAGGTCCCCATCGTGAATCCGCTGTACCATGGACCCGCCTCCCTTCAGTCGATTATACCCCGAGGACGACGCGTAGCCCGCTTCCTTCGTTTGGGGCATCGGGATCGGACCAACGGCGCGGGGCGCCCTGCTGGCCAGCAACCGCCCGGGCCACGTGGCTCTTGTGCCGGCCCCGTGCCGCTGGTGTTCTGGCCGCGGCGGATCCAGCGATTGCCAATCGCTCGTCGCCTCCGCTACACTTATGTAGCGCGCCACCCCCTGGCGCGCCTCGCGCGGACTCCGATACTCGTTCAGATACACCTCCTCGTATTTGAGGCTCCGCCAGAACCGTTCGGTGAACACGTTGTCCAGGGCCCACCCGCGGCCATCCATACTGATACGCACCCCCGCGTCCTCCAAGAGCGCGAGGTACGCCGGGCTCGTGAAGTGGCTGCCTGGATCCTGATTCCCCAGAACGGGCGTCGCCTGCGCGAGCGCTTGGCGGGCCGCGGCCAGCACGAAGGGCAGCGCAAGGAGCTCCGAGAGCTCCCCACTCACCACCTAGCGGGAGAACCAGTCCAGCACCGCGACGAGATACATCCAACTCCCGCGGAGCCGCATGGAGGTGATGTCGATCCCCCACACGTGATTCGGATGGGCGGCCGCCACCCCGCGCAACCAGTAGGGATAGATCGGGTGCGTCGGGTGCGGGGCGCTGGTGGCCGGGCCCGGGACCAACCCCTGCAACCCCATGGCCCGCATGGCGGTCTGCACGCGTTTGCCGTTGACCGGAACGCCCGCCTGGCGGAGGACGGCCGTCATCCGCCGGGACCCATAGAACGGCGTGGCCGTGTAGATCTCATCGATCCGGTGCGGCCGGGCGACCGTCGCGGGTTGACAAGCTGGCCCGGCTGACGGGCAAGAGGTCCGCCTGCATGGCGAGCGGCAGCGCGGCGCGGTGCGGTCGACCAAGTCCCGCCGCGCCTCAGGCGTCCGGGTCGAGGCCAGATTTTGTTGAGCCAGGCCACCTGGGTGGTCCGCGTGCCAATCTGCGCGTACGGTTGCTCGACCTGGGCGTCGTGGCCCGCGCCTGGCGCGCCGCGACCGCCGGGTCCGCAAACAGGTCGGGGAGCCGGTCCACCACCTCCCGCCGCCACCGATGGAGCAACCGCGGCGCAATCTGATACGCGGCCGCCCGCTCGGTCACGGAGCGGGTTTCCTGGAGCATCTCGAGGACCACCTTGGCCTTCAAGGCCGGGGCATAATGCTTTCTCATCGATTGTCCAGGTACCACGAGAGGGACTTCAAGGCCTGCCTAAATTTCCGGGTCCACTATATTCTCCAAAACCCCGACGGCGTTCAGCCGATGCGTAGTCCTGTTGCTGGCGCTGTGGCTGCTCAGCGTGGTCGAGCGACGCGTGCGAGCGCCTCGCGCGCCGCGACTCCAGGAAACGCGTGCGACGTGATCCAGGGGGCGGCATCGGTGGCCCGGATGCGCCGCCGCTTGGTTGCCGGCAAGGCTCCGCAGAGGCTCAGTGCGTGACCAGGGTTTCGCCTGCGACAGCCCATGCCAGGGCTCCCGCAATAAAAACGCGGCCGCCCGCGGCCAAGCCAAACCACGCACCCAGCCCAAACAGTTCGGTTTCGGACGCGATGCGCCCGGCGAATGGGGAAGCCGCCAAAGTGAGGGCCCCCAAGCCGGCGCCCAGAAGAGCGATGCCCAGGCGACTCCAGGCGACAGCGATCCAACGCGGCATGCGCTCGGGCCGCGTCGCCAAGACAAGGGAACAGAGAACAGAGAGAGCCAGCACACCCATAACGAGCGTGCCCGGCCATCCCAGCATTTCCAACGACCAAGGGCCCTGCCACGCCGGGATGCGTGGCACGCTGCCCATGGGTACGGCCCAGGGCTGCAAACTTCCCACGAGGCAGGCGAGCGGGGACGCCACGATGATGACGCTGAGCGCAGCCGGGCGGCGCCGCGCTTGCGGGGGCACTGGGCACCCACACTGCGCGCAGTAGCGGTCCGTGCCGCCCAGGGGCTCGCCACAGCCGGGGCATGACCTTGGCAGAGCCGCCATTTGCCTTGGCTTCATCTTCGCTTACCGCAGGTGCAGCAGCCACTGGTCGGGGTGCGCCAGCAGGTCCTTCAGGTGATTCAAAAACCGCGAGGCCTCGGCCCCGTCGGCCACCCGGTGGTCGAACGTCCAGGACAGATACAGCATCGGGCAAGGCACCAGCACCCCGTTCACCACCTGCGCCTCCTCCTGGATGCGGTACACGCCCAAGATGGCCACCTCCGGGTGGTTGATGATGGGCGTGGCGAACAAGCCCGCCAAGGGCCCGCCTCCGGTAATGGTCACGGTCGATCCCGACAGCTCGGCTGTCGGGAGCTTTCGCGCCTGGGCTCGCTCGGTCTGGGCCGCCATCGCCTTCGCCAGCTCCAGCACCGACAGTTGGCCCGCGTCGCGAATCACCGGGACCAATAGGCCGTCGGGCGTGTCCGTGGCGATGCCGAGATGCACCGCCCGATACTGGTAGCAGGTGCCGCCTTCCCAGCGCGCATTAAAGAGTGGATGGTCGGCCAGCGCCAGCGTCAGGGCTTTGGCCACCCAGGGGAGATACGTCAGCCGCGCCCCGGCGGCTTGGGCCGGCTCCTTAAGCGCTGTGCGCAGCCGCACCAGCTCCGTCGCATTCAGCCGCTCCACCACGGTGACATGCGGAATCTCGCGAACCGACGTGGCCATGTGCTCCGCCATAACCCGGCGCAGCCCCGCGAGGACCACGGGCACCCGGTCGTCGGGCGCCGGTGCGCTGACCGAGGGCGCCGGGGCGTCCGCGGCCGCCCGGACGTCCGCGGGCAGCACGCGGCCGCGCGGGCCCGATGCGG
>JAKADP010000085.1 GCA_021820465.1 Bacillota bacterium
TCAGGCTCCTCTGCGAGCGCCTGCCCCGGCACGACGCGGCTGAGCCACAGCACGCCATCGGCCGGTGCCGACGCCATCAGGGGCACCACGTGGGGGCTGGCGAGATGCGTGAGCGCGAGCGCCTCGCGGCAAGTTCCGGGGTCAGCGGGAGGCCGACACTTCAGCACCCCTGGCCGGCCGAAGCGGTCGTGCACGGCCACCACGACACTCTCCCCGCCCGTGGCCAGCGGGCCGCCCACCGTCAGTTCCCACAGCGCCGCCACCCGCGCCACCCGCTCGCGCAGCTCTAAGGCCGCCTGGCGGCCGGCAGCCCCGCAGCGCCGCTCCCACGCGGGCCCCACCGCCGCCACGGCGTGCTCCCACTCCCCCGGCATCCCACGTCCCCTCTTCGGCAGGCAGCATTACCACGCCCCTGGCACGCATTGTGACAGACGTGGGCCCATAGGGGATGGGGGGCGGCGCCGGAGCGAGCGGAGGTGCAGGAGGTGCACGGGATGGAAAGCGTCGTGCTGTCCAGCTTGGTGGCCGGGCTGTCCACGCCGGCGGGGGCGTGGATCATTCTCAGCCGCCGCCGGGTGTCACCCGCCACCCTGTCTTTTACGCTGGCGCTCGCGTCCGGCGTCATGGTGACCGTCGTGGCCACCGAACTCGTCCCCACGGGGCTGGGCCTGGCGGGCTGGCCCACGTTTGGGGCCGGTGCCGTGGCCGGCGCCCTCATGCTGGCGCTGCTGCGCGGGGCGGTGGCGGAGTGGCAGGGGTCGAGGGCGGCGGACCCGTCGCGCCTGCGCTTTGTGGGTTGGTTCATCGCCATCGCCATCGCCCTGCATGACATTCCCGAAGGCATGGCCATTGGAGCCGGCGACGCGGTGGGGCGGAGCCTCGGCCTGGTCATCGCCCTCGCGATCGCCCTGCACAACATTCCCGAGGGCATGAGCATTGCCGCCCCGCTGGCCATGGCCGGGGAGCGGCGGCGGCGCATTTTGGGCGCCACCGTGGTCATTGGGCTGGTGACGCCGCTGGGCACCCTGCTGTCTCTCGCCATGGGACAGCTGGGGCCAGAGTGGTCGGCGATCGTGCTGGCCCTGGCATCGGGCGCCATGGTGTACGTGGTGGCCCAAGACACCCTGCCGGAGTCGCTGGCGGCTGGCCGCGCCACCGCCGTGGCCGGGATGGCCGCTGGGGTCGCCTTGATGCTGGGACTGGCCGCCGTGCATGGGTTTTGACAGGCTCCGACGTATGCCGAGCCGGGTTGGGCGCCACGCTAGCGGCATGGCAGCACACAGAGAGTTTCCCTCCCGCCGCACGCGTGGATGGATGGCGGCAGTCGCTGGGACCGCGCTCGGGATGGCATGTGTAGGGCTTCTGGCAGTCCCAGGCCGCTCCGCCGTCGGCCCTCCGACGCCGGTGCTGGTGGTGGGCGGATCCGCCGCGGCCGGGTGGCGCGACACCACGGGGCCCGGCTACGTCACGCGCGGCCTCACTCAGTACGCCCGCCGGGTCGGGATCACGCTGGCCATTGCCAACCACGCGATGCCCGGGGCCCGAGTGGTGAACCGCCTCATCCTGCGCGATCTGGCCGGGTGGATGCGCCAGCCCACCCCGCCCAAGCTGGTGGTCCTGGCGTGGGGGACGCTGAACGACCTGCGGCACCACACCCCCGCGCCGGCCATGGCGCGCGCTCTGCACCGCCAAATCCAGACGGCGCTGGCCGCGCACGGGGTCGTGCTGCTTGTCACGCCCCCCGTGACGCGCGCGTCTTTTGAAGAAGAGCGCCAGGCCGAGGCGGCGGCTGTTCGGCAGGAGCTCGGGGTCGCCGAGGGCTTCCACTCCCCCCACGTGTACGAGGTGAATGTGTTTTCCGCGATGAAGCACTACCTGACCGTGCACCACCTCACGTACCGCCGCCTCATGGCGGGGCGGTGGCATCCCAACACGGAGGGCCACCGCCTGGCGGCCGCCATCCTGGCCCACGCGCTGATGCAGCAGTGGGGCCCGCCCGCCGGGCCGCCGCGGGCGTTGGTGCCGGCGCCCCCCCGTCCCACGGGGCGGGCAGCGGCACTCATGGGCGGAGGCTAAGGGGTCCCCGGCCGCAGCCTAGCTTCCAGCGCGCGCGCGGCGGCCTCATCCTGAGCCACCAGCAGCAGCGTGTCATCCCCAGCGATGGTGCCCAAGAGACCCGGCACGGTCATGACATCCAGGACGGCGCCCACGGCGTGGGCGTTGCCCGGCAGCACCTTCAGCACCAGCAAATTATTGGCGCGGGTGAGCGACTGGTAGGCTTCGGCCAGCAGGCGGCCCAGCCGCACCTCCGGGGCCGGGCCCGCCGGCCCGGCGGCCACGTGGTACCGATGGCCCCCGTCTCCCGTGGGCACCTTCACCAAATTCAAATCCCGAATGTCCCGGGACACGGTGGCCTGTGCGGCTGGAAAGCCGGCTCGCGCCAGCGCCGCGGCCACCTCCTCCTGCGTCCCCAGCGCCTCGCGCTCCACCAGCTCGCGCAGGACGCGCTGACGCACTTCTTTCACGTGCACGACCGGCCTCCCCCGGCATTATACCGACTCGGCCACCGCCTTCCGGAGCGACGCCAGCTGGCGCGCGATGCTTGTCGGCCCCGGGCCCATCACCCGGTCCCGCTCGACGAGGCTCTGGGCCACCGCCTCGCTGGGCGCGGCGGGACTCTGCCGCCAATCGCGGGATGCCGCCACCTGGCCATGAGCCTGGCGAAACGGCATGCCGCCCTCCACAAGCCGGTCCGCGGCGTCTGTCGCCAAAAGGTCGGTCGTGAGCGCCGTGCTGGTGCGCTCCGCGCGAAACGTCAGCGCCCCCAAGAGGCCGGTGGCGGCCTTGATGGCGCTCAGCGCGGTGTCATGCGCCCCAAACAAATAGCCCTTGTCTTCCTGCAGGTCGCGATTGTACGCCAGCGGCAGCCCCTTCAGCAGCGTCAAGACGCCGGTCAGATGGGCCACCCCCCGAGCCGAGCGCCCCCGCAGCAGCTCGGCCACATCCGGATTTTTTTTGTGGGGCATCATGCTGGACCCGGTGGCCCAAGCGTCGGCCAGCTCCACGAACCCAAATTCGGCTGAGCTCCAGAGAACCAGCTCTTCGCCCCAGCGCGACAGGTGTGAGAGGGTGAGCGCCACGGCAAACACAAACTCGGCGACAAAATCTCGATCGGATACGGCGTCGAGGCTGTTGAGATAGACGGCGGGCCATCCCAGCTGCTGCGCCACGGCGAAGGGGTCCACCGGAAGGGTCGACCCGGCCAGCGCGCCGGCGCCCAAGGGCGACACTTCGGCCCGCCGCGCCACCTCGACCAAACGCTCGCGGTCGCGCTGCCACATGAACCCGTATGCCAGCAGGTGGTGGCCCACCGTGATCGGCTGGGCCCGCTGCAGATGCGTGTAGCCGGGCATCGCCTGCGCCGCATGGGCTTCGGCGACATCGACCAGCCGGGCAATGAGGCGCCCCAGCGCACGGGCCAACTCGGTGGCGGCGGCCGCGACATAGAGATGCAGGTCGAGCGCCACTTGGTCGTTCCGGCTGCGGGCCGTGTGGAGCCGCCCCGCCACCGGCCCGAGGCGCGCCGACAGCTCCTGCTCGACGGCGGTGTGGACATCCTCCGCCGCCGCGTCCCAGGGCGGGCAGCCGGCGTCCACCTCCGCCAGCAGCTCCTGAAGACCCGCAGTTAGGGCGTCCCGGTCTCCCGGCGCAAGCAGGCCCACGGCTCCCAGCATGGCCACGTGCGCCAGGCTGCCCACCAGATCGACATGGGCCAGCCGCCAGTCCCACGCCACCGTGCCGGTGAACTCGCGCGCGTCCGGATGCGGCCCATCGGGCAGGCGCCCCGACCACAAGTCAGGCATGCTGCACCGAGGCCACCTGCACGCCCAATGCCTCCAGATCCACCGATTCAATGGGGCGCACGCGCGCCCGGGTCCGAAGCCCCAAGCCAAACAGGGCCACGAAGCCTTCGGCACTCTTGTGGTCAAAGGTGTCGCCGCTGCCATAGGTGGCCAAATCCGTGCGATAGAGGCTCTTTTCCGCCTGGCGGCCCACCACCGTCACCCGGCCGTGGGCCAGAGCCAGTGTCACGTCGCCCGTCACCGGCTGGTTCGCCTCCGTCATGAAGGCATCCAGCGCTTCGCGCGACGGCGTGTACCAGAGCCCCTCGTAGGCCAGGCGCGCGTACTCGCCCGCCAAGCTGGCCTTGAGGCGCGCCAGGTCGCGCGTCAGCACCAGCTGCTCCAGCGCCTGGTGGGCCGTGAGCAGGGTGACCGCCGCAGGCGCCTCGTACACCTCGCGCGACTTGATGCCGACGAGGCGATTTTCAATGCTGTCCAGACGGCCCACGCCCGCACGGCCGGCCACGTGATTCAGCCTGGCCAGCAGCGCCGGCAGCGGCAGCGCTTCCCCGTTCAGCTCCACGGGCACCCCGTGGCGAAATCCCACGGTGATGGTGGCAGACTCCGGGTGGCCGTCGGGGTCGGCCGTCCAGGACCAGGCATCGTCCGGCACCGGGTTCATGGGGTCTTCCAGGACGCCGCCTTCCACGCTGCGCCCCCACAGGTTCACATCCACGCTGTAGGGCGCGGCCGCGGTCACCGGAATGGCAATGCCGTGCGCCTGGGCGTATAAAATCTCCTGGTCGCGGCTAAACGCCCACTCGCGCACGGGCGCCACCACGGTGAGCGACGGATCCAGCGCCGCCACCGCCACATCGAAGCGAACCTGGTCGTTGCCCTTGCCCGTGCAGCCGTGGGCCACTGCCGTGGCCCCTTCCCGGTGTGCCACGGCCACCAGCAACTCCGCGATGAGTGGGCGCGACAGCGCCGACGCCAGCGGATACACCCCTTCGTACAAGGCGTCCGCCTTCAGAGCGGGCACAACGAATCGCTCGGCAAAGTGCGCCTTGGCATCCACCGCATAGGCGCGCGGGACTCCGAGCTGCACCGCCTTGTCCTGGATGGCCGCGAGGTCCGTGTTGGCCCCCACATCCACCACCAGCGTGATAACTTCCCAGCCCAGGTCCTGCAGCCACTTGATCGCCACGCTGGTGTCGAGTCCCCCCGAATACGCCAGGACAATCTTCTTCTTCTCACTCGTCTCGCTCGCCGCGCCCCCGCTCATCGTGCTTCCCACTGCGCCGTTGCCCCTTTCCACTCCGATCCCCGGTGCGCCGCTCGCGCCGCGCGCGGGCTCATCCTGCTACCGGACATTCTACCGGCATTCCAGCAGAGAAAAGTCGGGCGTCAGCAAACTGGCCAGCAGCGCCTTCTCTGTGTGCAGCCGATTTTCCGCCTGGTCCCACACGACGGATTGGGGCCCATCCAGCACCGCGGCCGCCACTTCTTCGCCCCGATGCGCCGGCAGGCAGTGCATAAAAACGGCATCCGGGGCCGCCAGCTGCATGAGGGCGGGGGTGACTTGGAATCCAGCAAACGCCTGGCGGCGGGCCGCCGCCTCCGCTTCCTGGCCCATCGACACCCACACGTCGGTGTATACCGCCCGCGCTCCTGCGGCGGCCGCAGCGGGATCCTCCGTGAGCACCACGCTGCCGCCCGCCCGCCGTGCGGCCGCCGTGGCCCAAGCCGCAAGCGCGGCATCGGGAGCATAGCCGGGCGGTGTCGCGACGCGCAGCTGGAGTCCCACCAAGGCCGCCGCTTCGAGCCAGGCCGCCGCCATGTTGCTGCCGTCCCCCACGTAAGCCACCGGGAGCCCTTTCAAGCCGCCAAACTGCTCGGACAGCGTCAGGAGGTCCGCCAGCGTCTGGCACGGGTGGTACTGGTCCGACAGGGCGTTCACCACCGGCACGGAGGCCGCCTCCGCGAGCTCCTCCAGCACCCCCTGATCCCCGGTGCGCAGCACGATGGCGTCCACATAGCGCGACAGCACGCGCCCTGTGTCGCCCAGCGTCTCGGCGCGCGCCAGCTGCAGCGTGCTGGGGGCCAGCTCGAGCGGGAATCCCCCCAACTGCTGCACCGCCACCGCAAACGACACCCGCGTGCGGGTCGACGGCTTTTCGAAAATCATGGCCACCGTCATGCCGGTCAGCGGCTCCAACCGCATGGCCCCGCGGCGCTGCTTCATCTGGTGCGCCAAGTGCACCAGCTGCAGCACCTCTGGGCCACTCACGTCCGCCAGACGAAGAAAATCACGCCCCACCAAGTGGGGCTGCGCGGGAAGCACAGGGGCAGTAGCCACAGCGACACCTCCTCAGGGAATGTGAATATATATGCACGACCACGAAACTTATGTCAATAGGGCGCGCCGAAAAAGTTTTTAGGGCAGGCGCCGGCCGCATGCTTGGCAGAACTTCACGGGGCCTTCAGGCGGATGCCTGCTGGATGCGCGCCCCTCCGGAGATACTGAGTCCGAGCCGTGTGGCGGTGCGTGCTGAACTCCGGCCCGGCAGCGCGACAGTCGGACGATGAGTTGGCGGCAGGCGGCGGAGAACATCGACGATCGGGCCGCCAGCGAGGGGCGCCCCCCTGCGCCTGCATCCCGCATGACGGGTTTCATCCGCCCGCGCGCACCGTGTGGCTGCCTGTGTAGGGATAAGGGCCGAGGCCGCCCGGCGATGCAAGAACCGCGCCGCGGCTCCGTGGGCACCCCCTGGCTGCAGCCGCGGGGAGGATGTCACTGGTTGTAATATGTGGTGGTGGAGGTGAGGGCGATGTGGGAGCCTCGCACCATCCGGCTTCTGGCGCAGTGCGATGCCGACGCAGCCGCGTTTGAGCAGGCGCGCCCCCTCAGTGCCGGCGTGCTCGCCAAGATCCGGCACCAGTTGCGCATCACGCTGACCTACACCTCGAACGCCATCGAAGGCAATACGCTTTCCCTCCGCGAGACCATGGTGGTGCTGGAAGGACAGACGATCCAAGGCAAACCGCTGCGTGATCACCTGGAAGCGGTGGATCACGCCGAAGCGTTTGCCTTCGTCTGGTCCCTGGCGGAAACGGACCATCCCGTCACGGCCGCCGATGTCCGGTCGCTCCATGCGCTGGTTGTGCGTCGCTCCCTGCCCGATGAGGCGGGTCGCTGGCGGACGACCGGCGTGCGCATCGCAGGGTCCGCCCACATCCCGCCCGACCCCATCGCCGTCCCATCGCTGATGGAGCAGTGGATCGCACAGTGGAAGCAAGCATCATCCCTGCACCCTATCGTCCGCGCCGCCCGGCTTCATAGCGACTTTGTCAGCATTCACCCCTTCCTGGACGGGAATGGACGCACGGCGCGCCTGCTAACCAACCTGGACTTAATCCGCCATGGCCACCGTCCGGCCCTGCTGCTGCCGAATGAGCGCTTGCAATACTATGACGCGCTGGAGGCTTCCCGTGCCGGTCATTGGGACCCGCTCATCCAGCACCTGGCCGCTGCCATTCATCGCGGGTTTGTCGAGTGTTGGCAGCCCTATTTACCTTGGACGCCAGAGCCGCTGGAGCCCGCGCCGCCTCCGTCGCCTTGAACCCGCCACGAAGCCCACCCGCGCGGACAGGCTCACGGCGTTACGCGGGGCCGCAAGAACCAGACCCGGCGCGATCGCATGCACCAGCCCGTGGCGGACGCTCAATGTTCACGGCGCACACGGTCGCACTCACCCCGAACCACGCGCAGGCCACGTACGGCGTGCCTTGCCTGCAACTGGGCGCTGGCCGATTGGCAGCGACAGCCTGAGGCAGGGCAGCAGGACAACCGCCTGCCCGCACCCTCGCAGGCTGCTTGGCGGCGCCAGCTGAGCGCCAGCAAGCGCGAGCCGTTCCCCTGGGTGCCCGCTTCGCACGGCGCCCACGGCAGCGACCCAGCGAATCGCTGGCCATGATCCTCGAGGGGGCCCTGCGTGCGTCGGAGTTTCCGCTGGTCCAATTTCGTGACACCGTCCTGGGCCGCGAAGCCTATGTGTCAGGCACCAGCACCGCTGTCTGGGAAATTGCCTGGCTGGCGCAACATTACGAGGGGGACGCGGACCGCGTCGCCTCCTACTAGGAGTGGCCCGCTATCAAAGTGAAGGCGGCGCTGGCGTACGCGGCTCGGTACGCCGACGAGATGGCGGACGCCCTGACAGACATGAATCAGAGCGCAGAGGACCTCTCGCGGCTGGTGCCTGGCCTGCATGTGTTCCCCGTGGATTTCAGCGCGGATGACACAACACACCCGTGAGCGCCTCGACTGCCTCGACCATGGCCTTGCTGCTCGACGAGAACGTATCTCCGGCAGTGGCTAGGGCGCTCGTGGCCGTCGCGACATCCGTTGATGTCGTGCCGCTGCAGTCATGGCAGGACGGATCCCGGCTGGGAGCGCCCGACGACCTGCTTCTGAAGGAAGCGGCTGCCGAGGGTCGCGTGCTGGTGACGTATGACCTCCGCACCATCCCTCCGCTACTCAGGGTATGGGTCGAGGCCGGGCAGTTGCACGCTGGCGTGATCTTTGTCGACCAAGGGACCATCCCTCCCGGCGACGTAGGCGCGTTGGCGCGCGCACTCGCCAGGCTGGTCGCCGAGGCCGCTCAGGTGGATTGGACCAACCGCGTCGAGTACTTGCAACGCGTGCGCTGATGGCCCTGGCCTCCGGTCTTCCCGCGGGGCTGGCGTGCGGCTGACCAGCCACATGCCCGAGAGACACCTCCCGACACCTGGTCCACTGGCGGGGCCACCTCGAAGGCGTGTAGGCGCAGACGCATCGCGCCCTCCCGCAGTTTGCCGCACTCGCACACGGACGTTGCCGAGGGATCCCGCGACGCATCACATCGTCGTGCCTGCGCACGGCGAGAGGCCCTCCCACGGCTTCCTCACATCACAGGGCGTCCCTTCGACGAAGGCCCAGCCGCCCAGCATCGGAGTCCGGTGGATGGCCGCCATCACGGCGGATGCACCGCGGAGCCGGAGGTCGGAACCGTGGGCCCGTTCACCCACCGCGCCGGGTTATTGGGCGGCGGGAGGCGCCGCATCTTCGCGTCACTGACCCCCACAGCTCCGCGGGGCGCCGCCCGGGTTCCCGAAACACCGCGCCAAATCTCCCATCTGCCCCTCAAGGGCGCCAGATGCTCCTGTGGCCAGCCTCACGGCACAACGAGGGCTAACGGTCGGTCGGCGTGGACGGTGCGGCTGCCGGCAGCACAAAGCGATGCACCGCTTCCGCAAATCCTTCTTCTTCGTTGGAGGCGGTCACGCAGCGCGCCGCCCGCTTTACCTCGGCGCTGGCGTTGCCCATGGCGATGCTGAGGCCCACGTGGGCAAACATCAGCACATCGTTGGCCATATCGCCGATGGTCGCGATCTGGGCCAGGGGGATGTGGTAGCGGTCTGCCAGATACCGCACCACAGCGCCCTTGTTGGCCTCGGGATGCGTGACGTCGACGTAGTAGGCCTGAGAGGCCGCGGCGGAAATGCTGTGGCCATAGCGGGCGCGGACGGATTCGCCAGCGCGCTTCACCGCCGCGGGATCGTCGCTGACCCCCACAATCTTGGCGACGTCATCGGTCAAGTCATCGTAGCTGGCGGCCAACTGCGGATCAAACTGCACGGTCTGGGATTCGCGCGACACGTGGGGGGCGTCTAAATCGTCGACAAACCAGTCCTGGCCGCGGTAGAGCCACACGTCCAGGTCGTGTCCTCGCAGCTCCTCGATGATGGGCGCGACCAAATC
>JAKADP010000086.1 GCA_021820465.1 Bacillota bacterium
CTTGAACATCGAGGTGGCAGCCTTTGCCGGGGTGGCCGTGCTGGTGTTGACGCGCATCGTCACCCCCGACCAGATTTACCGGGCGATTGACTGGCGCATCATCGCCCTGATCGGCGGCATTACCCCGCTGTCCATTGCGCTGGACCATACGGGCTTCACGGCGGACGTCTCGCATACCATGGTGGCGGTCCTAGGGCCGCTGGGCCCGTACGCCTTGGCGGCAGCCTTCTATTGGCTGGCGGCATTGTTGACACAGGTCATCAGCAACGTGGCGGCGGCGTTAGTGCTGGCTCCGCTGGCGCTCTCCATCGCGCACGCCAACGCCTGGTCCCCCTATCCCCTGCTCATCATGATGATCGTGGCCCTGTCGGCGGCCCCGCTCACCCCACTGGCCAACAAAGTTTTTCTCATGGCCATGGGCCCAGGCCAATATCGCTACCAGGACTTCATCCGCGTGGGGGGGCCCGTCACGCTGGTCATGTTTGCCCTGTCCCTGGTGCTCGTGCCGCTCATGTTTCCGTTCGTCGGGGCGCACTGAGCCCGGCCGCCGGATGTCCACGATGCCGTGCGAGTTCACCGCCGACGCCACTGCCGAGCGGGTCATCCTGCGATCGCGCTTCGTTGGCGCGGCGGTGCGCCTCCGGGAGCCCGCCATCGAGGAAGCCCTCGGCCGCATCCGCCGGCAGTTTCCCGGGGCGAGCCACTACTGCAGCGCCTATCGGTGGGAGCCGGGCCGCGAGGGCGCCGACGACAGCGGCGAGCCGCGCGGCACCGCCGGGCTCCCCATCCTGGCCACGCTGCAGCGGGCGAACCTGGTGCACGCGCTCGTGGTGGTGGTGCGCTACTTTGGCGGCACCAAGCTGGGTCGCGCGGGCCTCTACCGAGCCTACCAGGACGTGGCACAGCTCGCCGTGGCGGCCGCCCACCCGGCACCGGTGGTGGAGCTGCAGCAGGTGCGCATCACCTGCGCGTACACCGCATTTGATGACGTGCGCCGCTGGGTGGGCGCGCTTTATGCCACCACCGCGCTGGACGTGCCTCCCTTTCAATTTGACGACCAGGTGCACTGGTGCGGCGCCATGCCGGCAGATGCCGCGCCAGCTGCCCAGGCACTCCGGGAGCGATGGCACCCCCTGGTGGATTGGACGGTGGAAGCAACCACATTGGGGGTGTGGCCGCCTCCGGTGGACGGCGGGGCGCCATTCGGTGAGACAATGGGGCGAGACCCCAGAGGAGGCGCGTGATGCAAGCATTTGACGAGTTGGTGGAGCGGCGCGGCACCCAGTCTGTGAAGTGGGACGATCTGGAGGCCCGGTTTGGGCGGGCGGATGTAATTCCCATGTGGGTGAGCGACATGGACTTTCCCACGTATCCCGGCATCCAGGCGGCGCTGGCCGACCGCGCGCGGCACCCGCTGTACGGCTACACAACCAAGCCCCCCGACTATGCGGCCGTAGTTGGGGGATGGCTCCAGCGCCGCCATGGCTGGCTGCCCGACCCCGACGCGCTGGTGCACGTGAACGGTGTGGTGCGAGGCTTGGCCACGGCCGTGGCCAGTCTGACAGAGCCCGGAGACACGGTGCTGGTGCTGTCGCCCACCTACCACCCGTTTCGCGCCATCACCGAGCACCAGGGGCGGCACCTCCTGGAAGTCCCCCTGGTGTGGGATGGCGCCCGCTATGTGATGGACTTCGCGGCCGTCTCCGCGGCCTTGGCGTCAACCCGGGTGGCGGCGGCGATCTTGTGCAGCCCCCACAACCCGGTGGGGCGTGTGTGGACCCGCAGCGAACTGCTGCGCCTCGGCCAACTCCTGCTGGACCACGGCGTCGTGGTGCTGTCCGACGAGGTCCACGCGGATCTGATTTACCCGGAGTTCCACCACATCCCGTTTGCCAGCCTGTCCCCCGACTTTGCCAGCCACTCGGTGACGTTTGTGGCGGCCAGCAAAACCTTTGGGCTGGCTGGCCTGCAAACCTCGGTGGCCGTCATTCCGTCCGCCACCCTGCGCGAGCCTTTTGCCGCCATGCAGGATGCTCTGGGCTCGGGGTTGGTCAACACGTTTGGCATCACCGCCACCATGGCCGCCTTTCGCGGCGGCGACGGCTGGGTGGACGCCCTCATGGCATATCTGGCCGAAACCCGCGACCGGATGCTCCAGTACTTTGCCGCCCACATCCCCGCCATCCGGCCTGTGCCACCCGAGGGCACCTACCTGGTCTGGCTGGACTGCCGAGCGCTTGGCCAGCCTGACGATGAGCTGTCCCGCTGGTTCGTCGACCAAGCTGGCGTGGCGCTCACCGGCGGCAGCGACTTCGGCGACGAGGGCCGCGGCTTTCAGCGCATGAACCTGGCTATGCCGCGGCCCGTGGTGGAGCGGGCGCTGGCGCAAATCGCGGCCGCCTCGGCGCGGTCGTAAGCCGCGCTAGGTTGGCGCCGTGCGCCACACGCGCGTCTGGTGCGGGGCCAGCTCGACGGGTCCTCGGCTGGTGGTGGCGCCCGTCCACAGGTCCCGCACCGCCCCGGCCCCGGGGACGTGAGGCCAGGGGTCGGCGGCGGCGGGCGCATCCGCTTCGTTGAACAGCCCCACCGCCTGGCCGCCGTCGGCCAGTGGCTTGACCAGCAGGTGCACGCCCGCCGCATGCCATGCGCGCTTGGCCTGGCGGCCCAGCGGGTCCTGATTCACCGCAATGAGATCGGGGTTCCCCACGATGGCCCGCGTGGCAGGCGACAGGGCCCGCACGTCGCAGCCCAGCAGCAGCGGGGCGGCCATCAGACACCACAGCGCGAAGTGGGTCCGGTACTCCTCGTCGGTCATCCCGCCGTTGCCCACCTCCAGCATGTCGGGGTCGTTCCAGCCCCCGGGGCCCGCATGGGCGTCCAGATCCACGTTGCGGTGAAAGATGCTCAGCAGATCCCCTGACCACCCCGACTGCGGCCGATGATACGCGTCCACGATGTCGCCGGTGGTGCGCCACAGGTGGCCAATCCCCCGGGCCCACTCCCACGGCTCCCCGTGCCCCCAGTTGCAGAGCGACAGGATGATGGGGCGCTTCGTGTCGGCCAGCGCCTCCGAGATGCGGCCGTAAAGAATTTGGGCCACCTCGCGCTCGGGGAGGCCCGGGAAGTCCTCGAACGGGATGTTGCACCAGTCTTGCTTCAGGTAGTCAATGTCCCAGCTGGCAAACGTCTCGGCATCCTGCCGCTCGTGTCCGTAGCTGGCTGGCAACCCTCCGCAGGTTTTCCGCCCGCAGTCCGAGTAGATGCCCAACTTGAGCCCCATGCCGTGCGCCCGATCCGCCAGGCGGCGGATGCCGCCGGGAAAGCGCGCGGGGTCAGGCACAAGCGCCCCAGACGCACTGCGCTCCGGGGCCATCCAGCCATCGTCAATATTCAGGTGGACATAGCCCAACCCCGCGAGGCCGCTCGCGACGAGGGCGTCCATCGTTTCTTGGATGAGCCGCTCGTTAATGTCCATCCCAAAGCGATTCCACGTGTTGAATCCCATGGGAGGCGTCGGGCAGAGCGTGCTGTCAATGGGCACGGCCAGTCACCCCACTCTTTGTCGTCCAGTCTCGTCACGCGCCGCGGCCGCCGCCGTGCGCCCGCCTCAGCATGGCGCTTGCGCCGCCCGCGGTCAAAGCTAGACGCCACGGGGCGGGGGCGCTGCTCGAGCGCTCCCGCCCCGTGGGCTGGCTTGTCAGGACCCGATGCGCATCTCGTTGGGCGGCGTGCCCAGGTAGGCGCTGTAGTTGCTGTAGAAGCCCTTCACATAATTCGCGACCGCATAGAATGTCGGCGCGAGCGGCACGTACAGCACCGGAAGCTGCTGGGCCGCATACACCTGGTACGCATCGAAGCGCTGGTGGATCTGCGCCGCGGTGCCGCTCTCCACGGTGGTCACCTGGATGAGGTGATTCATCTCCGGGCTGGAGTACCCCCCAAAGTTCGCACCGCCGCCGGGGTTGAACAAGCCGTCGCCCGACGGGTAGTAGTCAGGCACGTAGCTCCAGCCGCCTCCCCACGACAGCAGGACCCACTTGCTGGGATCCGAGGTGCCATTGGCGATGACCTGGCTGAACGGCTCCTGCCGGATCGTCACGTCAATGCCCTCCTGCGCCCAGTCCTGCTTCAGCAGCTGGGCGATGTTGGTTTGTGTCGTGGACCCACTCGCCACCAAGAAGTCAAAGGCGAGCTTCACGCCATTTTTGGTCATGACGCCGTTTTGGAGGGTCCAGCCGTTTTTCTCCAGCAGCTTCTTGCCCTTGGACGGATTGAACGGGTAGGGGTTCTTGAGGTTCTTGTCAAAGAACACGTTGGGCGGCTGCTCGGGCACCGGGTCGTAGACGGGATAGGCATAGCCCTGATACAGGGCTTTCACGATGGCGGGCTGGTCGATACCCATCTGCATCGCCTGGCGGAAGTACAGCTGGTTGAACAGCCCGCCAATCCCCGGCGTCTGGCTCGACAGGTTGGGCTGGATGTAGTTGAAGCCGGGGTAGTACAGCGGCTTCACCACGTAGCCCTTCAGCTGCTTGGCTTCCTTCAGGAGGGAGAACGGGATGGTGCCCTGCTGAATCGTGCCCTTCTTCATCTGGGCAAACTCGGCCACGTTGGACGTCTCGGCCGAGTAGATCTGCGTCTTGATGGTGGGCTTGGGCGTTCCGCCGAACGACGGATTGATCTTGAATTCCCAGTACTGGTTTGGCACCACCTTGACCAGGCGGTATGGGCCGTCGATCACGCGGAAGTTCGCGTTCATCGGCTGAGCGCCGATCGTCTTAATGTAGGACAGCTCTTGGGTCATGTTCGTGGGGTACTTGTCCCACACCTTGACCGGCACCGGTGTCAGCTGGGAGATGGCGTTCAACTCGAACCAGGTGGGGTTCACCCCTTGGATCGTCTTGATTTGCACCGTGTCCTGATTGAGCGCGGTGACGCTCTTGAATTCGGTCGGCATGCCCCCGATGCCAAGGCCGCACGCCGCCCACGGCGCGTTGCTGGCCGCCGACGCCTTCATGACCTGAAACTGAAACACCACATCCTGGGCCGTCACCGGGGTTCCGTTGGACCACTTCCACTCCGGATTGATGTGAACGTCAAACACGTTGTCGGCTTTGTTCACGGTGATGCCCTTGGCCACCGACTGGGACCAGTTGATCGTGCCGTTGCTGTTTATCCACAGCAGGTCCTGGTACTCCATCCCAAACAGGGTGCCGCCACAGGCGGTCGTCGACCAGATCGGATACCACCACGACGGGGATACGCCAGCCCCGAGGGCGACGTCCAACACGCTGGGGTGGCTGGGCGCGGCGCTCGAGGATCCGGCGCCGCACCCAGCCAGCACCAGGGAGAGCGCCGCTAGGCCGGCCCCCACAAGGCTCTTGAAGCGGTGCATGACTTCAGCTCCCTTCCTGGTGATGAGCGAATACTCGGAAAACTCATTGCGATAAAATGCAACCTGCGCCGCGCGGCGGGGCCACTCCAGCGCCAAACCGCCCCAACGAGCGGGGGCCATAGAGTGCCACGGAAGCCGAGCCCGGCGGGGATTCGGCGCCCGATGGCCGGATCCCTGCAAGCGGCCCGCGCGTATTGAGTTCGCGGCAGCCCCACCGCCCTTGCCCCATTGACATGCGTGGGAGGTCTACCCATAGTTTCCCGAGGGAACCGATGGCGGGCGAACCGCGCTCACCCATCGGCCGATTCCTTTCCACAAGGAGCCATGTGCATGCAGTCACCCCCTGTCGAGAGTGGGCGCTGGGCCGCGCTGGCCGTCTTGTGCCTGTCGCTCGTGGTCATTGCGCTGGACGGCACCATCGTGAACGTGGCCATCCCCACCATCGCCACCAAGCTCCACGGGTCCGAAAGCCAGCTGCAGTGGATCGTGGACGGCTACACGCTCGCCTTTGCCACGCTGCTGCTGGCGGCCGGGCACGTGGCGGACCGGGTGGGCCGGCAGAAGATGCTCATGGTGGGACTGGGGCTATTTGGCGTCGCGTCGATGATGGCCACCTTCTCCACCAGCGTCGCCCAGCTCATCGTCTTCCGCGTCCTGATGGGCGTCGGCGGGGCCTGCATCATGCCGTCAACGCTGTCCACCATCGCGCATCTGTTTCGGGACGCCCACGAGCGGGCGCGGGCGCTGTCCCTGTGGTCCGCCACCCTGGGCATTGGGGCGGTGCTGGGCCCGGTGCTGGGCGGACGCCTGCTGCAGTCGTTCAACTGGGAGAGCGTGTTTTGGATCAATGTCCCCATTGCGGCCGTCGCCATCGGGCTGGCTTGGCGGCGCGTGCCCAACTCCCGCCATCCCGGCGGACGCGCGGATCCCGTCGGGCTGGCGTACTCGGCCGTCGGCCTCACCGCGCTGGTGTGGTCCATCATCGAGGGGCCCACCAAAGGGTGGGGCTCGGGCGCCATACTTGGCGGCTTTGCCGTGGCGGCCGTGTCGCTGGCGGTGTTTGTCTGGTGGGAGCGGCGGCAGCTGCATCCGCTGCTGCCCCTGCACTTCTTCGCGAGCCGCCGCTTCACCATGGCCACCGTGTCGCTGGGCGCGGCCTACTTTGGCCTCATCGGTGCCCTGTTCCTGTCCACCCAGTACCTGCAGTCGGCGATGGGCGATGGGCCGTTTTTGACCGGGCTGCGCCTGCTGCCGGAGGCTCTGGCCATCGCGGCGCTGTCCGTGGCATCCCACGGCGCGGCGCTCCGGTTCGGCACCAAGCACGTGGCCGCCGTCGGCCTCCTGCTGTCCGCGCTGGGCCTCTGGCTGCTGTCGCACCTGCATCCCGGAAGTACGTACACCCAGATGTGGCCGGGATTGGTGCTGCTGGGGGCCGGCCTCGGCACCACCATGGCTCCGTGCGAAGACTCCGTGATTGGGTCACTGCCCCAGTCTCAGACGGGTGTCGGGTCGTCGGTCAACAGCACGATCATCCAGGTGGGCACGGCGTTGGGCGTGGCGGTCTTTGGCAGTGTGGAAAACACCGCGTATCAGCACCACATGCACCACGCCGCGGCTCGGCTTGCGGCTGCCCACCTGCCGCAGTCCCTGCTGGCCCCGCTGGCCCAGTCGCTCTCCGTGGCGCGCGCGCTGGTCAGCCACCTGCCGCCTGTGTTGCAGGGCCCGCTGTTCCTGCTCATGCGCACCGCATTCGACCAGGGGCTGGACCGGGCGCTCGCCCTGGGCAGTGCCGTCTCGGTGGCGGCGGCGCTGGCGGCGTGGGTGTACCTGCCCGCCCGCGCGGACCCGGGGACGCTCAGCTCCCCGGATCCCTCGTGAGCCACCGGCCCAGGTGACGGGCGGCCTCTTGGGCCGCCCGCGCACTGCCGCGCATCGCCATCGTGCGACTTTGTGGCCCCAAGGTCAGGGGAAACGCCGCGGTGAGGCCGGCGCGGTACAGGGCGTCCATGGCGGCGGAGCCGCCAAATTCGCCCACCAGCGCCATCACAGGCGTGCCGGCCTCCCGGCCATGCGCGATCACGGTGCCCACCACCTTGCCATCCAGCGAGGAGGCGTCGAGCCGCCCCTCCCCGGTGATGACCACGTGAGCGTGCCTCACCCGCGCGTCCAACTGCACCAGCTGGGCGATGGCCTCCGCCCCGGGCGTGAGCTCACCGCCCAGCGCAGCAAGGGCCATGCCCGCCCCACCGGCCGCCCCGGCCCCCGCCAGCGTGCGCAGGGGCCGGCCCACCAGCTGCTCCAGACGCTCCCCCAGCGCATCCAGGCGCTCAGCCAGCACCGGCAGGTCCGCACGGGCCACCCCCTTTTGGGGCCCAAACCGGTAAACGGCTCCGCGCGGCCCGCCGGCGGGCCCGCTCACGTCGCACCAGCACGTGAGGGGAACGGGATACGGCGGCACCTGGCGAATCTGCGGCGTCTCGGGGAGGCCGGCCGGAAGCTCCCCGGACGTGGCGCCCAGCGCGTGGAGCAGTCCCCAGCCGCCGTCCGTGCTCCCCGTGCCGCCCAGCCCGAGCCACACCCGCTGGGCACCCCCGTCGCGCGCCGCCACCAACATGTCGCCCAGTCCCGCGCTGGTGGCCCGGGCGGCATCCCAGGGCCGCCGCCGCGGCGGCAGCCAACCGGGTCCCTCGGCCGCCTCCATCACCCACGTGCCATCCTCCAGCACCAAGACGAGCGCCTGACGGGGCCGCCCATAGGCGTCTCGGGCGACAATCCTCCGCACGTGGCCGCCCAGCGCGCCTCCCACCACCTCTCGCGTGCCGTCGCCGCCGTCGGCTAGGGGGCACAGCGCCACGTCGGCGTCAGGCATCGCCCGCTTGAGTCCCGCCGCGATGGCCGCCGCAAACCGCCGCTGGTTCAAGGCCCCCTTCAGCGAGTCGGGGGCCACAAGCACGTTCACGCCCGGGTCTCCTCTCCCGTCCTCACATCATCAGGCGGAGACCGCGCTCCTCCGGCCGCAACTCGGCCCACCGCGCCTTTTGCACGTGCTCCCAAGCAGCGGGCGACAGACCGTCAGCGATGGGCACCCCCGCCATGACTGCTCCATGCACCATAACGGAGTTCGTGATGCCAAACACGAACGCCAAGGGCGCGAGACCGCGCGACTGCAGGTCCAAAAACGCCCATCCCGCCGCCACACCACCCTTTGCCGTGGGGAAGGCGACGATAGACCCGGCTAATTGGCGGCCATAGAGGCTGTGTCCCGCGCGCGTGATGATGCCCGTGGCGCGGTCCAGATCGTAGCGCGGGCTAAACCCATCAGTAGAGACCAACAGCGGTCCCTCCACACGATCGCCGTATGCCCGCGCCAGCTTCACGAATTGCTCGCTCATCCCACCAACCTCCCGGCCAAGGCCGCAGCCACGCAGTCACGGGTGCGGCGCAGAATCGGTCGATAGGGATACGCCCCTACAATGTTTGCCAATTTGGTGGAATTCGTTACGACAGTGTGCCAGCCATTTTCGCGCTGGAGCCGGTCGATGGTCATCAAGTAGAAGCAGACCCCTCTCAATACTAGGCCCCCCGCACGCTGGATGCTCTGAACATAGCCCAGTTGCTGTGCCCACTCATAGTAGGCGTGGTTGGTGGTCACAATGAGGCGGGTGTTGGGGTGAACGCGCTTTCCATCCAGCAACTCGGCCAGGAGTGCCAATTCGTAGAGCGACTGCTGCGGTCCGCTGAACACCACTAAGTCGACGTCCGTCGTGCCGATGTTACCGCCGTACGACGCGTACACCTCTTCCAGCTCGTGGGCGCCCACTGTCAGCATGCGCTGTTGGCGTGCGCCGTCCGGGTTCATCGTGGACCAGTCTGGCGTCACCCCGCGTGCGCCAAACAGCGCGATCGACCCATAGCTGGCTAGCGCCGCCGCGAGATGCTTCAGCTGGTCCGCCGATCGCGTGAGGGACGGCGCAATCCCATCAAAGAAGGGAACATCCCAATAGCTGGGCGATCGCCGTCCCACCCATGCGCCGAGCGCCCCCCAGTCTGCGTAGTCCTCCAGAGGCGTCGTCACCTTCACGTATGTCGTGGCCAGCCGATGCCGATCAAGATGGTAGCCGAACGCAGGCACCCGCCCCGTGATGCCCGCCGCGAGGGCGGCGGGTCCAGCCTCGAA
>JAKADP010000087.1 GCA_021820465.1 Bacillota bacterium
GGGTGGATGACCCGAACGGCTCCGCCGCCACGGAGGGCCCGCCCTCCACCACCAGATTCAGGGCCGCCGGGCGGGGGGCGGCGGCAAATGGGAGGGGCGGCACCGCGGCCAGCGCGTCCTGGTGCAGGACAAAGGCTCCGGCGCCCAGCACCGCCACGGCCGCGGCGGCGATGAGCGCATGGCGGGGGCGAAGCCGGCTGGGCAACTTCGTCGGCCGGGCCCCAGGACTCCAGGCGGACCAGTCAAACGAAAGCCCGGCGGGGGGCGGAGGGGGCCCTACCTCGGCCAGCCACTGGCGCCACTCCGCCTCGGAGTGGGGTCGGGCGCCCGTGGAGCCCAGCGCCCACCACACGCGCTCCAGCGCCAGGCTCACGGTGTCGGGCGGCTGGGACGCGCTGGCGGCCAGGACGTCAAAGGACCAGCGGCCGTAGGCCGCGAGCCAGCACCACCGGCGGTCTTCGGGCGGCAGGCGCATCACGGCCGCCTGCCAGGGCTGCTCGGCCACGGGCCGGGGGGTGGGGAGGCGTGCGATGCGCACCTGAGCCAGCTCAAACAGATCGCCCGCGTGCGGTGCGTCGTCGCCGGCGGCGTGCACCAGCTGCAAAAACACCTCGCGAGTCACCCGCTGCGATAGCGACGGCTGCCCCAGCTGGTCGTGAGCAAAGTGCAGCAGCGGATCCGCCCAATCCAGCATGAGGGCATGCAGCCACGCCGGCTCCCGCCCCCCCACGTCGCCCTTCGCCATCGTCGACGGTCCGCCACCTTTGCATCCTTGTGCCTTCTTGTGCATTGCCGTGCCACCGCACGGCGCCGGGTCTTGCCTTTATAACGCTGGCCGAGGGTGTCCGGGTTGCATGGCGAGGGGAACTGTGCGCGGGATGGCGACGGCCAGCAGGGACCCACCGACACCGCCTTCACCGGAAGATCCCGCGGGGCCCCCGTCCCCCGATCCAGATCCCACGGGGTTTACATAGATTCCGCCGATTGACAGTGCGCGGCCGGGGCCGTAGGATGCGCGCATGGGAATTTCCAGCCAGTCCTCGATGGTCGCGTGCGGACGTCTTCGCCGCATCCCGACCTCACACCCCTAATTTCATAGGGTCGGGCGCTGCCTCTCGCGGCAGTGCATCGGGGATTGGCCTCTTCTTGGTGTTCGCTCTGTGATAGCCACAGGAACCGTGGAGGGCGCGTCTCGCCCTCCATTTTTGTGTTCCCCGGCCTTTCCCTGATTCGATCGTGCCTCTTGGTGGTGAACCCGCCACGCGAGGCGCTTTCTCCCTGCCGTGAGCCGGCTGCGCTCTTTTCCTGGCGCCGATGCGCCAGAAAGGATGTGCCGCTGCTATGCGACGACGCTTACGGGAAGGCCGCGCGGGACGAACCCCACCACGCCCTTGGCCCGGGCAGCATTTTCTTCGCGACCAGGCCGTCACGGCGTGGATGGTGCGCCGCAGCCGCCTCGCTGCCTCCGACGTGGTCTGGGATATCGGGGCGGGCGATGGAGCCTTGTGCGTACCTCTTGCGCACATGGCGGGCCACGTGGTGGCCGTCGAGAGCGACGGCTCGCTGGTGGAGCGCCTTCGGGCCCGTGTGGCGATGCTGAGCAACGTCAGCGTGGTCCACCGGGACTTTCTCACCCTGCGGCTTCCGGACCAAGACTTCATCGTGGTGGCCAATCTGCCGTTTGCCATCACCACGGCGGTGCTCCGCCGGGTCAAGTACCCAAAGTGGTGTAAAAGCGACCGCCCCCCTGGGCGACTGGGGTTAACTTACCGCCGCCGTCTCGGCCGCCGGCCGCTGAGCTGCCTCAGGGCTCGCGGCCGTCCACGACGCGGGGAAGCTCGTCGGGTTCAGGTAGCGCCGCCCCGTCGCCCATTGCTCGTGGATCTCCAGCAACACGGCCCCCAACAGGCGGAGGGCCGATGCGTCGTGGGGGAAGATGCGGATGACCCGCTCTCGCCGCCGAATCTCCTCGTTCAGGCGCTCCACGCCGTTGGTGGTCCGCAGCCGCACGCGCACCGCCTCCGGATACGCCAGGATGGCCAACGCGTCCTCCAGTCCGTCGTCCAAGGTCTGTAGCGCCTTAGGCGCGGTCGCCGCGAATTGCGCGTGGACCCGGGCCACCAAGGTGTCGGCGGTTGCCCGGTCCGGCGCGGTCAGCACCCCCCGCAGGGCCCGCCCCAGCGCCGGCTGCTGGGCCTTGGGGGCGGCCGTGAGGACGTTGCGCGTGAAGGGGGTTTGGCACCGCTGCCAGGTGGCGCCCTGAAAGTGCTGCGCGATGGCCGCCACCAAGCCCGCGTGCTGGTCCGACACCACCAGGTCCACCCCGGTGAGCCCGCGGGCCTTGAGCCCCGCAAAGGTGGCCCCCCACGTGGCCTGCGATTCACTGTCGCCAATCTCCAGCGCCAGAATCTCGCGGTAGCCCTCGGCCGTCACCCCCGTCACGACCAGGCCGCTCTTCGCCCGCACATGGCCCCCCTCGCGGATCTTGAGCCGCAAAGCGTCCACCAGCCGCACCGGGTAGTGGGTCTCCGCCAAGGACCGCGTCCGCCACGCCGTCACGACCGGGTCCAGGTCCGCGCAGATCCGCGAAACCTGCATCGCGGAGATCCGCGTCCCACAGAGCTCCGTGGTGATGCGCGGGACCTTGCGCGTGGACACCCCCGTCACCACCATCTCCATGACCGTGGCCAGAAACGCCTGCTCACTGCGCTGGTAGCGGGCGAACACCGTTGGCTGAAAGCCGCCGCCCCGCACCCGCGGCACGCGGAGCTGCAACCGCCCCACCCGCGTCGCCAAAAAGCGGGTCCGCGTCCCATTGCGGTGGTCGTGCCGCGTCGCCGTCCGTTCATAGCGCCCCGCTTGCACAAACGCCGTCACTTGCTCGGCAATAATGCGGTTCAGCACTTGCTCGACCACCGGCGCGAGCCCGTGCGTGTCGGCCAACAGGGCTTGGATCTGGGCGTCATCCAGGGTAATCTGATACTCAGCCATTGACCGGGTCCCTCCTTGATTGGTTGCGTGGTACCTCCAATCTACCAGAGGGGCGACGGTCAGTGGCTGCCTACTTGTCGGCATCACCTCCCGGCGGCTTTTACACACTTTACGGTACGTGACTCTCCGCCGGCTGCTGGACCCTCGGGCCCTGATGGTCCGTGCGGTATTGCTGATAGAAGCGGGCGCGGCGACCCGGTTCGCGCGGAGCCCCTCGGCGGACCCCGACGTCATCGCCTGGCACACATGGTTTGACATCACCTGCGAGCGACATGTCCCGCGATCCGCATTTGTGCCGCCGCCCGGCGTGGATGGGGCGGTCCTCTCCATCGTCCGACGACCGCCGTCGGCCCTCAATCCGAAGTGGGTCGAGTCCTACGGGGCTTTTCTCCGGCACACACTTCAACACCCTGAGCGGCCGCTGCGGGATGCGCTTCGGGGGGCCCTCACGCCAGAGCAGATGACGAGAGCGCTTCGCGCCCTGGGGGTGCAGCGCGAGGCACCCGCGGCCACACTCACCCCACTCATGTGGGGGTTCCTGTATCTCACGATGCGCGAGCGCGCCGACCCATCCAGATGGCCACGAGTCCGCACCGGGCACCACCGAGGCCAGACCGCGTCACGTGCTCGACGCAACTTTTAAGGGCCGGGCCACTCACCGCTCGTGGTCAGACGCCGAAGCCGCGGGACGCGTCGGCCTCTACCCTCTACAGGGATGCGAAGACGCCATCCACCAGCTGGCGCACCACCAAGGCACCGTGCGCGGGGTACACGGTGCCTCCGGCGGCTGAAAGGCCGGGCCCGTAATCGTCCATGACCTGCATGAGGACGCACAAAGCCTCGGCAAATCGCCGCTGGTTCATGGGGGTCACCGTGCTGGCGAGGCGGTCCAGCACTACGGGCGGCAGGTCCTCTTCCACCTTGGACCATCCCAATCCGCACGCCCGGGACAGTGCACCAGCCTCCAAGCCCGTACCCACTGCGCCCGCCGGCTCTCCAGGAACCAACAGGCGGCCCACAGATCCCGTCGGGCTATGTACTTCGCGCACAGGAGCGCCCCCAGCCAAAACATCCGCACGGTGTCGTCCAGCGGATGCTGTGCGACGGCCGGCAGCCAACCCGGTGTGCCCTCGGGTGGGCACGGCGGGCCCACCCTGTGCCAGAGTGGCCGCGACGGAGCCCCCTGCCCTCCCGACGCCTCCTGGTCGGTCAGCGTCAGGTCCAGATAGACGCCGTTCTCGTACAACACCGCATAACTGAGTCCCGGCCCGCCCCACTGGTGGTCCAAGTCCAGCACGCTGGGGACGCGGGAGGCCACCAGCGCCACCCGGGCGCCCCAGAGGGTCCCGAGACAGCCCGGGTCCACCCGCACCAGGAGGTCTACATCCGAATGGCGGTCGGCGGTCCCAGCGGCCAGCGACCCGATAAGCCGCAGGTCGCGCACGGCCGGATGCTTCGCGAACCGCTCGGCCACCGCCATGAGCACGTCCCGCTGGAGGGACACGTCGTCAGAGAAGTCTGGCCACTGCATGAGGCCAGCGTAACACAGGAGCCCGATTAGGCGGCCTTTGCTACGATGACCCTGGCGAAGGCGGGCGCAACACGGCCACGACACCATTCCACGTTGTTTCATGTTATTCGGCGTTACTCGAAGGAGGCCTGCCCCCCTGATGACGATGTATGTAGCGCGCGCCGGCACGGTGGCCGCAAGCGACACCTCTCCAGGAACCTCCGATCGCGCCTGGGTGGACATCCCGGCCTTGGATGCGCCCAGTCTCCGCGAGGCGCTCGCGCCGCTCTCCTGGGACCCAAGCCGCGTCGACGCCATTGTCGGCCACGGAGCCCACACGCGCCTCGCGCGCCAAGGGGACCTGTGGATATGCTGGCTCTATCTGCCGCGGTCCGCCGACCCGGCGGAGGCCACGGCGATGGACGCCCTGCTGGTGGTCCTGGCGCCGCACGTGCTGGTGACTGCCCATGACGGGCCCCATCCGCTGCTGGATGAGCTGGCGCGCGACCTAGCGGATGACCCGGGCCTCTTGGCGGCGGCGTCCCGGCTGCTGGCCGAGATTTGCCTGCGAGCCGCCGACGGCTTTTTGGGCTGGGTTGACGCCATGGACGACCTGTTTGACCAGCTGGAGGACAGCGTGCTGTCGGGCCATGACCGCGCGCGCGACGTCTTCGGCGTGCGGCGCCAGGTGCACGCCTTTCGCCTCAACATGGCCGAGATGCGCCGCACCACCTCGCAGCTGGCTCGCCGGCGCAAGCCCGACGCCGGGGACGAGGCGGGCGACGGCGGGTTTGCCGATGTATATGACAATCTGTACCACATTATTGACACAGTAGACACGCTCCGCGACAACCTGACCGGACTGGTAGATCTGCAGTTGAACCAGCGATCGATGCGGCTAAACGAGATCATGAAGTTTCTCACGATCTTCTCGACGGTGTTCCTGCCCATCACGTTCATCACCGGATTCTTTGGCATGAACCTCCGGAGCATGCCCGAGCTGGGCATCCCGCTTGGCCAAGAGTGGACGATGGGGCTGATGGCCTCCGTGGTGGTGGTGATGCTGCTGGTGTTTCGCCGCCGGGGCTGGCTATAGCCAGCGAGACTGGCTCGCTGCTGGGCTGCCTTCGCCGGGGCGGCCAGCCCGCGCCCTCGACGGCACCCTGGGGGACGGCGGCTCTTGCCCCTCTGGGGAAACGCGCATCAGGAGTGGTGGCTCAGCGGCTTGATCCGATGTACTTCGGGAACGGCCGTCGGAGCTGGCCACGTGAGCGGCGGCAAGGCGTTCTCCATCGCCGTGCAGGCCTTCCCTGGCCGTGCGCAGTCGACCCGCGCACTGGGCAGGTAGTCGTGGTAGAGCGCTCCGCGCCACCAGTAGGTGATATCCAACCCCCACACCACGACGTCCTCAGGCCGGGTGAGCCGCATTTCCAATCCAGCCACGTATTCGTTGCGGCTGCCCGGCGGAATGACCAGCGGCAGGCGCAGGCGATCCCGCCCGGCGGGGCGCACCTTCATGGCTTCCGTGTAAGGTGAGACCGGCAAGATGACAGCGGTAAGCTGCACGCCAGGCGGCCGGTTGCTGGGCGCAATGCCCACCACGGTCATCGGCGCACCCGTCAAGTTGTACAAGTTGCTGCCCCCCAGTCGCACTGGCGTGCCGACCGGGCGATAAATCCCATAGCCAAAGGAGTGCTGCATGGCCATCGCCCCCAACGGCCCGGGGCTCAGCTGAATGCCCACTACGCCCGCCGCCGACAGCAATCCGAAGATAGCCAGCAGAGCCGCTGCACCGGACACCAGGGTGTGCCACCTGTTGGCAGTCACCCACCGCCAGGCGAGCCGCCGCGTTTTATCATTCACCTGCGTTCCCTCCCTTACCGACCCGGGGGCGGAGCACTTACACCACTAGGTTGAGCATATGTGAAATAGGTATCTGCAGGAAACAAACACGGCGTATTCGCGGCGAAAGAGGCGTGATTTGGACTCGCCCAGGCTGGGCGGCACCCCGAGTCCGTCCTGGCGGCGCTGCTCTTCGTGAAAGTTTGCCCGGAGCCAAAGGAATCCGTGTAGCTCCCATTCGTCTCCGTGGTTCCGCAGCCATTTCTGGATCCGTTCGCCATCAACCTCCTGGGGCTTGAGTCGCGATCGGCCGTCAGGGGAAAGCGCTCCCGACGCCATGAGGCCGGGCGCGCTCCATTCAGCGCGCCCGGCCCGACTCTCGGCAGCTCTTGCCCCACAATTTGCTCAGCGCGGCGGCAGCGGCGGCACCGCCCGACTGGGCTTCGGGTCCTGGGGGACCGCTACCGCCGGGTGCTTCTCCAGCAGCGCCAGCGCCTCCGCCAAGCTCCGCTCCAGTTGGGGATCCCGCCCCGCCGCGTAGTCTTCGGGCGTGTAATCCACGACGATGGTGGGATCGGTCCCGTAGTTCTCCACGCCCCAGCCGACGTCCCGGAACCAGAACGGGAACTCGGGTTGGGTCACCATCGTGTTGTCGACCAGTCGGTACTGCGGGTTGATGCCAATCACCCCGCCCCAGGTGCGGCGTCCCACCAAGGGGCCCAAGCCCATCAGCTTAAAGCTGTGGCTGAAGATGTCGCCGTCGGATCCGGCCCAGTCGTTGGTGAGGGCCACCACCGGCCCGCGGGGTGCGTCGTCGGGATAGGTGCCGGCGGCCCGCCAGCGTGGGATCGTGAATCCAATGGGCCGCCGGGCCAACTTCTCCAGCAGGAGCTGCGACACATGGCCGCCCCCATTGAAGCGCACATCCACGATCAGGGCATCGCGTGTCACTTCTTCCGGGAACAGCCGATAAAACTCGGAGAAGCCCCAAGCCATCATGTTGGGGATGTGCAGATAGCCCACACGGCCGCCGCCTTCCTGATGCACCCAGGCGCGGTTGGCTTCCACCCACTCCCGATACCGCGCCAGCTGCTCAGATGCCAGCGTCTTCACCACCACGGTGCGCGGTGCGGCAGGCGCCCGCCGCACCGTAAGCGCCACCTCCTGCTCCCGCCGGCGCATGAGGAGGTGCTCCGGGGTCAGCACTGGGCTGGCCGCCCTTCCGTCGATGGCGATCAGGACGTCGCCCTCGTCGATATTGACGCCGGGGGCGTTCAAGGGGGAGTCGTGTCCGGCCACCGACGGATCGCCCTGCACGATGTGCGTGATCCGCCACCCGCCCTCCTTGTCGTCCCAGGCAAAGTCCGCCCCCAGAAACCCGTGCGCGAACGATGGCGTGGGCCGGTAGTCGCCCCCACTTTCGTAGGCGTGCGACGTGCCAAGCTCCCCGTGCATTTCCCACAGCACGTCGGAGAGGTCGCCGCGGGTCGCCAGCCGCGGCAGCAGCGCCGCGTAGCGGCGGTGCATCGCCTGCCAGTCCACCTCGGACATGGTGTGGTTCCAAAACCGATGCAGCATCATGCGCCACGACTCCGAGAGCATTTGGGCCCACTCTGCGGGCGGGTCCACCAGCAGCGGCACCCGCGACCAGTCCAGATACCCCGACTTGCGGCCGGGCGCCTCGGACGCGGCGTCGGGCACCTTCTCCTGGGGCTTCACCCACCGAAGCTTTGTTCCCGCCTGATACACCAGGTGCTCGCGGTTCTGCGCCAGCGCAAAGCGGGTCACCCCTTTGACCAGGGTGTCCGCCTCCCGCGTGGCGAGGTCATATACCGTGAGGGTGCCATCGGCCGGGGGGGCGCCCCCCATCGCGGCGGAGCGCTGCCCGCGAATCGGGAAGGTGGTCCACAAGACTTTCTGGCCCAAGCTGGCCACCTGGCCAAACGGCGCCTCGTCCACCGGAAACGGCACGACGCGCCGGTCAATGCCCTCGAAGTCGATGACGATGGGCTTGGGCTCTCGTTCGGCTTTCTCGCCGTCCGCCTTCGCCGGTGCCTTCTCCGGCGGCCCCACGAACGGTGACGGGGTGTCGCGCTGCAGGGTCACCAGATACGGCCGGACGGCCCGGGGAAAGCCCATGTCAAACGTCACCTGGTCATACACGGGGTCCAGCACCCGGGCGCCCAGGAAGTACAGGTAGCGCCCTTCGGCATCCCAGGCCGGATGGTCGTCGCGGGCGACGGGCCGGGTGACCGCATGCGCCTGCCCCTCCTTGGTGTCGAACACCCGAATGCCGGTGGTGGCGTCGGACAGCGCCATGGCATACGCCAGGTACCGGCTGTCCGGCGACCACGCCAGGTGCACCGGCTGGCCATACGGGCTCTGGTCGATGCGCTCAGCATGCTTGGCCGCGATGTCCACCAGCCAAAGCTCCTGGCGCTGGTTGGCCAGAGCGAGATGGCGGCCGTCCGGACTGGCTTCCAGCCCTACGATGAGGCCCAGGTCGCCGTCCCACAGCACCTCGGGCGCTTTCGCCCCGTCGGGGTGGATGAGGAGCACGCGGTCGTCGCCGGACGGGTCGCCAACCAGTGCCACCCGGTCCGAGCCTACCCAGCGCGCCAGGCGGTACCGCACCCCGGAGCCCGGAGACAGCGGGCGCACCGGACCTTCAAACGGGCCCAGCTGAAACAGCTGCCCCCGCGTGGTCACCAGCAGCTGCTCCGCCTCGGGATGGGGCGCGAACTCGGTCAGGAAGTTGGCCGGCTCCACGTAGCGCCGCTCGCGGTCACGCCGCTGGCTCGCGAGTGCAACCGGCACCCGCGTGGGCTGGGCGTCTCCCGGTGTGAAGACCCACAGCTCGCCACCCGCGTGATATACGATGCGCCGGCCGTCAGTGCTGGCGTTGCGGGCGTAGTACTCGGTGTGATCCGTGTGCCGCGTGAGGTCCTCGCCATCGGGGCGAATCGAGTAAAGGTTGCCCGCCCCCTGATAGTCGGACAGAAAGTAGATG
>JAKADP010000088.1 GCA_021820465.1 Bacillota bacterium
GGGGTGGGCAATTTGAATGGGGTCGAACTGTCGCCGGCGGCCTTGGCCCGGGAGATGCTGCGCCGCGGGGTCGTGAACCCTGAGGAGCTGGAGCAGTTTTACGGCGGACCGCGCGCCAAGCGCCAGCAAGCCATTCGGTTTGCCCGCCGCGGCATCTGGATGTAGCCCGAGAGGCCAGGGCGAACCCCAGCGGGGGGACCGTCAGGACTAGCACAATGCAAGGCTTCGTAGGCCGCAAAGGTTGGTGGTAGCGGTGCGGATCGATATGCCGGCACTGGGCGGCATCATTTTCGGCGTGATTGCCCTCGTGGGCGGCTTTGTGCTGGAGGGAGGCAAAGCCAGCGCCTTGCTGCAGGGCACGGCGGCGCTCATCGTGTTTGGCGGCACCATCGGCGCCACGGTGATTTCGTACTCGATGGAGGAAATTCGCCAGGTGCCCCGGCTGGTGCGGATGGCGATGACGCGTCGGTCGTTTGATGCGGTGGTGCTGATCCGGGACCTGGCGCGCTACGCGGATATTGCCCGCCGCCAGCAGCCGCTGGCGCTGGAGCCGGAGATTGATCGGACGGACGACCCCTTTCTTAAGAAGGGCCTCCAGATGATCGTCGACAACACGGACCCCAGCCTGATGCGGCAAATCCTCGAGGCAGACATGTACGCGCTGCTGACCCAGCAGAAGACCGGCGCCAGCATCTTCGACCAGGCGGGCGGCTATGCGCCGACCATGGGGATCATCGGGACGGTCATGGGGCTCGTCCACGTGCTGGGCGATCTGTCGGGCAACGCCACCGCCCTGGCTCAGGCGATTGGGCTCGCCTTCATCGCCACTCTGTACGGCGTCTTTTCCGCCAACCTGCTGTGGCTGCCCATGGCCAGCAACCTGAAAAACAAAGCCAAGGCAGACCTTTTGGAGCGCGAAATCGCGCTGGAGGGCTTCTTGTCGATTCAGCAGGGCATGGCGCCCTCCATGCTGACCGACAAGCTGATGAGCTTCATCCGGCCCGCGGGGAGCCCCGAGCCGCCCCAAAGCCCACCGCCGGCCGAGGCCCCCAGCATGAAGCAGGCGGTCTCGTGAGCTTCGGACGGCTCCCAACCGCTCGCCACGACGACAGCAGCGAAGGCGGTGGCGAGGGAGGCGGCATGATGCGGTGGCTCATCACGTATGCCGACCTCATCACGCTGCTGCTGGCATTCTTCATCGTGCTGTATGCGATTTCTCGCACGCAGCAGTACCGCTTCAGCCTGATTGCCAAGGCGCTGGCCCAGGAGTTCAGCAGCCAAGGCTCCATCGTGGGATCGTCGCCCGGCCCAAGTTTCGTGTCCGGCCAGAGTGGGGCCAACACGGCGGCGCGGGGGGTGGGCAACCTGGGCCCCAGCGCTGCGGAGGCCCGGCAGCTGAACCAGGTGGAGCAGGCCGTGCAGCGGGCGGTCACCCAGGCGGGCTTGGCCAGTCAAGTGAGCGTGACCGAAAACTCGGTGGGCGTGGTGATGAGTTTTTCCGACGCCCTGCTGTTTCCCAACGCCTCGGCTCAGCTATCCCCCCGGGCGCTGGCGCTCTTGCAGCGGGTGGGGCTCGCGTTAGAGCGCGTGCCCAATCAGGTGATGGTGTCGGGCTACACCGACAGCAAGCCGATTCGCACGGCCCAGTACCCGTCCAACTGGCAGCTGTCGGCGATGCGGGCGGCCAATGTGGTCCAGGCCTTGGCCTCCGTGCCGGGTGCGCACCCGAGCCATTTTCTGCTGGCCGGCTTTGGCCGCTATCGGCCGGTCGCCACCAACAGCACGGCCGCCGGCCGGGCGCAGAATCGCCGGGTCAACATCGTGGTGCTGCGCAGCGTGGTGTCCCAGGTGGTGTTGCCCGCGACGGGCGCCCCGTGAGCGGGCGGCTGCGGGCGGGTATTGAGAAGAAGGGAGGCGATCCGGTGTCCAATTCGGTGTTTGGTCTCTTGGCGGCGTCGCTCAATCTGTCGCAGCGCGCCGAGTCGCTGACCACGAACAATCTGGCCAATCTCCAGACGCCCGGCTATCAGGCCCAGCGCCTGGCATTTCGCCGCGCGCTGGCCCAGGCGTGGCAGACCGGTGCGCCGCTGGGCGCCGTGACCGGCACGGTCACGACCGTGTCCGGGGCCGTGTCGGCCAGTGGCAATGGCGTGTCGATGACCGCCGAGATGACCCAGCTCATGCAGGATCAGCTGCTGTACAGTACCGCCGCCCAAGCGTGGACCGACGAGATGACGCAGCTCAATACGGCGGCAGGAGGGCAGGTGCCATAATGTTCGACGCGCTGAAGATTGCGGCGAGTGGGCTCGCGGCCTCATCGGTGCAGCTGGGGGTGGTGGCCAGCAACCTGGCCAACATCAACACCACCGTGACCCCGGGCGGGGGGCCCTACCGGCGAGAGATGGTGCTGCTGCAAAGCCTGCCGCCGTACGCCTCGGGCTTGGACCGCGGTGTCGGCCAGGGTGTGGCAGTGGCGGCCATCGTCGGCGACCCCTCGCCATTCCCCCTAGTGTATAACCCCACGAATCCGGCCGCCAACGCTCAAGGGTACGTGGCGTATCCCAATGTGCATTTGGCGACGGAGATGGTGGACATGATTGCCGCGAGCCGATCGTATCAAGCGGACGCCACGGCGTTTCAAGCGGCGCAGAGCCTGGATGTCAAGGCTCTGACGCTGTCAGCCTAGGCGGTGAGTGTCGTGAGCATTGTGGCCGGAGTGAGCCCGGTCAGCGTCAACCCGGTTCAGCTTGGCGGGTCCACCAAGCCGTCCGCCGCCGGCGGCGGCTTCGGGACCTTGCTGGCGAACGCGGTGCAGCAGGTCAGCCAAAGCCAGGCGGCCGCGAATCAGGCCATCGCCCAAGCCATGACCGGCCAGGGGTCGGTCACCCAGGTGATGGTGGCGCTGTCCCAGGCCGAGATGACCTTGAATGTGGGGGTGGGCATCCGCAACGCGGTGGTGCAAGCCTACCAAAGCATCATGAACATGCCGCTCAGCTGATTCCGGCGGAGGGGCTGCATGAACCCAGCGTGGTGGAGGACGGGTGATGATGGGCAATCAGGCGGGCCTGCCGCTCCAGGCGTGGTGGGACAAGATTCAGGCATGGTGGCGCGCCACCAACCCGACCCAGCGTCTCCGGCTGGGCGCTGGCGCGGCAGTGGCGCTGGTTGCCGTGGTTGTGCTGGCCAACCTGGCATTCTCGCCCAACTGGCAGCCGCTGTACACGAATCTGTCGGCCGCCCAAGCCGGCCAGATCACCAACCAGCTGGCGCAGATGAAGGTGCCCTACCAGCTGGCGCAGGGGGGCCGGACGGTTCTGGTGCCCAGCGCCGAGGTGGATCAGACGCGCGTGGCCCTCGCAGACCAAAACATTCCCAGCTCCGGCACGGTGGGCTTTGGCAACCTCACGCAGTTTTCGCTCGGGGAGACGGACCAGGAGCTTTTGCTGACCGAGCAGGTGGCGCTGCAGGACGAGCTGGGCAGCACCATCGGGAGCATCGGGGCGCTGTCAGGCGCCAAAGTGTTCTTAAATGAGCCCGCGCCCAGCTTGTTTGGGGAGAGCCAGAATCCCACGACCGCGTCAGTGTACGTCACGGTGAAGCCTTACCACACGGTGTCCACGGGTCAGGTGCGCGGCATCATGCAACTGGTGGCCCACGCCGTCCCGGGTCTGTCGATGAAGCATGTGAGCGTCGTGGACCAGAACGGCACGCTGCTGTCCGCCGGCGTGCTGACGGCGGCCAGCCCCATCTCCGGCACGGCGACGACCGAGCTGCAAGCCCAGCAGGCGGTGGACTCCACCGTCCAGCAGGCGGTCCAAACGATGCTGGCCCAGGTTCTGGGACCCGGCCAGGCGGTGGTCCGCGTGGCCAGCACGCTGGACTTTGCCAAGCAGTCGGTCAGTCAGCAGACGACGGGCAAGGCCGTGCTGTCTCAGGTGGAAACCCAGACGTCCGCGTCCACAGGGGGCACGGCCGCACCGGGCGCGGGGACGACCGCGAACACGCCGGGCTACGTGGCGGGGGCGACCACCGGAGGCACGGGGAAAAGCTCGACCGTCATCAACCGCTACACCGTGCCCATCACCACCACCCAAACCACCGTCCCGCCCGGCGCCATCCAGCGGCTCACGGTCGCGGTGGCGGTGTCCAAGCACCTCACCCCCGCCATGCAGGCCAGCCTGTCGAAGCTGGTGGAGCAGGCTGCCGGCATGAATTTGGCCCGGGGCGACACGCTGTCCCTGGTGGGCATTCCCTTCAACACGAGTGCGGCGGCCGCCAACGCCAAGGCGCTGGCTGCGGCCCAGCGCACCGCCCAGTATGAGCACTGGGCCGAAGAGCTGCTGCTGCTGGTGCTTGCGGTGCTCATCCTGCGCACCATTTGGCAAGCCATCCGCCGCTGGCAGGCGGCACCCCGCCCGCAGCTCGCCGGGGCGGGGCCGGCGCCCGCGCTGGGTGAGGACGTGACGCAGTCGGTCGCCGGCCTGCTGCGGCAGCTGAATGCCAAGCCGCAGCCGACGGCCGGCGACGCCGCGCTGCGGCAGCTGACCGGCATGATCAAAGACGACCCGGATGGGGTGGCCCGCCTGATCCGCACCTGGATGGCGGAGGAGGACGGGTAGATGCCTGATGTCACCGGGACCAAGAAGGCCGCCATCCTGCTCCTGTCGATGGGAGCAGAAGAGGCGGCCGAGGTGCTGCGCCACCTGCGCCGCGACGAGGTGGACGCGCTGACCCTGGAAGTGGCCAACTTAAAGCGCGTGGAGCGGGATCTGCGCGACGAGGTCGTGGGCGAGTTTGTCAAGATGGTGGAAACGGAGAGCTTCCTGCAGGAGGGCGGGATCGACTACGCCCGCACCATGCTGGAGACCGCATTTGACCCGGGTCGCGCTTCCGAGATCATCCACCGCCTCACGAACTTTCTGCACCGGCGCCCGTTTGAAATCCTGCGCCGCGCCGACGCCAGCCAGGTTTTGAGCTTTTTGGTGAACGAGCATCCGCAAACCATCGCCGTGGCGCTGGCCCACATGGACCCTGCCCAAGCCTCAGCGGTCATGGCCGGCCTGGATCCGGCGGTACAGGGCCAGGTGGCGCGCCGGATTGCCACGCTGGGCAAGATTGCGCCCGATGTGGTGCGGGAGGTGGAGCAGATTTTGGAGCGCCGGTTTTCCACGCTGGCGGCGGACGAGGTGAGCACGCTGGGGGGCATCAACGCCATCGTGCCCATCTTGAACAACTCCGACCGCACGACCGAGCGCAAGATTTTGGACGAGCTGGAGGCGCTGGACCCCGACTTGGCGGACGAGATTCGCAACCGCATGTTCGTCTTTGAGAACTTGGTGCAGCTGGACGACCGGGCCGTCCAGAAGGTGCTGAGGCACGTGGACAGCCGCACGCTCGCGCTGGCTCTGAAGGGCACGTCGGCCGACGTCAGCCAAAAGGTGTTGGCCAACTTGTCGCAAAAGGCCGCCGAGCTGTTGAAAGACGACATCGCGGTGCTGGGCCCGGTGCGCATCCGCGACGTGGAGCAGGCGCAGCGCGAAATCGTCAACGTGATTCGCCAGCTGGAGGATCAAGGGGACATTGTGGTGTCGCGGGGGGAGCGTGACGAATTTGTCGTCTAGGGTCTTAAAGCCCCCCTTGTCCATCGCCGGGCGGCCCATTCGCGTGGGAGGCGCCCCGGACGGTGCCGGATCGGCTCCCCACGATGTCGCGCGCGAGGCGCCCTGGCTGGAGGAGGCCGTGGACCAGGTGATGGAGCGCGCCCGGGATGAGGCGCGGGCCATTTTGGAGCAGGCCGACACGGAGGCGGCCGCGGTGCGGACGCTGGCTGAGCGGCAGGGATACGCGGCTGGGGTGGACGCGGGCCGCGCCGAGTGGCGGCAGGCCATCGACCGCCTCCACGAAGAGTTTGCCGCGCCTCGGGCGCGGCTCGCGGCGCTGGCGGACACGGCGCGCCTGCTGGAGGAACAGGTGGTGCTGGCCACCGCGGCGGCTCTGGCTGAGCAGGTGGTGGGCGAAGCGCTTGGCGATGCGTCCCGGCTGTGGGCCCGCGCGCGGGCGCTGGCGGCCGCCGTCGTGGGCGAGCGCGTGGCCGTCTACTGCGCTCCCGAGGTTTTTGAGCAGCTGGCGGATAGCCTCCGCCGGCTGGACGAGGGGGCCGGGGTGCTCACGCTGGCGCGCGACGCCACGCTGGGCCCGGCGGACTTGTGGGCGGAGGCCGAGGACGGCGGCGGCGGCGTGGACGGGCGGGTGCTGGCCAGCCTCCGCCACATCCTGGAGGAGGTGCATGAAGGTCATGGCGACGACTCCCCCTCCGCCTAGCCCGGCGGACAGTCCGTGGGCGGCGGCCATCGCGGCGAGCCACCCCTATGCCCGCACCGGGCGGGTCGTGGAGGTGGTGGGGCTCACCGTGCGCTCCGACGGCCCGCATGCCCCCATCGGGGCGCTGTGTGAGATTGAGACGGAAGACGGCGGCGTGTGGGCTGAGGTGGTGGGATTCCACCAGCGGCAGGCGTGGCTCATGGTGCTGGGTCCGCTGGCCGGGCTCGCCCCCGGCGCGCGGGTGCGGGTCATGGGGCGCGGCCAGACGGTGCCGCTGGCTCGGGCTGCGCTTGGTCGGCTGCTGGACGGCATCGGCCGGCCGCGCGATGGCCGGCCCGCCCTGCCCCGGACGGGGCGCCTGCTGGCCGGGCGCCCCCGCTCGCCGCTGGAGCGCCGTGCCATCGTGGAGCCACTCTGGACGGGCGTGCGGGTCTTGGACGCCTGCCTGACGCTGGGGCACGGCCAGCGCATTGGGATCTTTTCCGGCTCGGGCGTCGGCAAAAGCACGCTGCTGAAGATGCTGGCGGCCGGGGTGACCGTCGATGCGGTGGTGGTGGCGCTGGTGGGCGAGCGGGGCCGAGAGGTGGCCGAGTTCTGGGAAGCCCTGTCGCTTCCCGACCGCCGCCGCACGGTGCTGGTCGCCTCGACGTCGGACGAGGCGGCCCTGCTGAGGGTGCGGGCGGCCGAAACCGCGACGGGGCTGGCGGAGGCGCTGGCGGCCGAAGGACAGCGCGTGCTGCTCGTGGTGGACTCGCTGACCCGGGTGGCCATGGCGGCCCGCGAGGTGGGGATCGCGGCGGGCGAGCCGCCCACCGCCCGCGGGTACACGCCGTCGGTGTTTGCTCTGCTGCCCCGGCTGCTGGAGCGCGCCGGGCACTTCGAGACCGGAGCCATTACGGGCTGCTACACCGTGCTGGTGGACGGCGACGACCTTGAGGCGGACCCGGTCGCGGATGCGGTGCGCGGCGTGCTGGACGGCCACGTCGTCCTGAGCCGGGAGCGGGCGCAGGCAGGCTACTACCCCGCCGTGGATCTCCCAGCCAGCTTGTCGCGCACGATGGACCAGGTGGTGGCGGCCGCTCACCGCCGCCACGCGGCCCGCGCGCGCGAGTGGACAGCCCGCGCGGCCCGGGCCCGGGATTTGGTGGAGCTGGGAGCGTACCAGCCCGGCAGTGACCCGGCCACCGACGAGGCGCTCGCGATGGCACCCCGTCTCTTGGCATGGGCGACTCAGGGCCCGGGCGAGCGCGCGGACCCCTCCGCGTCCGTGGCGGCCTTGGCGGCACTGTGCGAGGAGGTGGGGGCATGAGCGCCGTGCAGCGGTGGCATCAGGCTAGGGTGGACGCGGCGGAGTTGGCCTTCGTGCAGCACCAGGCAGCGCTGGCTGCCGCGGAGGCGGAGCGAGACCAGATCGCGGCCGCCGCCGTGCCGGCCCGGGGCTCGGTGGGGTCGGTCGAGGATCTATGGGGCCCGGCGCGCTTTGAAGAGGCGAACCGGCGCCGCCGCCTCGCGGCCGAGGCGCGGGTGGCCGAGCGGGAGGCCGACATGGCTCAGGCACTGCAAGCTGTGCAGAGTGCGCGCCGCCGCCTGGCCATGACCAATCGCCTCGCGGAGCGTGTGGCGGCGGCGCAAGAGCGGCTGAGTGCTCGGCGAGAGTCGCTCAATGTGGAAGACGACTGGCGCATGGCGCGGGCCCGGCAGCGTCCCGGCGATGGCGGGGGGTGAGCAGGATGGGACTCGATCGGTTGGAGGCTAACGCACCGGTCACTGTGTGGGTGGGCCGGCGCTCGTTTCGGACGCGGGTCATTCGCCGCCTCGGGGCGGAGGTGTACCTGGACGCGCTTCGGGAGGGGGATGCGCCGTTTTCGCCCGAGCCGGGCCAGATCCTGGAACTGCGCTATGGAGACGAGGTGCGGTTCTGGACCCAGACCGTCCGCGTCCGCGATGTGCTGGACCCGATTCCCATCATGGTGGTCACCCTCGTGGAGGAGCCCCGACGGCTGGAGCAGCGGCACGCCCTGCGCGCCAACCTGCTGGTGCCCCTCGAGTACGCGCTGATGCGAAGCGACGCCGAAGTTTATGCCACGACCACGCTGGACCTGTCGACGATCGGCCTGCGCTTTCCGTGTGTGTTTCGCCCGTGGACAGGGCTGGACCTTCGCATGCGGCTCACGCTGGACCGCACGGCGGTGCCTCTCATTGGGCGCGTGGCGCGCGTGGCGCGGGCGCCGGCGCAGATCCGGGGGCACCTGGCGTGGGAAACGTCGGTGCAGTTTCTCATCCCCACCCCGGCGGCCCGGCGCCGGATTGGGGAAGCCGTGGCGCGGGCGCTGGAGACGGCTGCCGTGCAGCGAAGGGGGTGAGGCCGAGCATCCACGCATCCAAGAAGATGATCGCGTTGCCAGAAGGGAGGTGAATCCATGATCACGATGAACACGGGTGCCGCCAAGCCCGGGAGCGGATCCGGGGTGCCGGCTAGATCCGGGCCTCATCCCGGGCACGCCGCGGAGGTAAGGCGGACAGCGCCCGGCGTCGTCCCCGGACCGCGTGTCCGGCACGGGTCGGCGTTCGCGCTGCTGGCGCGACAGGTGCGGCGGCGGCCGGCGGCGAAGCGGCCCTCGCCCCTGCCCGCGGCCCGCGCTGTCCCAGAAGCCGGCACGGTGGGCGTGCCGCGCCTCGCCCCGGCATCCGGCGCCGCGGTGGGGGGGATCCACCCCGACGCGCCGGCCACTCACACGGGCCCGGTGGCTGTTCGGCGCCAACCGCCAGCAGCGGCCCATGTGCTGTCCGCGGCCGAAGGCTCGGGGGCAGCCCGCGCCACCCCCAAGCCGGCGCCCCATCCCGCGTTGGCTGGCAGCCCGAGCGATCCCGTCCCACAGCTGGGCCGCCAATCCGCCCAGCCACCGGTGGCCTCCGAGGGGCGGCAGGCGTCGGCTGCGCCGGCGGCCCGGGGGCACGCGGCCAAGGCGCC
>JAKADP010000019.1 GCA_021820465.1 Bacillota bacterium
GAGCCAAGCGCTCATGCACCGTGTACAGGCTTTCCCGCTCGTCCGGCGCGTCGGCCCCCCACTCAAACATGTCCCAGCCGTCGTCGTGCGGAGACCAGGGGTAGACGGCGAAGGCCTGGTCGGCCGGGTCGTAGAACGGATATGTGCTGGCTCTGAGGTCCCACCCCACCAAGGGAGGGTCCCCACGAGATGGCCCGACACCCGGTGCTCGGCTGGGCAAAACCTCACCTCCCGCGCATCTCCCCGTAGCGTGCCGCCCGCGCGCATGGGTATGCGTGCCCGCTGCGCATACTACGGCCATGAACGAGACGCTGACGCGGTGGTACCACCGCTATCCGGCCACGCTGTGGGGGGCGGCGGTGGTGGCCGCCCTGCTGTTGGTGTGGTGGCTGGCGAGTGTGGCCCGCGGCCCGGCGGCCCCCATGCCGCTGGGGGGGCGCTTTCAGATCGTGGGATTCTACCAAAATAAGAGTCCTGGGAGCGCCCGTCCGGGATCTCGCGCCTCCTTCGAGAGCCACGTGCGCGCCATCAGCACGGTCACCCCACGCTGGTTCGTGATGACCGGCACGGGCGCCGTGCGCAACATAGGGTACAGCGCGTCCGTCGCCTCTTTTGCCCGCACCCACCATGTGCTGCTGGTGCCGCTAGTCACCAACCTCGGGAGTGGGATGCTGACGTCGCCGGCGGGGCGCGCCCGCGGCGCGGCGGCACTGGCTCGGGTGGTCACGCGCGATCATCTCAGCGGCGTGAATATCGACTTTGAGCTCCTGCCTGCCAGCGTGCGGACCGGGCTCACCGACTTTGTGTCCCTGTTGCGCCACGACTTGGGGCCGCGCCCAGTCATCGCCGTGTCGGTGTTTCCGCTCGTAGGCGTTTCCACCTCGATCAGTGGGGCGTATGACTACGTGGGCCTGGCGACCCACGCCAACTACCTGGTCGTGATGGCGTATGACCATCACTACAGTGGCGGGCCGCCCGGTCCGGTGGCGCCGTACAGCTGGGTGGTGGCGAATGTGGATGCGGCGTTGAAGCAGGTCCCGGCGGCCAAAATCGTGCTGGCCATCGGGATGTACGGATACGATTGGACCGGCACGACGGCCCACACCGTCTCGGACGTCCAGGCGGAGGCGCTGGCCAAAGCTCGCGGCATTCGTCCCACGTACAATGCGGCGGAGTCCCAGAACACGTTTCAATACACGGCCGCCGGCACGACGCATGTGGTGTGGTACATGGGCAACCGATCCGCCAAGGCGCGGCTCGCGCTGGCCCGATCCAAGCACTTGGCGGGCATTGCCCTGTGGCGCCTAGGCGATGAGGCCCCCCACTTTTGGTCCAGTCTTGGCTTGCCCTAACCCGCAGCGGGCGCCGGGCGCACCCGCTCGAGCGCGAGGCGAAGCTCCGCCGCGCTGTCCCCGCCAAACCGCAGGACATCGTCGTAGGTCAGAGACACATCTGGCTCCAGTGCCCGACATCCCCACCCGGATTCCGGCATCGCCCAGCTCTCCTTGAACGCAATCGTGCCGGTGAACCCGGATCGATTCAGCTCATAGCGCAGCACGTCGATGAAGCAGTTGGGAGCTTGAGCGCTGGCCACGCCGACGTGGCGCGCGCCCAGCTGACGGAGTTGGCAGGCGATATCGAATCCCGCACTGTACGTAAATGCGGAGGTCACCACCACCACCTGGGGGTGCCATGTGGGCCACGTATCGATGGCAGCCGCAAAGGTGGGCACCTGCTGCAAAAGCGCCCTCCACTCCGCGTGCCGGAGAGCCACCCGCAGGCCGGGATCGTCCTGCACCCTGCGCCACTGCTCTTCTTGGCTAAAGTCATAGCCACCCGCCCCAGGTGCTGCCGACGGCACCCTTCCGTGATTGGCGTGATACAGCGGCGAATAACGCGGAATCTGATACCCGCCGTCGCTCTGAATCCAGGCGTCAAGCCCGTACGCCGCAAACGCCAGCATATCGCTCAAGACCGAGTTGCCGCCGGGTGCCTCCGTGAGGTCCACCACCAGGGACTCTGTGTGCGCGAGGCGCATGGCGGTCCAAAGCTCGCACAAGACCTGGGTGGCCGGCGGCATGCTTGACACGACGCCTTGCAGAGCTTCGCGGGTGGGTGGGCCGCCCAGCGCGGCACCGGCTCGCTCCCGCAGGGGAGCGTCGTAGCCCGCAGCCAGCCACACTTCGCCGGCCTCCCGATAGTGCATCAGGGAGCCAATGGACAGGCACGCGATGTTGCCGCCGGCGACAAGGTGCCATCCCAGCTCCGCGGGTCCCCGAGGCGGGCGGACACCCGTGTCAGGTGCCCGTCGGAAGGTTGCGACGGGGTGGCGCGTCCAGTTCAGCACAGGACTCGTGCGCGTGCCATCCGCGAGGGCCAAGGTCAGCGGGACGCGCCCTCCTGGAGGCGCATCGATAATGGCCGACCACAGCTCGGGCTGCGGGAGCGCCAGTGCCAATCGCCGCCAGACGTCGAGGGGATTGTCACATCCAAAGAGCGCACGAGTGCGCTGGTACAGTTGGGCGGCGGAACAGCCCCCTGCGGCCTCGAGGCGTGCGCCGAGCCACTGTGCGTCACCATCTGAGGCCACGCCCGTCACGTATAGCCCCTCCGGCAGCACGCCGAAGGTCACGGGCAGACGCTGGTCGCGGTCGGCGGGGGATTCTCCGGCCTGAATCGTGGTGTGGCCATCCTGCAGCAGGGCGACGAAGGCCCGGAGGCGGCTGAGCCACACGTGCGCCGGGCAGGAGTCCGGCAGCGACGCCCCGAGAGCCGCTGCCGCCCGATGAAAGGCCACCGGTCCGCCTATCGCCCGATACGGATCAGGGTGGCTCTCCGTGAGGAGCCCGACCAATTGGTCCAAGTCCTGTGCCATGTCGCCTCGTGTGAGCCGTCGAGACCCAGACATCGGATCACATCTCCTTCTCGAGAGGCGTGGGAGGCGCCCCGCATGCAGCCACCGAGGCGCGTGTGCCCACCACGGGATCCCCAAGGACAGGGCCTCGCGAGGACGAGGAGAGATGGAGTCAGGCCGTGCGGCCGTGGCTGCGCCGTCGGGCGATGAACCACGCCGCCCACGCCGCCACCACGATGACGCCCACGACGTACACCCACACCTGGTCGTGCAGCGCATTGTGCCAATTGGCCCCAAACTTGACGCCCAAGTAGATAAACACGACGGTCCACGGCAGGGCCCCCAAGACGCTGTACGCCAAAAAGCGGCCAAAGCGCATGCGCGCCAGGCCGGCGGGCAGGGAGATGTATGTGCGCACCCCCGGCACCAGGCGTCCGAAAAACACGGCGGCCTCCCCGTAGTGATCAAACCAGCGCTGGGCACGGTCTAAGCCATGGGAGCGGCTGCCCCACGTCTTTCCGACCCAATACGCTACGCCGTAGGACACCACCGCGCCCAGCGTGCCTCCCACCAGGGCCACCAGGCCCGCCTCCCACCACGTGGCGCGGCCCACCGCCACGAGGTAGCCGGCAAACGGGAGCAGCACCTCGCTCGGAATGGGAATCGCCGCGCTCTCAAGGGCCATGCCCACAAAAACGCCCCAGAGGCCCAGAGCCAAAAATCCTTCTGCCAATACAGTCAGCGAGTGCATGACATCTCCCTTTCGCAACGCCTGTCGTACGGTGTGTCCGTCGGGCCGAGTGCTGTGTCCCAGCCTCCCTGCTACAGTCCTGCAGGGGGAGGGCCCGCCCGCTCGTCCTCCATCAGACGCCCCAGCGCACGGTATCGAGGCGCGAGCCAGGATGCCACCCGATCGGCGCGGGGCGTGGGGAGCTGCTGGCGGTACGCCTGCAGGCGATCTAAGTCGATCGTTGCCACCACCACGCCCTCCCCATCGGGGTGAGGGCTCTCGGCCAGCACGCCGTCACGTGCAGGGCTTTCGGCCAGCGGGGCGTACACGGCGGCCTTGCCCGTAAAGGTAATCCCGTAAAGCTCTCCCGTGCCCGCTCCCACGACCGACACCAGCCCGGATTCCTGGGTGCGGGCCCATGCCCCGCGCCGCGCCTTGGCTTCCCCATAGTCTGGCTCCGGGTCCGCTATCGGGACGGCGACCAGTTCCGCGCCGTTTACCCGGGCCATCCGATAGGTTTCAAAAAAGCTGGCGTCGTAGCATACCACAGGCTGTACCGGCAGCGGACCCGCGATGGGGGCGAGGCTGGTGCCCGGGACCACGCCCCACGATGCTTCGGTGGCCAGCAGGTGAAGCTTGGGCTGCGTGGCCACCAGACGGCCATCGGGCGCAAAGACATGCGCCAGGTTTTGCAGGTGCCCGGCCTGCTGGACCAGCGTCGAACCCGCGACCACCGTCACGCCGTAGGCGGCGGCCAGGCGCGAAAAGACCGTCCGGTACAGAGGCACCAGAGTGGGGGCCCAGGCTTTGAGCCGGGTCCCCACTTCTGTGGGCGACAGTTGGCCGGCCGACGCTCTTCGGAGGATCCGGTGCTCGGACAGCAGCCCCAACAGCGACAGGCCGACGTATTCAGGAAACACGATGAGGGCCGCCCCGGCCCGCGTGGCCTGATCGCACTGCAGCACCAGCCGCGCGGTCCAATCCGATACGCTGCCGACGGGGCGCATGTCCCACTGGACGGCAGCCACGACCAGAGCCTCGCGGCGCCAGGCATGCGGCACCCCGCGGCGCTGCAATACCTGGACGCGATGGCGCTCGTGCGCCACACGCCATGCGAGATAGGCGCGTCCCATGGAAAGCTCCCACGTCACGGCGACCACCAGGGCCGGTCCAGGTAGGCGCGGGGATTCAGCTGCTGCAGCAGCGTGGCCTCACCCACGGGGGCCAGCGCGCCCCAAGGCAGCGTGGCGCGCACCCAGTCCCCCAAATATTCCAGGGATAAAAATCCCGTGCCCTGCGCGTCAGCTTCGCAGGGGACCGTGAGGGCGGGAGGCGCGCCCCCGCCAAAGCCAATCACTTGATTCTGCTGGGACTCTCGCCAGATGCCCAAATAGGGCGGCAGGTGGGGTGCGGCCACCGCCAAGAGAAGCTCGGCGCCCATCAGGGTGAGGGTGCGGCTCACCTCCGGCACAAGGACATCATCGCCTAGCAGAACCCCCACGGCGTGCCCTGCCAGATCCAGCACCTGCACCGCGTCACTCAGGCGTGCCGGCTCCGCGTCTCCGGGAGCACGGTGGGTCTGGCCCAAGGAGGCGACCTGGCGGCCCCGGCCATCATACAAATCGGCGCGGCGGCTGTCGCCATCGGGCTGGCGGGCCGCCACCAGCGTGGGGACCTGGGCTCCATCCGCCCAGCGCGCCGTCTGAGGGCGCGCCGGCATATGGGCCAGGTCCAAGACGATGAAGTCGCTTGAGGGTCCCCAGGTGCCGGGCAGGTGATCGCCCCGCCAGTAGGAGAGCGTATCCAGCCGGGTCACGACGACCCGTGCGGCAGAGAGGCCCCGTGCCGGGGGCGGTCCGAGCAGGGTTCGCGCATGGTGGTGCACCTCCCGAAGCTTGGATCTTGGCCAACCGCCTCGAACTCTCGCCGAACGGAGCAATTGTAGCACCCCGGTCCGCTATAATGCGTGGCGAGATGGCGAATTCACCGCGCCGCACCGCGGCCGTCAAAATTGGATCCACCAGCGTGGCGGCTCTGGTCGCCGACCGCCTGGCGGAGCCTTGCCTCCACCGCACGTGGGTGCTGGGCTTGCTGGAGGCGGCCGACCCGGCGGCGCGCCTGGCACCCATCCTGCAGCAGCTGGCGCCAGAGGTGGGGCCAGCGGCGCTGGTGGGCGTGGGGGAGGTGGGCCGCCGGCGGCCCGAGCTGAGCGAGTGGCTCCAGAGCCAGGCGTGGGCGGTCTGGCCCTTGTCGGGCCGCGAGGAGGCGCAGTGTGCCTGGTGGGGCGTGCAGGCGGGCCTGCCGCACGGGGCGACGGTGGTGGATGTCGGCGGAGGGAGCACCGAGGTGAGCGACGGGACCCACGCGGTCTCCTGGCCCTTCGGTGCGGCGGCTCCCCCAGTAACCGACACCTGGGCGGTTCCGCCCGAACTCACCGTCGGGCCGCGACACGTGGTGGCCGTGGGGGGAACCGTGCTTGCGCTGTCGGCCATGGCGGGCCACACGCGGACGCTGACGCGCGCCCAACTGGCCCTTTGGGTGGAGCACGCGAGCGAGTTGGCTCCGCTCGGAGTGGCCCATGGGGTGGACGCGGCGCGCCTGCCGCTCTTGGCGGGGGGGGCGCGCGCCCTGCTGTGCAGCCTGACGCTGCTGGGCGCCGAGGCCGTCGCGGTGTCGGATTCGGGCCTGCTCCAGGGCTTGTGGCTGGCAGCGCGCCTGGGGAGGGTGCCTCGTGGGGGCTGACACCCCGGTCATGGCTCAGTGGCGGCGCCTCAAGGCCGACGCCCAAGACACGGACTGGCTGTTCTTTCGGCTCGGGGACTTCTATGAGCTCTTTGGCGACGACGCCGAGGCGGCGGCTCCCATCCTAGGTGTGCAGCTGACGAGCCGTGACCAGAAGGTGCCCATGTGCGGGGTGCCGTACCATGCCCTAGACGAGTATTTGGGACGGGCCGTTGCGGCGGGATTCCGGGTGGCGGTCGCGGAGCAGCTGGAGGACCCGGCCGCGAGCCGCGGGCTGGTGTCCCGCGGGATTGTTCGGCGCGTGGGACCGGGAAACTATCTTCCGGAGGATGGCCGCGCTCCCGGCCCGCTCGCCGCCGTCCGGCTGGCCAGACTCGGGTTCGGGCTGGCCTTGGCTTGGCTCACCGAGGGCCGCCTCGCTGCCTGGGAGTACCATGGCCGCGACTATGCGGCGGTATTGGCCGACGAGTGGCGGCGGGTGCGTCCGGCCGAGGCGCTGGCCAGTGGGGAGCTGCCGGCCGGCTTGCGGGCACGCGTCGATGCCCGGCGCTTTGCCGGCCCGAACGCTGCGCGCGAGCTGGCGGATCGGTGGGGGGTGCCCAGCCTGGCGCGCTGGGGCTTGGACGGCGAGCCGCTGGCCACCGAGGCACTCTGGGCGGTCATTCAGTACGCCGAGGCCGCGGAAGGCCGGACCCTGTCCCATCTGACCGCCGTCCAGGCGGGGCGCCCTGAAGGGCTGATGCGCGTCGAATCCCGGGCGCTGAGCCAACTGGGCATCGAGGGCGCGGGGGGCCTCGCGGACTGGGTGAATCTTGCCGTCACGCCGATGGGTCAGCGACTGCTGGGGGAGTGGGTGCGCCGTCCCCTGGCCCACCCCTCCAGGCTGGCGCGGCGGCAGGATGCTGTCGCGGCCTGGCTGGAGAGGCCGGCGCTGCGGCGCAGCGTGCGAGCCGCGTTGGGCCAGGTGGGGGATGTGGAGCGCCGCTTGGCTCGAGTGGCCCTGGAGCTGGCCACCCCTCGGGACCTCGTGCGGCTGCGCGAGGGACTGGCCCGGCTGGCCGCGCTCGCCCCTGACGCGGCATCGGTGGCCCCGGCGCCGCCGGCGGAGTCCCCGGACGTGCTGCCCAGCGTGTTGACCGCGCTTGACACGCTGGATCCCCAGGCGGGAGCCGCCTGGGATGCGGGGGGCCTTATCGCGCCGGGGCAAGACCCAGCGCTGGATCAGCTGCGGGAGCTGGCGCACGATCGCCGTGCGGCGCTGCTGGCCCTCGAGAGGACGCTCCAAGAGGAGACGGGCCTGCGCGCGCTCAAGATTCGGCTCCACCGGACTCTGGGGTACTTCGTGGAGGTGCCGGCGGACAAAGCGGACCGCGTGCCGGCGAGCTGGCGCCGGCGGCAGAGCCTGGCCAGCGTCGAGCGCTTCTCGCTTCCGGCCCTCGAGGATCTGGCCGCGGCCATTCACTCGGCCACCGGCGACTGGATGGCCGCCGAAGAGTCCCGGGCGCGCGCGGTGCTGCAGATCGTGAGGGACCAGGTGGCCGCTCTGCAGGCGTGGGCGCGATGGGCGGCTCGCCTGGACAGCCTCGCGGCCCTGGGGGAGCTGGCCGAGCGCCACCAGCTGGTCCGCCCGGCCGTCGGCTCTGCCATTCACCTCCGCGGCGTCCGCCATCCGGTGGTGGCTGATCAGGTGCCCAGCTACGTACCCAGTGACCTGGTGCTTGCGCCGCCAGCCAAGGCGGCCATCATCACGGGGCCCAACATGGCAGGCAAGTCCACCTTTATGCGCGCCGTGGCCCAAAATGCCTGGCTGGCGCAGATCGGCAGCTTCGTGGCGGCTCACGAGTGGAGCGCGCCGCTCTTTGACGGGATCCAGCCCCGCATCGGCGCGGAGGATGACTTGATCCATGGCCGCAGCACGTTTTTGGTCGAAATGGAGGAGACGGCGCAGATTCTTCACCAAGCGGGGCCGGACACCTTGGTGATTTTGGATGAGCTGGGGCGTGGCACCGCCACGTTTGATGGGATGGCCATCGCCTGGGCGGTGATGGAGCACCTCGTGGGAGAGGACCCGTCGGCTGCGCCCTGGGTGCTGCTGGCCACGCATTATCACGAACTTACCCAGCTGGGCGGCCCGCGCGTGGTGAACCTGGCCGTGGACGCGGTGCAGCGGGAAGGACAGCTGGTGTGGCTCCATGAGGTGCACCCGGGCCGCGCCTCGCAGTCGTTCGGCGTCGCGGTCGCGGCGCTGGCGGGGCTGCCGCGGCCGCTGCTGCGCCGGGCGGAGCGGCTGCTGCGCCAGTGGGAGCGCACCGGCCGGCCGGCCCCGGCCCCCGATGTGGAGCAGGTGGACTGGTTTTCTCCTGATCCGGCGGTCGAGGGATGGCTGGCTGAGCTGGATCGCGTGCGCGTGGACACCCTCACCCCCTTGGAGGCTCTCCAGCTGCTGGCGGAATGGCAGCGCCGGCGCGCGGGAGAGCGAGCATGAGCCGCATCCGGCGCCTGGACCCCGCGGTGGCCGATCAGATTGCCGCCGGGGAAGTGGTGGAGCGCCCGGCGTCCGTCGTGAAGGAGCTGACGGACAACGCCATCGACGCCGGGGCCCGCACCGTGCGGGTGCTGGTGCCGGGGCCCGACCGCCGACACCTGATTGTGGAAGATGACGGGGTTGGAATGGAAGCCGAGGATGTGCGGCTGGCGGTGGAGCGCCATGCCACCTCCAAGCTCACCCGCCTGGCGGACTTGGATCACCTCGAGACGCTGGGCTTTCGGGGTGAGGCGCTGGCCGCCATCGGGGCGGTATCCCGGCTGGTGGTGGCCAGTCGCCCCCGGGAGGGAGCCGACACGGGCTATCAGGTGGTCGTAGACCACGGCCGGCGCGTGGCCGCCGGTCCGGTGGCCCGTCAGCCCGGAACCCGCGTGGAGTGCCGCGACCTGTTTCGGGATGTCCCCGCGCGCCTCAAGGCCCTGCCGGCGCCCGCCGCCGAATGGGCCGCCATCTGGCAGGTTGTCGCGGCACAGGCGGTGGCTCATCCGCACGTGGGCTGGACGCTGGCCGAGCAGCCCGGAGATATGCCGGCGTTCAGCACGCCGCCAGATGGGGCGCTGGAACAGGTACTGCTGGCGTGGCTGGGCCCCGAGGTGGCTGCCCAGCTGATTGCCGTGGACCGGCAGGCGCTTGCCGGTGACGTGTCGGTGCGCGGCTTCATCCTGCCGCCCAGTCTGGCCCGAGGCAACCGCCGGCAGCAGGTGCTGGTGGTGAATGGACGGGTGGTCCGGAATTTCTCGCTGCGGGCCGCCGTGGAACAGGGATACGGCAGCCTCCTGCCGGAGCGCCGCTACCCGGGCTGCTGGCTGCACATTGTGGTGCCAGGTCCGGAGGTGGACCCCAACGCCCATCCGGCGAAAGCCGAGGTGCGCCTGATGCGTGACCGGGCCGTTGCCGGCGTGGTCCACCAAGCGGTCCAGGATGCGCTGCGCCGCGCGCGAGCTTTTCCCTTGGACTCGGGGATGGTGGCCGCGGCAGGGCTGTCCGAGCCCTCCGCCCGCGCCGCCGAGCAGGCGAGCTGGGACTGGCCCGCGCCCGCCCCCACCGATGGGCGACCCCTGCTGCACCGCGAAATTGCCGAGCTGACGCCGCTGGCTCAGTGGCAGGCGCGCTACCTGCTGTGCCAGGGCGCCGCGGGGCTCTATGTCATTGACCAGCACGCCGCACACGAGCGGGTGTACTATGACCGCCTGAAGTCCTCTGCGGGGCAGTCGGCGACCGTACAGCCGCTCCTCATGCCCCTGATCTTGAGCCTGTCGCGCGCCGAGGCGGCCCTGCTGGAGACGCACCGCGCCGCCATCGCCGCCGCGGGCTTTGACCTGGAGACGCTGGGCGGGTCAAGCGCCGCGCTGCGCGCGGTGCCGGCGGCGCTGGCCGATGTCGCGGACCTCAAGCTGGTAGCCACGCTGTTCGACTCGCTCCTGGCAGGGGGGCCGTACGGAGAGCATCCGGTCTCGTGGGCGCTCGACCACCAGCTGGCGACCGCGGCGTGCAAAGCCGCTGTCAAGGCCAACCGGTCCCTCACACGGATCGAAATGGAGGGGCTGCTGGGAGAGATGGCGGCCAGCCCTTCGCCCCGGAGCTGCCCGCACGGGCGTCCCACCCTGCTGGTGCTGTCGCTGGAGGAGGTGGATCGGCGCTTTGGACGACGCTGACAAGCCACCCCTGTTGGTCCTCATGGGTCCCACCGCGGTGGGCAAGTCGTCCCTGGCCCTGGAGTGGGCCGCCCGCGTGGGAGCGGAAATTGTGGCCGCGGACTCCACGACCGTGTACCGGGGTGTCGACATCGGCACCGCGAAGCCCACCCCGGAGGAGCGGCGGCGCGTGCGCCACCACGTCCTCGACGTCGCAGACCCCGAGGAGCAGTACACGGTGGCGCGGTTCCAGCAGGATGCCACCGAGGCTATTCGCAGCATCGTGCAGCGCGGCCGCCTGCCGCTGATCGTCGGAGGCACGGGGCTGTGGATTCGGGCCCTCTTGGCCAATTTTCCGCTGGCGCCCGGCCAAGATCCCGCCGTACGCGCCAACCTGGAGGCTTGGTGGGATGGCGGCGGCCCCGCGCCGCTCCTGCGCCAGCTGCAGCTGGTGGACCCGGCCTCCGCCGCGGCGATTGCGCCCGGAGACCGCCGCCGTGTGGTGCGGGCGCTTGAAGTGTACCGCACCACCGGCCGCCCGCTGCCCCGCGAGCCCGGCACGCCTCCCTACCGTGTGCTGCGCGTCGGACTCCAGCGCAGCCGCCCCGTTCTGTGGGAGCGGATTCGGGAGCGGGCCCGCGGTCAGCTGGAGGCCGGGCTGTTGGATGAGCTGCTGGCCCTCCACGCCCGAGGCGTCGGATGGCGAGCCCCCGCGTTTTTGGGACTGGGCTACCGCGAAGGCGTCCAGTGGGCGCGGGGGCGCCTTGCGACCGAGCACGTGCTTCCTCTCATCGTGCTGCACACGCGCCAATACGCCAAGCGGCAGATGACCTGGCTGGCACGGGAGCCCGACACCCGCTGGATCAACCTGGATGACTGCCGTGAGGGCGACGCGCTGGCCCAAGTGCTGTCGTGGACCAGCGCGTGGCTGTCCCGCTAAATTTGGGAGCGGCCGAGGCGCCCGTGCGCCTATCGGCTGAACACCTGCTGCCCGATGGTGGCTACCACCGGGAGCCCTTCCATCCACGCATTGTGGGTGAGCGCCGGGTTGTAGAAGTACAGAGCCCCGGGAGCGGGGTCCTCGCCGGCGAGAGCAGCCTCAGCAGCCTGGTACGCCAGCGCGCTGGGTGCCTGCCAGTAGGTGCCGTTCTGCACCGATTCAAACTGGCCGGGCGCAAAGATGACGCCTGCAATAGATTTGGGAAATCCCGGGCTAGCCACCCGGTTCAGCACAACGGCCGCCACGGCCACCATCCCCAAAAAAGGCTGATCCCCGGCCTCGGCCTGCACTAAGTGCGCTAATTCGGTGAGGCTCTGGCTGGCCACCGCCGTCGCCGCGGGCGAGGCGGCGGCGCCGGGCGCCGCCGGAACCCACACGACCGTACCGACGGCCAGTGTCTGGCTGGCGTTCAGGGACTCCAGCGCCGAGATCGGCACCCCGAGCACGGGGGCCAGCGCGGAGAGGGTGGTGGCCTGTGTCAGCAGGAAGCGGCCGGGAATCGCCAGCGTCGCGCCCGCGTAGATGGTGGTGGACGACCCGAGCTGGTTGGCGGCCTGCAGGGCCGGCACACTCACGCCGTACGTTCGGGACAGCTGCCACAGGGTGTCGCCCCAACTCAGCACAATGCGCGCAGGCGGACTCATCCACGTCCCTAGGGCGGGCGCGCTGGCGGCGGTGGGCCCCAACGGCGGGCTGGCGGCCTCCACGCGGGGCGCGCCCCCGAGTCCCGCCACACCCGCGGCGGCGGAGGCTGCCCACACCATGGCCCCCAGTGAAATGATTCGGACGACGGCCGCCCGCCCTCCCTGGCGTTGATCTTTGGACACGCTTGCACCCCCTGCTTGTTGCCGGCCATGACCCGCCAGCTTGGCGGGATCATATGCGGACAGGCCCCAGGACGTGCCACATATCGCCGCCTCAGGGACCGTCCCCCGCTCGAGGGAGGCACACCCAGAGGACTCACGGCATGGACGCAGGCGGCGGCGAATCTACCTCGTGTGGGCGGCACGTATCATGCAAGGGTGGGGCAGGCCACGCGCCAGGCAGCGAAGAAAGGAGGAGGCGATGGCGAGCGGACATCCAGGGGGGGCCACGCCGGACACCTCGGCGGAGGTGCTTCGGTGGCTGGCTGACGGGCACGTCAGCACGGTGGAAGCCGTCCGGCAGCTCCGTCGGCTTGAGCGCCGGCCGGGCGCCCCCGCACCCGCCCCCGGTCCCGACTTGCCCACGGCCGGGGCGTTAGCCGCATTGGATGCGCTGGTGGGGCTCCGGGAGGTCAAGCGCCAGGTTCGCGAGATCTGCGCTTTTGTGGACATCCAGCAGCGGCGCGCCGCCATGCAGCTGGCGGCGGAGCCCCACACGCTGCACATGGTGTTCCGCGGTGCCCCGGGGACCGGCAAGACGACGGTGGCCCGCCTGCTGGGGCAGCTCTTTCGGGATCTGGGCGCCCTCCCGAAGGGGCATCTGGTGGAAGTCGAGCGCGCCGACCTGGTGGGGGAGTACATCGGGCACACCGCGCAGAAAACACGTGAGGTCGTCCGCCGGGCTCTAGGCGGGGTGCTGTTCATCGACGAGGCCTATGCCTTGGCGCGAGGGGGCGGCAAGGACTTCGGCAAGGAGGCCATTGACGCCCTCGTGAAGGTGATGGAGGACAAGAAGAGTGAGTTCCTCCTCATATTGGCCGGCTATCCGCGCGAAATGGCGGCCTTCATGGACGCCAACCCGGGACTCCGGTCGCGCTTCGCCATCCATGTGGACTTCCCCGAGTATCGGCCGGACGAACTGGCGGCTATTGCCCGCCTGATGCTGGCCGAGCGCCAGTATCGACTGGCGCCCGACGCGGACGAGGTGCTGGCCAAGGCCTTGGACCGGCGGACGGGCGTGTGGCACGAGAACGCCGGCAACGCACGCATGGTGCGCAACCTGATGGAGCGCGCCATTCGGCGGCAGGCAGTCCGGCTCGTCCAACACACAGGACCGCTGTCGCGCGAGGACCTGATGACGCTGGTGGCCGCGGACCTCGACGAGGTGCGGTGATGCGCGCCGCAGTGGTGGTGGGCGGGGTCAACGTGGGGAAGAGCCTCTTGGTGGTCAACTTTGCGGCGTACTGCGGCCAGCGAGGCCTGCGGTTCCAGCCGCTGGACCGGTACGCCGCGTCTCCCCGGCCCTGGTCCCTGGGCGAGGCGCGGCGCCAGCTGGTGTCCGCCGGGCCTCATGCCATCCTCGCGGTTCAAGGCGTGGCCGTGACCCTGGTGGGCAAGGGCGGACCGCGGACCGTGCGGCTCTGGGATACGCCCGGCCTCGTCGCGGGCGTGGCCGGCGACCCCGCCGTGCGCCACGCCATGGCGGACGCGCTGGCCAAGGTGGCCCAAGCCGACCTCGTGCTGCATGTCGTAGATGTAGCGCGGCCGAACTGCTGGGGGGAGGCGGACCACGCCGTGGCCGAGTGGCGGGCCGCCGCCACTCCCTACACGGTGGTGGCCAACCAGATGGACCGGCCGGGGGCTCGGGAGGGGTTGAAGCACTTGCGCCGGCAGGCCCCGGGTCTTCCGGTGGTACCCGTCTCGGCACTGACTCAGCAAGGCTTTGCAAGCCTGCGCCGGGCCATGGCGGCGAGCCTCCCCGTGGATTGACCCCGGTGCCAGCCTGCTATACTCGGGCAGGCGGCGGGAGGAGTGGGGGCTTTGACGACAAGCACGGTGGCCGCGGGCGCCGAACATCTCGCTGAGCGCAATCTGGAGCGGGTGCTGGCGGCCTTTCGCGGCGTCCGGCTGGCGGCGCCCGATCTGGTGGGCAGCGAGGGGTACGGCTACGGCGACGTCGGACGCGACAAACTGGAGCAGGTGTATGCCCGCCTCATGGGGACCGAAGCGGCCCTCGTGCGCCCCCAGTGGGCGTCGGGGACGGGCGCGCTGGCGGCGATGGTGAGGGCCGCCGTCGGCCCGGGCCAGCACGTGGTGACCGTGGGCCCGGTGTATGACACGCTGGCTCCCCTGCTAGATCCGTCGGGAGCCCACCGCGGCAGTCTCGTGCGGTACGGCGCCCGAGTCACCAGCGTCCCCGTGAGCGACCGCGGGGCGGAGCCCGGTGCCTGGCAGGCGGCCCTAGCGGACAGCCCCGACTGGGTGTATCTTCAGCGCTCCCGCGGCTACCAGCGGCGTCCGTCATGGGCGCGGGACACCCTGCAGGCGCTGATGGCTGACGCCCACCGGGCGGGGGCTCGCGTGCTGGTGGACAACTGCTATGGGGAGTTCACCGACTTGTCGGAGCCTGGGCACTGGGGGGCTGACCTGCTGGCGGGCAGCCTTCTGAAAAATCCCGGCGGCGGGCTTGCCGCCACGGGCGGCTACGTGGCCGGCCGGGCCCACCTGGTCGACCAGGTGGGCGACCAATTGAACGCACCCGGCGTGGGCACGGATCTTGGCCCCAGCGGCCCGTATCTGCGCGGGTTTTGGCAGGGGCTGTTCTACGCGCCGCACGCGGTGGCGGAAGCACTGATTGGCACCGCCGCGGCCGCCCAGCTGCTGGCGGCCGCGGGGTGGCCCGTAGACCCGCCCGCGGACGCCTGGCCGCGCCACGACATCATTCTGGCCGTCGAGCTGCCGGGGCCCGAGGCGCTGCTGGCGGCCGTGCGTGCTGTGCAGAGCGTGTCGCCCGTGGACGGCCACGTCATCCCGGAGCCCTGGGCCATGCCAGGCTATCCCGATCCCGTCGTCATGGCGCAGGGGGGATTTGTCCCCGGTGGGTCGCTGGAACTGTCCGCAGACGCGCCCATGCGGCCCCCATGGACCCTCTACCTGCAGGGGGGTGTCATGCGCCAGCACGCGGTGCTGGCTGCGCGGGCCATCATTAGGGCCCTTACGGGTCAGGCGTAGCCGCGGACGATGCCCACCAGCACCCCTAGAATGCGGACGTCTCGGGCCACGATGGGAGTGTAGCGCGGGTTTTCCGCCAGTAGGCGAATGGCGTCTCGGTCGCGCTGGAAGCGCTTGAGCGTGGCCTCCTCGCCCAAGAGGGCCACCACGATCTGCCCGTCGTCTGCCGAGTCCTGCTGGTGCACGAAGGCGAGGTCGCCGTCCAGAATGCCCGCCCCCTCCATGCTGTCGCCGCGCACTCGGAGCGCAAAGTCTGGCCGACCCCCGAACCACGCACTGGGAGCGTGAGGAATGGGGACCCGGTCCTCGACCTGCTCGTCGGCCAGCAGAGGCAGGCCAGCGGCCACGCGGCCCAAGAGAGGCACCCGGTCGGGATCGCTCTGTGCATCCGCCGGCAGCGAGATGCCGCGGGATCGCTCATGCACCCGGCTGATGCGCCCCTCGTCTTCTAGGCGCCGCAGATAGTACGCGACCGTGGAGGTGGACTTCAACGACACGGCTGCCCCAATCTCGCGCACGGATGGGGGAAAGCCGTGTTCGGCGACGTAGCGCGAGATATACTGAACAATGGCGTCGCGCCGGGATGGTGTGGCTCTTCGGGCTGGAATGGCAACCCTTCCTCTCGTGGCTCGATGGGCTGGGTACGGGTCGCCCAGCGCTTTACCGCATCATAGCATCGGCGCACCGTTTCGAACATACAGGCGACACAATTGAAGCAGAAGGCGCCGCCAGCGGCGGCGCCGTTCCAGGGAGGGAGTGGTGGTCGTGGTCCCTCCCCAGCCGGGCGCCCGTTGGTGGTGGATCGTGCTGGTGGCGGCCGCCGCGGCGGTGGGCCGCGGCACCGGCTTCGGCGTGATGGGTGCCATGGCGGCGGCCGTGGGGACGCTGGGCGCGCTGGTGGCCGCGGGACACCAGCTCAGGACCCCGTGGCTGGCAGGCGGCGCGGCGGCGGTGGCGGTCTTTCTGCTGGCGGCTCCGCCGTCTGCGCCCACGCGCCTGCCCCTCGCGCTCCTCACAGGGGGCTTGGCGGCGCTGGCCGCGGGGCTGGGCTCCCGGCCGGCGACCGATCGGGTCACCCTAGCCGATGGCTTGTTTGGCGTGGGGATCATGGTCCTGCTGTCGGGGGTATTTACGGCGCTGGTGCCGCTGCCCTCATCGTCCCTCAGCACCGCACATCTCGCCACGCTTCTGGTCCTATATCTCATCACCCCGCCGCTGGAAGCTATCACCGTGCTGCTGGTGCTGGCCCAAGGGCCCAAGCTGTCACGGTTCATCGCGGCCAACTACGCATGGCGGTCCACCTCCGCACGGGAAGTGGGGCAGGGCGTCACGGTGGGGATCGCCATCATCCTGCTGTCGTCCCTGCTGATCCAGGCTGAGGGCTTCTGGTTTCGACTGCCCGTGCATCCCAACAACCCGTTCGTCTATGACCCGCACGCGGCTCATGCGCCCGTGTGGGGGATAGTCGCGCTGGCGGGCGCGGTCGTGGTGCTGGCCCCCTTGGCGGAGGAGGCGCTGTTTCGCGGCCTGCTGTTTGGGGGCATGGCGGGGCGCTGGGGCTTCTGGCCCGCCGCCTTGCTGTCGGCCGCCATTTTCGGAGCCGCGCATTTGAACCTGTCGCTGTGGCTGCCGCTGTCGGTGGCCGGCTTGCTGCTGGCGCTCGTGTATTCACGCACTCGGTCCCTCTGGGCGTCCACCGCGGCCCACGCCACCTTAAATGGCGTGTCGGTGCTGCTGGCGCTGCTGGTCCGATAGCGGCGCGGCCCACACCCGGGAATACTGTACCCAGGCGCCCTGCCCGGGCAGAGGCGGACAAGTTTGGTGAGGAGGCGCGCGATGCAGGACAGCACGAATCCCTTGGTGAACACCCAGGTGGCCTTCCAAGATGCGTGCCGGGCGCTGGGCCTGCCCGACGCCGTGTACCAGATTCTGAAGGAGCCGCGCCGCGTGCTGGAGGCGCATCTGCTGGTGCGGCGGGACGACGGCACGACGGCCACCTTTCCCGCCTGGCGGTCGCACCACAACAATGCCCGCGGGCCCTATAAGGGGGGAATCCGCTTTCACCCCGGCGTCGACCAAAACGAGGTGAAGGCGCTGTCCATGTGGATGACGCTGAAGTGCGCCGTCATCGGCATTCCCATGGGCGGGGCTAAGGCGGGCGTGATGGTCGATCCCTCCAGCTTGTCCCCGCGCGAGTTGGAAGCCCTCTCGCGCGAGTTCATCAGGGAGTTTGCCAGCTTCATCGGCGTGGATCGCGACGTGCCGGCGCCGGACGTGAATACCAACAGTCAGGTCATGGCGTGGATGATGGACGAATACGGGCGGATGAACGACGACGCCGATATCTTTGGCATCTTCACCGGCAAGCCCATCCCACTGGGCGGGTCTGCAGAGCGGACCGAAGCCACGGGCGAAGGCGTGGCGGTGGTGACGCGGCGCGCCATGGACCGCGTGGGGCTGGCGCCAGCCGGCGCACGCGTGGCTGTGCAGGGGTATGGGAACGTGGGCGCGCAGACCGCACGCTTTCTGGCGGCGCGGGGGGTGCGGGTGGCCGCCGTGAGCGACGTGGGCGGCGGCCTGTGGCAGCCCGAGGGACTCGATCTGGACGCGCTCGACGACTGGGTCGCTCGTCACGGGACGGTGGGGGGATTTCCGGGCGGAACGGCGATGACCAACAGGGAGCTGTTGACGGCCGACGTCGACGTGCTGGTGCCGGCGGCCCTCGAGAACCAAATCACGCGCGACATCGCCGGTGAGGTGCGCGCGCGCCTGGTGGTCGAGGCCGCCAACGGGCCCAGTACCCCCGAGGCGCAGGAGATTTTATTTGCGCGGGGGGTGCAGACGGTGCCCGATATCGTCGCAAACCCTGGAGGCGTGTACGTCTCGTATCTGGAGTGGGTGCAGAATCGCGGGGGGGCCTATTGGAGCCGGAGCGAAATCTCCGCACGGCTCGAGCAGGCGATGACAGCCGCCTTTGACCAGGTGTGGGCGCTGGGCGCCGAGCAGGCCGTCGACCTTCGGCGTGCGGCGTACCGCCTGGCGGTCCAGCGCGTGGCCGAGGCGATGCACCTGCGGGGATGGTACTAACGGCCCGCGAAAGATTCCCTCAGCAAATACTGCTTTGGTAAACTGTTGTCGACGGCAGATACCGGCGGCCAATCGACCCCAAAGCAGGAGGCGCGAGGTGGACTTTGAGCTGACGCCCGACCAACGGAGACTGCGAGAGTGGGCGCATGGCTTTGCTGAGCGCGAAATGCGCCCGGCGGCGGCCCGCTACGACGAATCCGAAGAAATGCCGTGGGAGGTGCTGGCCAAGGCGGCAGAGGTGGGCCTGCTGTCCTACTTCATTCCCGAGACGTACGGCGGGGGTGGCATTGAGCGGCTCCTGGACATGCTGGTCATCCACGAGGAGTTGTTCTGGGGCTGCGCCGGGATTGCCACCGCGATGGGGGGCGTCGGCCTCGCGTCGATCCCCATCATGCAGCTAGGCAGTGAGGCCCAGCGGCGGCAGTGGCTGCCGATTTTCTGCGACCCGCAGCACCCGCGCCTCGGCGCCATGTGCCTGACGGAGCCCGGAGCTGGATCCGACGTGGTGGCCATCAGCACCCGGGCCGAGCGGCACGGCGACCACTACGTCCTGAACGGCACCAAGACGTTCATCACCAACGGCGGCATCGCCGACGTCTATGTCGTGTTTGCCCGTACCGACCCCGCGGGGGGATACGGCGGCGTCTCGGCATTTGTGCTGGATGGGCACACTCCCGGGGTCACGGGCGGCAAAAAGTTCAAGAAGCTGGGGCTCCGTGCCAGCCACACGGCTGAAGTGCACTTCGATCAGGTCGAGGTGCCGGAGGCCAACCGGCTGGGCGAGGAAAACGCGGCGTTCCTGGGGGCCATGAAGATGCTGGAGCACTCGCGCCCCTCCGTCGCCATCGCAGCCGTGGGGGTGGCTCGGGCGGCATACGAGTACGCACTGGACTATACGCGAGGACGTGTGCAGTTTGGGCGGCCCATCTATGCCAACCAGGCGGTCTCGTTCCCGCTGGCAGACAGCCTGACCAAGATAGAGGCGGCCCGCTTGCTGGCGTATCGCGCGGCCTGGCTTGCGGACCACCAGCAGAGCTGCCAGCTGGAAGGGTCCATGGCCAAAGCCTTTGCCGGGGACATGGCGATGGAGACGGCCACCCGAGCCGTGCAGCTCATGGGAGGCTACGGGTACATGCGCGACTACCCGGTGGAAAAGTGGTTCCGCGACGCGAAGATCATGAGCATCTACGAGGGCACGTCGGAAATTCAACGGCGGGTCATGACAGGCTTGATGTAACCGCCCCCGGCAACGAGTACAGTGTCTGTGGGCAACTGATGCGAAGGGGAGTGGTATGGTGGCACCGGAGAACGAGAGGGGACTCGCAGCCGGGCTGCGAGAGCGCCTGGCAGGGAAGTCGGCAGAACAGCTGGCGGGGTCCCAGGGGGTGTACCAGGTCCACCTGACCGGCGACGGGGGCGGGGACTACGTCCTGCGCATCACGGAGGGCGGCGCGTCGGTGGAGCAGGGCACGGCCGACGACCCAGGGGTGACGGCCACCATGACGGCCCAAGATTTTGCGGCGATGGCCGAGGGCCGGCTGAACCCGATGACCGCCTTCATGTCGGGACGGCTCACGATTGCCGGCTCCATGGCACTGGCCATGAAGCTCGCGAGCCTGCTGGGCTGACATGAGCACAGCCTACGTGGTAGACGGCACCCGCACGCCGTTTGGCCGGCGCGGCGGCGCGCTGGCCCACCTGCGGCCGGACGACCTAGCCGCGGTGCCGCTCACCACCGTCGTGGAGCGGACTGGCATCGATCCGGCCGCGATCGACGACGTCCGCCTTGGGGTCAGCACCCAGGTGGGCGAGCAGGGCCTTAACCTGGGGCGCCTGCTGCCGCTGGTGGCGGGCCTGCCGGACACCGTGCCGGGTGCGACGGTCAACCGGATGTGCGGGTCCAGTCTGGAAACCTTCAACCAATGCGCGCAGGGCATTATGTCCGGCACGTATGACCTCATGGTGGCCGCCGGCGTGGAGTCCATGTCGCGGGTCCCCATGATGTCGGATGGGGCGGGCTTAAACCCGCGGCTGCTCGAGCGGTACAACATCGTCCCCCAGGGGCTGTCGGCCGAGCTGATCGCCGAACGCTGGCACTTAGACCGGGCGGCGCTCGACGCCTTCAGCTTGGAGAGCCATCGGCGGGCGCTCGCGGCGCAGGACCGGGGGCGGTTCGACGCCGAAATCACGCCCGTGCCGGCGTCCGGCGGAGGCGAGGCGGCCCTGGTGCGCCGCGATGAGGGCCCTCGGCGCGATACCTCCCTCGAGAAGCTGGCCACACTCAAAACGGCATTCAAGGCCGACGGCGTTGTCACGGCCGGCAACGCGAGCCAGCTCACAGACGGGGCGGCGGCGCTGCTGCTGGCTTCCGAGCGGGGGCTGGCCACGCACCACCTCACCCCCCGCGCGCGCGTCGTGGCCATGGCGCTCTCCGGGGTGGACCCGGTCATCATGCTGACGGGCCCCATCCCAGCCACCGAGCGAATTTTCGACCGGACAGGGCTCACCCTCGCGGACATGGATGTGGTCGAGATCAACGAGGCGTTCGCGAGCGTGGTCCTGGCGTGGGGGGCCGAATGGCACCCCGACTGGGCCCGGGTCAACCCCAACGGCGGAGCCATTGCGCTGGGGCATCCCTTGGGGGCCTCCGGCGCGCGACTGGTGCTAACCGCCCTGCACGAGCTGGAGGCCCGGCGAGGCCGCTATGCCCTCATCACCATGTGCATTGGGTGGGGCATGGGCATCGCGACGATCATCGAACGGCTGTGACGGCCCCCATGAGCGAGACCCGCCGCCCATCGCGGCGGGTCTCGCTCATGGGGGCAGCCGGCCGCTCCGGCCCGCGCTCAGCGACCTGAGGGGGCAGAGGAATCGGGGACAAACACAAACCAGCCATGCGGACTGCTGGCCACGACTTCATTGGTCCCGATGCCCATGAGCAGAGAGGGAGGCTGCCCACCGCTCCCACCGGGGATGGGGGGCAGGGGCTGCCAGGCTCCGGATGGCTGGACGTATCGGTACAAATGCCCGCCTGGCCCGCTGTACAGCAAGTTGCCGTTGCCGTTCGCGGCCAGAGCGCCCGTGCCCGCGCTGTTGGCGGTCGGCGTGGGCAGGATGCTCCAAGCGCCTGTGCTGGGGCGGTATTGCTCAATGAGGCCCGGAGGCCCGGGCAAGAACGCGGCCACCGCGCCGTCGGGCTCCAGCACCAGGCTCGTGGGGCTCGACCCATTGGGCCACGGAGTGGCCATGGGGGTCCACTGGCGTCCCCCATCATTGGAGAGCAACAGTGGCCCCACGCCGCTCACGCCCGAACTGGGTGCCAGCAGGACGACGATCCGAGAGCCGTCAGGACTGACCGCAAACGTGGACACCACAAAATTTTTCGGCGGCGCGTACAGCGTTCGCCATGTTCCGGCCGGCGTCCACACGCGAATGACGCCGCCCGCCAGCACCCAATATTCATTGGCGACGGCAACCGTCTGCAGGACGGGAACGCCAGGGAGTGCAATGGGCGTCCAGCTTGCCCGCAGTCCGCTGCGCACGTACAGCGACTGCGCTCCGCCCGCGGCCTCGGTCAGCAGCAGGCTGTGCGTCGGATCCGCGGGAAGGGCAGCAATGAGACTGCGCACCACGTTGACCCCCGGCGCCGCCGCCCAATGGCTCGACGGCCCATCCATGACCGCCCACAGCGCTCCGGACGTCACATAGGCGTAGGGGCCAGCGGCGGCGAACGAGGTGAGCGGCTTGTTGCTGCCGGCCTGCCAGCGCCCGGTGGCCAGCGGCAACACCTTCGCCGGTGCAATGTTTTGCATCTGGTGGTTCCAGGTGGCCCAGACGGCGGCCGAGCGTCGGTATCCCACCGCCATCGTGCCGGAGGCCGTGTTGACCGCGACCACCTCATCGGTGAGCGTGCCCTGCCACTTGAGCCGACCCAAATACGTGGTTTCGCGGGCCGGCCTGCTGGACGGACTGGCGTAGGCCGGGACAATGGCCGACGGCGCCAGGCCCGGCCACGGGCTGGGCGCCGCATGGTGCGCCGCACTGGCGGACGGGGCCGAGTGGAGGAGCAGGCGCGCGACATTGGGCCGCGAGGCCGCGCCCACGCCCAGCAGCAGCAAGGCGACGGCGCCGGCTTTCCAGGCAAAAGGCAGCGTGCGGATCGTGCGGCGCCGCGGACGATACGTCGCGGGAGTCCACCGCGGGTCAAACTCTACATGCAGACGTGACAGAGACTCGTCCAGCATGAGACCCAGCGGCTCTCCAGGTTTTCGCTCGTCGCCCAGCTACCTCACCTCCTCCCGCACGATGGGCTCCAGGAACGGGCGCAGATGCTGCCGCGCCCGAAACAGGCGCGTCTTCACCATCTGCTCCGAGAGGCCCAGTGTCTCGGCCGTGTCCTTCAGCGATTGGTCCAGGTAGTAAAAGAGCAGGATCACCTGGCGCTCGACCGGCTTTAAGTGCCCGACCGCCTCGTATACCGCGAGCGCTTGGTCGCGGTCCGGGCCCGCTGGCGCCCCGGCCCGCAAATCTTGGGGATCCACACTGTCTTCCGGGTGCCGGTGATGGTAGCGCATCCGGTCCCGGCATAAATTCAGCACCGTTTGATACAGAAGGGCGGGCGACAGGGTGTCCGCTCCCGCGCGCAGGGCATGCCGCCACAGCCGATAAAAAGCTTCCTGCGCCACATCCTCGGCCTCGCTACGGTCATGGAGGGTCACAAAAGCCAAGCGCAACGCCCGGTCCCCGTGTTGCGCCACAAAATCTGTGTAGGTTTGGTCGACGCCGCCGCCCAGCTTGGCCACCTACCCTCCGTGCACCACAATCTCGATAACGCCGTGTACTGACTCGAGGTTACACTATGGACGCTCGGTTTGTCTTGCTTGGGGCACCAATCCGGGCCGGATAAATTTCGGGGCCTCGCGTGAAAGGGGCGTGCGTCGTGGAGCGGTCCGGTGCCCAGCACGCGTCGAGGGCGGCCGCCCTGGCCAGCGCGATGGCGGTCGCGGCCGGCTTGTTTGCCTTAAAAGTCGCTCTGGCCTGGTTTGGTGGCAGCTTGACCCTGTGGAGCGACGCAGGGCACTCGCTGGCCGACATGGTGTTCATGGGGTCGGCCTACATGGCTGCGCGTGTCGCGGTCCGGCCGCCCTCGCCGGTCATGACCTGGGGGTACCCTCGCGCCGGCGTGCTGGTGGGCCTTCTGTCTGCCCTAGCGCTGGTGGTGCTGTCCCTGGGGCTTTTGGCCGAAGCCTGGCTGTCTTGGGTCCATCCTGCCCGTCCGGTAGTCTGGACCATGGTGGTCGGCGGAGCGGTGGGGCTCGGCGCGAACCTCGCCGTGGGGCACCGGGTTCGGCCGCACGGACCGCATGGGCACCAGGACCTGAACCTGAGGAGCGCCTGGCTGCACCTGGTGGGCGACGCGGCCACGTCGCTGGCGGTCGTCGTGGCCGGCGTGGCGATCTGGTGGACCGGATTTCTGCGAGCTGACGCGCTTGGGGCTGCGGTCATCGCCGTAGCCATGGCGGCCAGCAGCATCGGCATTGTGCGGGACGCCTGGCGCATCCTGATGGAGGCCGCCCCTCGGGATGTGTCCCTCGCTGAGGTGGCCGAGGCCATGGCCGCGACAGAAGGGGTGGAGGCCATCCACCACCTGCATCTGTGGGCCATCACACCGGGCGAGTGGGCCCTGTCGGCCCACGTCGAGGTAAGTACCGCTCGGACCCTGCGCGATGGGCAGACCGTCATTCGCACTTTGGATGACCGGCTCCGCGAGGGATTTGGCATCCATCACGCCACGCTGCAGCTGGAGATTACGGGGGATGGCGACCTGAGCGGCCACGAGCACCGCGTGGGGCGGCCCGACGAACATGGCGGATAGGGCGAGAATGGTGGCATAGGGGGGATGGTTCGATGGCCAAGGACAATTCGTTTGACGTGGTATCCGAGCCGGACTGGGGGGAGCTCACCAACGCGGTGGATCAAACGCGGCATGAGGTGGCCAGCCGATACGACTTCCGCGGTCAGGATGTGGAAGTGGCGTACGACCGCAAGCAGTTGCGCATTGTGCTGGACGCGCCTGCAGGCATGGTCATGGATGCGCTGGTAGCCACGTTGGAGCAGCGCTGCGCGCGGCGGGGCATCTCCCTGCGCTTTCTGGATAAGCAGGAGCCGGAGCGGCATGGCATGGACCGTGCCCGCCTCACGATTCGCATCAAGAGCGGGATCGAGACGGAGGTCGCGAAAAAGATTCAGCAGGCGGTCCGCGCGCTGAAGCTCAAAGTGGACACCCAAATTCAAGGGGACGCCCTTCGCGTGAGCGGCAAGAATCGAGACGACCTGCAGGCCGTGATGCGTGCGCTGGACAGCCAAGACTTTGGCATTGAGCTGGCCTATACGAACTATCGATGAGGCGCACCATGCGGAGCGCACTCGGCACACCGGCCGTGAAACACCACCGCCACGGCCTGCACGTCGAAGCGCGCCCGGTCGTCTGGGGAGAGCGCCAGCGCGCCCAGGCCTACGGGTGTCACGTCGAACCACCGGCGGCAGCCATCACAGTAAAAGTGGTGATGAGGCGTGAGGTGCACGCCATACGACGCGCTGCCCTCGCGGCCGGGCAGCTCCTCGACCAAGCCGACTCGCGTGAGCTCCGCCAAAATATTGTAAACCGTACCTCGTGCCAGTTCGGAGAGCTGGGCCCGGAGCGCCTCATGCAGCTCGTCGGCAGTCCAGTGCCGACCTATCTGCTGGAGCATGCGGTCCAGCACCAGCCGGCGCTGCGGTGTGACCCGAAGGCCCTTGGTGCGGAGCCACACCTCGGCAGATAGCTCTGGTGTGGCGGTGCGTGATCCTGGTTGCAACGACGCGGGCTCCTTCCTTCGGGATCCGTGGAGCTTGGGACGCCTGCCATCTCCTGACAAGCACGCGGCCAGCGCCCCGGGGTGGGGCGCATAATCAAGGCCAGTGTACCACGGCACCTGAGCCGGCCCGCCGGCGGGGGCTGCCGCTATTTGGGCGAAGGAGTTCACGGCGCCTTGGCGAAGTGGACTAACCACTGGCCCGGTGGGCGACCGGACGCGATGGGGAGGTGTGCTCATGGACCAGCGTGCCCAACCGGCCACCCATCCACGCTGGCTGTGGTGGGTGGCCGGCCTCATGATGGCCAACGGCACCTATGCCCTGACCGTCATCGGGGTGATCATCGGGCCCTTACAGCATCTCTGGCGGCTCGGTCCAGCGGCGGAGGCTCTGCTGGCATCGTCCGCCATGGCGGGGACCGTGGTGGGCAGCTTGGCCGCCGGCCTGCTGAGCGACCGCTACGGGCGGCGGCGCGTCATCCTGGTGTCGGCCGTCATTATGCTGGCCGCCACCGCCGCATCGGCCGCAGTGCTGACCTACCCCGCCCTCGCGGCCTCCCGCTTCGTGCTGGGGATGGGGCTTGGCGCCGACTTCGCCGTGATGCTGCCCTACGTGGGCGAGTTGGCTCCCCGGCTCTCGCGCGGAGGCTTTATGGTGCTGGTGATGTGGATCGGCGACCTGGGCCAGCTTTTGGCCTACGCCTCTGGACTGACCGTGCACGGCGTGGGGGGTGTTCGGATCGTACTGGGAGTGGGCGCGCTGTTCTTGGTGCCCACCCTCGCGCTCCGCTGGCGTCTCCCCGAGTCCCCTCTGTGGGCGCGGCGCCGACCGAACAATGTTCGGCAAATTTCCCGCCAGCTGGCTCGGCCCTACCGCGGTGCGCTGGTGCGGGCGGCGGTGCCGTGGTTTCTCCATCAAATTACGGGGCAGGGACTGGGGGTGTTTCTGCCCCTTCTGCTGGTGGCCCTCGACAGCGGCCAAGGGGACCTAGGTTCGGTGGAAACTAAAGGGGTGGCCTTGGTGGCTGCCTGGTTCACCATTCGCCTCATCGACCGGTGGGGCCGCCGGCCGCTGCAGCTGTGGGGATTCGGCGTGCGCGCCGCCGCGCTGGCTGTGTTGGGGACAGGCGCGCTCGTCACCCGGTCGCCCGCCGCCTACTGGTCCCTGTCCCTCGTGGCGCTGGCACTGGCGGCGGGTGCGTTCGGCCCGGACAAAACCACAGTGGTGCTGGCGGCCGAGTCGCTAGGCACGGGAGTACGCACGACGGGTCAGGGCCTGTGCGAAGCCATCGGGCGCCTGGGTGGGGCGCTCGGCGTATTTCTGGTGGGCATCCTGCTGGCCAACCACCAGCTGGGGCTGGGACTCTTGCTCATGGCTAGCGCGGCGGGGGCCGGGGCCTGGGTGACCCGCCGCTGGACCCCGGAAACCGCCGGTCAGGGTCTGCCAGACGCTCCGAGCGGCTTCGGCGCCTCGACGGCGTCGGCTCACGGCGCCTGCCGCTGACATCGGAACAGGACCACGAAAAAATTGGGCGCACGCCGGCGGACGGGAAGAGCCATGCTACGCGTGGCGTGGAGCAATCCACGTACGCACGGGCGGTGGGGTGGCGGACATGTGGCGGCTGGCGGTCGGAGCGGTCCTGGTGCTGGCGGGAGCGCTGGCCGTGATGCGGCTGGAAGCGGCCAGCCCGCCCATGCCCACGGCGTCGCTGACTGAGATCTTGACCGCGCTGGTGCAGCAGGAGGACAGCGCCACCCTCAGCGGCCACCACCAAGCGCTCGCGGCGGTGTTTGGGCCCCAAGCTGCGGGGGCGCCCGCGCTCCGGAAGGCAGAGCACCGGATGGCGTACATACGCGAATGGGCCGCCGCGCGGGCCGTGCATTTTCAGCGGGTGGTGGTCTCAGTGCGCATCACCCGCGTCGTGTGGCGCGGGCCCACGGTGGTCCGTATCGACGCGGCCGACCGCGCCCGCTACGTCTACCGGCAGGCAGGGGCACCGAGCAGTGCCTGGTTCGGGTTGGGCGTGTACCACCGCTATACCCTGCGGCAGCAGGATGGCCGGTGGTTCATCGCCGCCGACGACTTTATCGACCCGCTGAATCAGGACACGCGCCTGCCGGGCGCCGCCCATCCCGATAGCCTGCGGGTTCCCGCAGCGGGCCGGTGGCGCACGCGGTCACCCGGCGCCGACCGAGCACTCGCCTACGCATCGACGTACTGTGGCGCGGCGCCGGGGTGTGGCAATGATGGGCGATACAACCCGCGCTTTGCAGACTACAACTGGAATGGCGGCGACTGCACCAACTTCATCTCCCAGGTGCTTTGGGCCGGAGGATTCGCGCAAACCGCAGCGTGGCACTGGAAAGTCGGCCAGCACGACGGCACGGTGGACTGGGTGAACGCGCACGCGCTGGTGCGCTATCTGGAAGCCACGGGGCGGGCCACGGTGTTGAGCCAGGGATCGCTGTCGGAGCTGGTGTCGCCGCACGGGGGCGAGCCGGCCCCCGTGACGCGGCTCCGGCCGGGAGATGTGGTGGGCTACGTCGAGCATGGGCGGGTGGCTCACCTGGCCGTGGTGGCGGGAGATAACGGGGCGGGGTACCCGGTGGTGATGAGCCACTCCGCGGATCGCTACCGGGAGCCGTGGGATTTGGGCTGGGATCACACCACCCGGTACCTGCTGCTCCAAATTCACTACCCGGCGGCCACGGCCAGCCCAACGGATGTCCGCCCCGCTACCGAGGCCGCGGATGGCTCCACATCACGCCCAGCCCCAACACCACCAACAGGGCGACCCACTGCCGCAGGGGAAGAAACCGGACGAGAATTGTGAGCGCGGCCAGTGCCGCCAGCGGGGGCAGCGGCCACGCCGGCATGCGATAGGGGATGTGCCGCCGCCTCAGGCGGGTGGCCAGCGCGGCTGCCGCCACCCCGGCGTAGACCAGGATGACGAGGGCGCCCAGCAGCGCAACCAAGTCGCCGAGGCGAGCCATCATTAATAGCGCCGCGTTGCCCACGCCCATGAGGAGATAGGCGGGCAGCTCTCCGCCGCCCGCTACCCAGTCGTTGAGGGGTGCCGGCCACACGCGGTCGCGGGCCAGCGCCCGATAGATGCGCCCGTAGCCCATGGTGGTGGTGAGCGCGGCGTCAAACAGCGCGATCCCGATGCCCGCGGGCAGCCAACCCATGACCACGCGCGCCCACGGGGCATGGGAAGGGAGCGCCATGAGCGGCACCGCCGGGTTGGATGGTGCGGTGAAGGACGCGAGCGCCAGGGCTCCCAGCGCAGCGCCGCCCACCTGAATGACGATCGTCAGGACCGAGACGCCCAAGATGGTTCGTGCCAGCCGGCGCCCGCTGCCTACCACTTCCTCACTGAAATACAGGCACGCCTGCGGGCCATTCATGGCGTACAGGACGGGACCGACGGCCCCCGCCACACCCAGCCAAGCCGTGCGGTGGGCCGGCGCAGCGACGGCCGAGTGCGTGGCCACCGCACTGCCGGCCACGGCCACAAACACCATGAGAACGAGCGCCTCAAGGGCCACCAATCCCATCACCACCGCACTCGACGCCCGCAGATCCAGCGGCGCCAGCGCCAGGACCAGCAGCAAGAGCCCAGCCGCCGTTGCTAAGACCGGCAGGCCCGGCGCGGCAGCGTGGACATACGCGGCCGCGCCGAGACACAGCAGGGCCGGCAGTGCCATGCCCTTGAAGACAAACGTCGCCGCCACCACAGCACCCGCCCGCGGGCCCAGCGCTCGAGCGGCCAGGGCGTAGTCGCCGCCGGCTTCGGGATAAACGCTCCCCACTTCGGCGTAGCACAGCATGATGACGAAGCTGACGGCCCCACCCAAGGCATACGCCGCGGCGACGTCCGGTCCGGCCAACCGATACGCCGGCCCGAACGTGAGAAACAGCGACGTCGCGGGGGCGATGAAGGCCAGCGTGATGGCCAGGAGACGCCCCCACCCGATAGGGGGCGTGGCGGGCGCAGCATTCATAGCACACCCTATCCAGGTGATGGCGCACCCAGACCATGCAGGGCGGCCGGCACGCGGCGCGCCGCCTTAGGATCCGGAGGAACCCGCCGGCGGGGAGCTGCCGCGCATGATGGGCGGCGCCCCGGCCCACCAGTACCACCCGACGGGCACGTACACCGGCTGGCCGGTAGCGCCTTTCACGGGATAGGTGAGCGCCAGAATCCGGGCCGAACCCACCTGCAGCAAGATCTTGCCCTGATTCGCCGGGGTCACGGAGTACAGGGGCACCGCCGCTCGCAGATTGATGGGCAGCCGGCCCAGGGCGCCCATCTGGCTGTCGGCTGCGGAATAGGGCCGCTGGGCCAACCGGCGCTCCAGGGCTGCCTGCACGCCGGCGGGCAGCAGAATGCCGGGGTCTCGGCTCCCCAGCGCCACTTGATACGTCACCGATAGGCCGGCCACCACGGCCGACAGCGATGTGGGCTGCCACCCGCCCGCTGAGAGGCGGAACGTCATCGTGCGCCAGCGGCCCGGCGCCGTGTTGGTGAGGGTCGCTTCCGGTCCAGCTTCAGTGAGGCGCACGCTGGTCGGAGAAATCGCCTCATTCAGCAGGCTGCCGCCCTCCTGGGCCAGCGTCGCGGTGAGCGCCGTGGTCCCTGCGTTCGACCGAGGGGCGCCCGGGTGCAGAAGCGCAAGGCCCAACAGCGCGGCGGCGGCCAGGGACGCCACCCACGGCCAGGCCGGGCGGAGCCGGCGCGCGCGCTCGGCGCGCTGGAGGATTCTGTAGGCAAAGTCCTCGTCGGCCGCCCCGCCAAACCAGGCAGGGCGGACTGCGGCAACGTCGTCGGCAAGCACCTGGCGAATCCGGGCATCCCACGCATCGCCTAGGCTCCCAAGCTCAGGCACGGGGTTCGCCTCCTTTAAGGTCCTTAACTCCTGTACGGGGTTTGGCCACCGCGGTATGGGGGTCGGCAGGCGCCGTCGGCCCTTCAGGCGACGCCGGAGCAAGCCCCGTGGCGGACAAGATGGGGCGCAGACGCTCGCGGGCCCGAAACAGGCGAGCTTTCACGGCGCCCTCCTTGATGCGCAGCATCCGGGCCACCTCCGAGATGCTGGCCTCCCCCAGGTAATACAGCGACACGGCGTCGCGGAGCCGAGGCGGCAGCTGCTGCACGGCCCACAGCACAGCGGCCCGCTCATCGGCGGCGACGACCTGCTCCTCAACCGATGGGTCCCGACTGGGCAGCGTGGGGGCCGGCTCCTGGCCCGCGGCGTGCCGCCACCAAGCGCTCCGGCGTCGATCAATGGCGCCGTGCGCCGTGACCGTCAGCATCCACGACCGGGTCAGGTTCGCCACGGGCACGCCGGCCACCAATTGGCCATAGGCTTTCACAAACACTTCCTGCGCCACATCTTCTGCCTCATCGGCACTGCCCAGATAGCCGAGTGCCACGCTGAGGACCACTGTGCGGTCCCGCCGCACCAAGGCAGCCAGCTCATCACTGCGGCTCGCGGGCTCGCCGCGGTCGGCGCCATTCACACCCATGTCCACCACCCATTGCGGCCGCGCACCGCAGAGTCTCTGTCACAACGAGGCCCGCCTTCTGCGGGTTACATGGCGCCCGCCTCTGCTATACTCACGGCACGATGCCCACACCACCCCCCCACCCGGACGGACGAGCCGGATTGGCCCAATCGGACGCGCTGGTGCGTGCCCGCCTTCGGCACGACCCGGACGTGCTAAAGTTCCTGGCCGGGCGCGTGGCGGGCGAGGTGGGCTCGCGCATCACCCGGGAGGGGCTTCCCATCGTGGCGATTCTCGCCACCGGCGCGTCGGCCCAGCAGTTGGGCGTCTTGGGTGCGCTGTCGATGCTGCCGGCGCTGCTCATCGGCCAGCTGGCCGGGCACGTGGTGGACCGCCGGCGCCGCCGACCCGTTATGGTGGCTAGTGAGCTGATTCGCGCGGCCGTGCTGGCCACAATTCCCATCGCCGCGCTCGTCCACCGCCTCACGTTTGTCCAGATTGCGGTGGTCACCGTCCTGGTGGCCATGCTGCAAATCGCGTATCGCGTGGCAGACCGCGGATATCTGCCGTTTTTGGTGGGGCGCGACCGGCTCGAACCCGGAAACCAGTTGATGGGTGGCGCGGATGCGGTCGGCGAAGCCTCAGGCCCTGCCTTGATGGGTGTCCTCATCCAAACAGTGGGCGGCCCCGCGGCCATTTTGTTTGATGCGGTGTCCCGGGTGCTGTCGGCGGTGGGCCTTTTGGCGGTGCGGCGGGTGGAGCCGCCGCCGGTGCCCGTGGCGCCGGCGTCCACGGAGGCGTCCGGGTTCGGAGCCGGGCTCACCATTGTGCGCAGGCACCCGCAGCTCAAGTGGCTTGCCTACAACCGAGTCACGGAAAGCTTCTTCTCCGGGTGCTTCACGGCCCTGTACGAACTTTATGCGCTAACCACCCTGCACCTCACGCCGCTTGATCTTGGGCTGCTCATCACATCCGGGGGGATCGGCAGTTTCGTAGCGTCGCTGTGGGTGGCACGCTGGCGCCGGCGGCTGGGGCTTGGCGGCGTCCTGGTGGCGACCTTCGCGCTGGGAGCAGCCACGCACTTTCTGGTCCCGTTGGCCCAGGGCCCCGTGGTCGTGGCGTTCGGGCTCTTATTCATCGCGCAGTTTGTGGGGGACCTTTTTCTGACGATGTTTGAGATTGAAGCGACGGTGCTGGAGCAAACGGTGACCCCCGACCACTGGCTGGGGCGCGTCGAAGGCGCCCTGCAGATGCTGAACGGGGGGGCTGGAGTTGTGGGCGCCGTGCTGTCCGGCTCCATCGCCGTGGCCATTGGGATGCGGGAGACCTTTTGGATGTTTACGGCGGGCGGCATGCTGGCGGCGGTGTGGCTTTTGCACCCTAGCATCCGCCGGGTAGGGGAGGCGGTGCTGGACCCCGCATGGTTTCAGCGGTAACCGCCGCCGGCGGAGCCAAGGGGGCAAACTGGGGTGGAGTTTGCTATCGTGGGGACGCGCCGGAGTCACGGCATAACGCGCGCGAGCGCGGGGTACTGAAGCAAGCGAGGTGAATCCCATGGGCTTGACACTGGGTCTCCGGCCCCTGGCCGTGCATCTGGTAGGCAGCTGGTCGCGGCCAGCATGGCTCAGCAGCCCCTCGACGGCTGACGCACTGGCGTCGCCGGATCAGTTTTGGCGCGTGCCGCCTCTCTATCGTCAGGAGGCGCAGGACGATGCCACACGGCTCGCCATTTTGGATCAGGTGCGCGCTGGGGTGGATCTGGCCACGGACGGCGAGCAGCGCCGCCAAATGTTTGACCAGTATTTTTACGCGCGCCTGCGAGGCGTGGACGCGGTCAATCGCGTTCGACATCGGTGGGGCGGGCCGCGCACCAAGCCCCGCGACGAATCATGGCGGCAGATGGCCGTCGGGAGCACCTCGGGGGTATCCCCCGAGCTCCTGTCGCCCCAGGTGGTGGGCCCAATTGAATGGCCCGGCCCTCTGGCGGTTTCCGACTTCACGTTCCTCCAGCGGGAACTGGGCGGTGAGCTGCCAGGGAAGATGACCATCTCTGGCCCCATCACCGCCATGAATCGGCTCGCCGACCGCTACTACCACGATGCGGCGCCGCTGGGGCGGGCGGTGGCCCAGGCCCTAAACAGGGAGGCCCATGCGCTGGCCGATGCAGGCTGCCGCTTTGTCCAGTTGGATGAGCCAGAATTTCGCAGCGCTCACCTCGAATTCCCCGAGTTGGCCCGCGAGGTGGTCAACGAGACGGTCCGCGGCCTCCGCGCGCGCGGGGTCGTGACGTTTGCGCACATGTGCTACGGGTACGCGAACGCGGTGACCGGCAAGCGGATCAACCCCGAATTTTACGGCGCCCTGGAGCTGCTGGCGACCACCGACATCGACGCGGTCTCGCTGGAGTATGCCCAGCCAGGCCACCAGCCGGATGTGCTGCGAGCCTTGGGGGAGAAGGGGGTCGTGCTGGGGGCGATCAACTGCGACCCCGCCTCCCCGGTTGAGACACCCCACGAGGTCGCACGCCGCCTGGAGGGCGCACTCGCGGTGGTGCCGGCCGAGCGCCTGCATGCCAGCACTGACTGTGGGCTGTGGTTCCTGCCGCGCGCGGTCGCCGCGGCCAAGCTGGCCAGCCTCGTCGACGGGACGCGGCTGGTGCGGCGCTCTCTGGGCCTCGACTAGTGGGGGAGGGCACCCCGGCCGATGCCCCGACGGCCCTCCGCCTCGCCTTGGCGGAGCAAGTCATGCAGGAGGCGCGGCGGAGGTGGGGGGCCGACTGCTTGGCAGTCGCCGCCTATGGCTCCGTCGCCCACGGCGCCGCCCGCCGCTACTCGGACTTGGAGGTCGTGGTCCTGACATCCGACGATGTGCCGGCGCAGGAGTCACAGCACGTCCGCGACGGTGTGCTCGTGGAGGTGGACGTGCTCCCGGCCACGCGCATGCTCAGGGCGGCCGGGCGCGTGACCGTGTTCTGGGGCCTGGAAGCCGATCAGTATCGCGTATTCCAGTCGCTGTATGATCCCAGCGCCCTGCTGGCCCAGGTGCGTGCGGCGTCGCTGGCCGTGCCGGCGGCGGCCTTCGTGCAGCCGCTCCACGACAGCGCGCTTAGGCTCCTGGAGCTCCTGGGCAAGTTCTGCAATGCCGCAGACGACCACGACAGCGCCACGATGCGTGACGTGGGGTGGCGGTACGCGCATGGGGCGGCGCTGCGCGCGGCGCTTCTGGACCGCCGCCCGTATGAGAGCGGCCGCACCCTGTGGGCGGACGCCCGCGGGCGCGGCTACGGCTTGAGCGCCCTCATCGCGGCGCTGGCCGACGGGCCCGCCCTAAGTCTGCCCGAACCCCTGCTGGGCGTGCACCGAGCGTTTGGGATCGCGTGGCCTCTTGCCCCCTGACGGCACCCGGGCGCCGAGGCTGCAAGTGCAGGACCAGCCGCGCTTCAGGGGCCCATCGCGGCGTCCGGCGCCGCATCCATGCCGTCCGCGTCGGCCGCGCGGCGCAGTTCCAAGTTGGGAATCAGGAAGGCGAGCAGCAGCGCTCCGGCGGCCAGCAGTGCCGCTACCCCCAGCACGTTTTTGACGGCCGCCGTGATGCTGACCGTAATGGCGTGCACCACCTCGTTGGCCGTGCGGTGGCCGGCGGCAAGAATGCCGCGGCGGGCTTGGGGAATTGCGGCTGCTTCCGCCCGCCGAATGATGCTGGGCTCGGCGCTGGCGAGGCTGTGCTGAACCTGGGCCAAGGCGGCAGCGCGTGCCGTGGCGGTGGTAGGGGGATGCGCTGCCAACGCCTTAATCGGGGCCGGCAACGTGGAGTGGGCGACGGCGGCGCGGGCGCTGGCGCTGCCCGCGACGGCCGCCCGCACTAAGGCGAGCGTCCGGGCCGTCTCCGCATGCACCTGCGCAGGAATGCCTCCCAGGGGCAGCTGCGCCAGCTGCCTGGCGCTGACCCCGGGCGTG
>JAKADP010000089.1 GCA_021820465.1 Bacillota bacterium
GCCCGGCACATCAATCACCACCAGGGTGGTGCCCACCGGCACCACCTGGCCCGGCTCGCCGTGCACCGAGGCAATCACGCCCGCGCGCGGCGCCGGAAGCTCCACCACGGCCTTGTCGGTCTGCAGCTCCAACAGCGGCTGGTCCAGCGCCACCGTGTCGCCCACCTTCACCAGCCACCGGACGATTTCGCCTTCCGTGATGCCTTCGCCCACGTCGGGCAACTTAAATTCGAACGCCACGCGCCTCTCCCCCTACTCCCTGGCTTGCTGGCCTAGTCCTTGAGTGTTCGCCGCACGGCCGCGACGAGCCGCTCGCGGTTGGGCAGGTAAAAGTCCTCCCAGGCATAGGGCGGATAGGGCACATCTGGGCCGGTCACACGCTCGACGGGCGCCTGGAGCGACCAGAATGCCGTCTCCTGGATGGCCGCCACCACCTCGCCGCCCAATCCCCCCGTCATGGGCGCCTCATGGAGCACCACCGCGCGCCCGGTCTTGCTCACCGACGCACCGATCGCCTCGCGGTCCATCGGGTACAGCGTGCGAAGGTCCAGCACCTCGAGGTCCGCCTCCCCCGCCTCCGCCAGCGCGCGGGCGGCGTCCAGCGCCACGGCCACCATGTTGCCCCAGGTAATGACGGTAAGGCTGGTGCCGGCCCGGGCAATCCGCGCGGGCCCAATGGGCACCGCATAGCGTTCGTCCGGCACCTCCTGCCGCCCCATCCGGTACAGGCGAATGGGCTCCATCACCACCACCGGGTCGGGGTCGTCCACGGCCGCCGTCAACAATCCCTTGGCGTCGTAGGGCGTGCTGGGCACCACCACCTTCAGGCCCGGCGTGTGGACCAAGAGCGCTTCGATGGAGTCGGCGTGCTGCTCGGGGGCGCGAATGCCGCCGCCAAACGGCACCCGCACCACCAGCGGGACGTGAATCTGCCCCTGGCTTCGGGCCGCCAGCCGGCCGGCATGGCTCATGAGCTGGTCGAGCCCGGGATACAGAAATCCCATGAACTGAATCTCCGCGATAGGTTTTAAGCCGCCGACGGCCATGCCGATGGCCATGCCAAGAATCCCGGATTCCGCGAGCGGGGTGTCAAACACGCGGCTGTCGCCGTGGCGCTCTTGGAGGTGCTCCGTGGCGCGAAAGACCCCGCCGTTCTTGCCGACGTCTTCTCCAAACACCATCACCCGCGCATCCTCCGCCAACAGCTGGTCCAAGCCCAGGTTGATGGCCGCAATCATGTTGCGCTCAGCCACGCGACACTGCCTCCTCAATGCGCCGCTGCTGGGCGGCGAAGTCGCCCGGCGGATCGCGAAACACGTATTGGAACATGCCGCCCGGCTCGACGGGCGCCAGCGCTTCGGCTGCCTCCACCTCGGCCTGAATGCGGTCCTGGGCCGCCTGGCGAATGGCCTGGTCGTCCTCGGGCGTCAGGAGGCCATGCGCCATGAGGAAGCCCCCCATCCGCTGAATCGGATCGCGGCTCTCCTTCCAGTCCTGGTACTCATCCGCCGGCCGATACCGGCTGGGGTCGTCGGCGGTCGTATGCGGCCCCATGCGATAGGTCAGCGACTCGATGAGCGTGGGCCCCTCACCGCGACGCGCCCGAGCGGCCGCCTCGCCCACCACCTGGTACACAGCCAGCACGTCATTGCCATCGACCCGGCGGCCCGCGATGCCGTAGGCGACCGCCTTCTGCACGAGCGTCTCCGACGCGGTCTGGCGCGCGCGCGGCACGGAGATGGCCCACCCATTGTTCTGGCAAAAAAATATCACCGGAGCTTTGAATACCCCGGCGAAGTTCAGTGCTTCGTGAAAGTCCCCCTCGGACGTGCCGCCGTCGCCAAAATATGCCATAGCCACGTCGTCGGTGCCCAGCTTCTGCGCCGCCACCGCCAGCCCCACCGCGTGCGGCAGATGGGTGGCGATCGGAATCGACGTGGGTAGCGCCTTCAGGGCCGACGACAGGCTCGGCGTGCGGCCCATGGCAAACAGCACGACGTTCGAGAGCGGCAGCCCGTGGACCATCAGGGCTCCGTGATCTCGGTACGACGGCACCACCCAGTCGCTCGCCCGGAGCGCATGCGCCGAGCCAATCTCGGACGCCTCTTGGCCCAGCGACGGGGGGAATGTGCCGATGCGCCCCTGGCGCTGCAGGTTGATCGCCCGCTCATCAAAGCTGCGCAGCAAAATCATGTCTTCATACAGGCGGCGCTGCACTTCGGCGGAAACCTCGGACGCCCCGCCGCTCAGCACCTCCACCACCGGCCAACTCTCGCTCATCACATTTCTTCCCTTCTCGGCCATCTGCCCCTGTCAGCGGAGTCGCCTGGCTCTCTCGCCCGGGGCCCCCACGTCACTCCCAAGGATCCCCCGACCCGCTAGGCGCCACCGTTCTCCCTCACTATACCAGCTTGGCCCGGGCCGCTCGCAGGCGATCCCTCGGCCAAAACGTGGCGCGCTTTGCGGCGATGTCTCAAGATGTCCCAGAATGGCTCACGAAGGAGGGGCACCGTGCGCGAAAGTCATATGCCCCAGGCCAGGTGGCTCACGCCTGACATTTGGAAGATCGCCGGGTCCGCGTTTTTCGCCGACTTGGGCTACCAAGCCGTGCTCGCAGGCTTTCCACTGTTTCTTGTGCTGACACTGCACGCCCCTGTGTGGCTGTACGGCCTGGCCATGGGCCTCGCCTACGGGCCTGGTGCGCTCATCGCGTGGTGGGGCGGCCGCCAGGGCGACCGCGTGGGGCACCGCCGCGTCGCCATTGCAGGCAACAGCGGCATCGGGCTGCTGTCGCTGTCTGGGCTGGCGTCCGCCCCGCTGGCCGCCGTGGGCCTCCTGTCGCTGGGCTGGTGGGCGCGCAACGCGCGCACGCCGTCGCGTCGTGTGCTCCTGGTGGAGCGCGTTCCCGATCCCGATCACCGCTCTCGGGCGTTTGGGTTTCTGCATGCGCTGGACGTGGGCGGCGGCATGCTGGCCGGGATAGGGGTCTTGGTCTTGTTGGGGCGGGCGTGGCCGCTGGGACGCATTTTCCTGCTGACGTTGATCCCGCTCTTCCTGTCCACGCTGCTGCTGATCGGCCTCTCGCGCTCACGCCGCCCCGCCTCGCCGCCCCCTGGCTCCGCCGCTCAGGCCGCCGCCCCCGCCGGGGCCGTCCGCCGCCTGCCACCCATCTTGTGGGCGGCAGGCCTCTACGGGTTTAGCTCCTACAACCTCGGGTTCCCAATCCTCACCATCGCGCAGAGCACCCGGCACAGCACGCTGGGCATCGTGTCGTACATCGTGTTTCTCGGGATCTCGGCAGCCACCGGCTGGCTTCTCGGGCGCCGCGTCCGCGGCACCGTGGGGGAGCTGGCCGGCCTGGGATACATCGGGGCCGCCGTCGGGTCGGCGGGGTTGGCCGTGGCGCTGGCTATTCCCCTCGGATTCTGGGGCTTGCTGCTGCCCGTGGCCATTCTGGGGTTTGCGCTGGGGGCCATTGAAACCCTGGAACCCACGCTCGTCAGCCGCTGGGCGCCCGGGGCCACCTTGGGGCAGGGCATGGGGGCTCTCACCGGCGCCCGCAGCTTGGGGCTGTTTGGCGCCAACGTCATCATGGGCCTGCTGTATCACGCCTCGCCGGTGGCGGCGTACGGCTACGCGGCGGTGGTGGCGCTGGCGGCGGCCGTCGTCTTGTGGCGGCCCGTCCCGATGCCCCGCGAACGGTAGCGCAGAGCGGTACACTGGGCGGCAAGGTCCCTCTGCGTCTTGCCAAGCAGATTCACAGCACAGACCGCACAGGAGGAAGCCTAGGTGCGCATCGGCATGAATGAAGGAACGGTGGCGCGCGTCGATGCGGTGGTGGCGCCGGACATGGTGGCGACGCTGGGCGGCCGGCCAGTGCATCCCGTTCTGGCCACTGCCCGCATGATCGAGTGGATGGAGTGGGCCAGCCGCCTCGTGATCCTGCCTTTTCTGGAGCCCACCGAAGACGCGGTCGGCTACGCCGTGTCCGTGGTCCACCGCCGGCCAACGCCCGTGGGTGCGCCGTTTTGGGCGGTGGCCCGCTTCCAGCGGCAGGACGGTACGCGCATCGTCACCACGGTGGCGGCGCACAACGCAGATGGGCCCATCGGGGACGGGACGGTTACTCAGGTGCTGGTGCCGCGCCGGGCGCATCTCTGACGGCCAAGCCGTCGCCCCCCCGCTCGAGGGCGGCCAGCGTGGCCTCTGCGCGGCGGCCCTCCTGGCTGGCGCGGTAAACATCCCACACGATCGATGCCCCCTGGCCACGCCCACACACGGGCCGCCATGGGGATTCCCGAGCCCCGTTACGCCGGCGGGTGGGCCATCCGTCCCCGGCACACGTGGCGCCGCAGCTCTCGAAGGACAGCCGCCGCGGTCGGGTCCACCGCTCGGCCGCGGCACAAGTCGGCGCCGGCGCGATGCAGCAGCCCTACGACACGACGGCGCCCTGCGCCGGCCACTCGAGGGCGGGCCCGCCCACGGCGGAGGCGGCCGCCAGCAGGCCGAGGACTCGAGACCAGCGGCCCACTGCCGTCCACGGCCTGGCGCGCCAGCGCCAAGCCCGCCCGATCCAGCCAGGGCCCATACCCATTGGACGCCGCTCGCAGCGATGTTCCCCCCGTGCCCTCAGCTCAAGCCAGGGGCCCGGAAGTGTGTGCAGCGGAGAGGGTCCGCTCGTCGGCCACTTGGAGCCCGGGTGCCCCCAAATCGCGGTCCACGGCCACGCGCGGCCGGCGGTGCGCCACGGCCGCCACACTGATGGCCACGGCCTCGGTAACCTGCGCGGCGTCCCACCCCGCAGCAACCGACACCTCCAGGGCCAGCTCGTCCTGGCCTCGGGCCCGGTCGTGGCGCACGGCCACGCGGGCGGCCCCGCCAAACCCCGGCGTGCGAAACAGCGCCGCGAGAAGCCGGGTCCGCGACACCGTGTCCGGACCCACCGCAATCACGTCCGCCGCGCGCTCCAGATCCTCGAGGGCCAAGCCGGGGTGGCCGCAGCCGCAAGTCACCACCCGCGCCACGTCGCCGGTATCCCAGCGCTGCCCGCCCGTGGCCACCCACAGAGGCCCCACCTGGCCCGCGGGTCCTCCAGCCTCCAGCACCACGCCGCCGTCGTCGCCGGGCCGCCGCCCATGGAGCCTGCCGTGGGCGCACTCCACCGCCAGCGGTCCCGGCACTTCCACCACGCTGTACCACGACCGGATCACCGGGGCCCGGCCCCACTGCTCGCCAAGCCGCTCCCGCAGGGCGGGCACCATCGCCCCCACCGCGTCCGTCAGCACCACCACGCGCGGTGCCTCGCTGGCCGGCCACCCGAGTGCGGTCCACGGGTCCGTGACCAGCACGTCCGGCACCGCGGGGGCCGGCCCTGCCACATGCCAGACGCGGCCCCCCATCGCCATGACGGCCGTCCCAAGGGTCCAGGCCACCGACGGGTTGCCCAGGCGGATGGCCACCAAGTCGCCGGGGCGCGCCCCCACCGCGGCGAGCGCCTGGGCAAACCGGCGCTGCGCCTCCTCGAAGTCGCCAAGGGTCCAAAATCGCCGCGGCATCAGGGGTTGGCCCCGGCCGTACATGTAGGCGCCAGGCATCCGAGCCGCGTCCAGCGCCTCCCGGCTGGCGGGTGCCATCGTGCTGTCCGTACTTAGCGTGCTGACCATGCTCCGCCTCCTGTTGCTTGAAGGTGTCGTTAGGGCCGCGGCACGGACACCTCAACCCGCCCGGCGCGGCCGCCGTCCACCACGACGGTCAAGGCTGCGGCCCCCTCCACTCTGACAGTCCATTCGGCCAGTCGGCGCTGCGGCAGCGCCCCGCGTGCGGTGGTGCCGTACCCCCCCAGGTGGGGCAGCACCACGGGCGACTCGCCGCTCACCACCACCCCCCCGTGGATCGCCGCGGTGACGGGCCGGACATGGACCAGCTCCCGGCCCTTGGCGGTTCCCGACGTCGGCAGGTAGCCCGCGTTCAGCACTTCGACCGCCACGTGGACCGTGTCGGGGCCCACCGATTCGCACACCACTTCGCCCACCTGGATCCGCGGCGTGCTGCGGGCAAGCCCCGTCAGGAACGCGCCGACCGCGCGGCACTCCTCCTCCAACAGCGAGAGCGGAGGATTTTGCACCAGAAACTTCGGCTCGAGGCCGCCCATCTCCACCGGACCCAGGTCCGGGTGCAAAAAGGGCCGCCACGCGTGGAACCCCCCGTCGGGCACGGCCGCGTCCACGAACGCGAGCACCTTCTTGTCATCGGCCACGCGCTCCTCCGGTGTCAGCCGCCCGAGCGCTTCGACGCCATGCTCGGCGTAATTCTTGGCGCCGGCACGCCCCCGGAGGTTCCAGATTTCGACGGTGAACCCCAGGATGCCGCGCGCGTCGTAGGCCCAGTCGTCAGCGGCTCCCGGCATCAGGGGGCCACGCTCGTGGCCGCTGGCAAACGCCTGGTAGTTGGAGCGCGCGTGGTAGCCGGAGAGCCGGGCGCCCATGGCGGCCACGGTGCGGTAATACCCCAGATCTTCCGCACCCAGGACCGTATCGGCGCCGGTCGAGGGCTGGCGCAGGATCACCCCGCCCGACGTGTGGAGGGCGGCGTAGGCCGCGATGTTGGGATGCGCGTCAACAAAGTCCACCAGGGACCGCAGTTCTGGCTCGGACAGCGGATGGGGCCCGGCGCCCGGCTGGCCGTCCTCTCCGGCCCAGCGCACGGGAAAGTTCCGATTGAAATCCATGGCTTGGCGGCGCGCCGCCTGGATCTCCGTCCACACCGGGCGGCGCCCGACCGCGTGCCGGCGATCCAATCGGCCCTCGGGCAGGAGGTGATAAAACGGACCCTCGACGTCCATCGGGTCGCGAGGCACCATCAGGCGCGGATCATCCGGGTCAGCGCGGAACGCGCCGTCCGGTGCGGGGACCCGCATCTGCAGGATGCGGCCGTCGCCGTCCACGTCCCCGGGCACCCAGCCGCTCTGCGGCTCCAGATCTGGATACGGATGCGGGCTGGACCGCAGGCGGTCCGGGCCGGTCAGATAAAGCTCGGCGCCATCCACCGCCAGCCGCGGCACCACGTAGAGAGCGCGCTCGCGGAGAAGAGCGGCCACCGCCGGGTCCTCCGCATACCCCTCCAGCAGGCTTGCCATCCAGTACATCGCCACCGCATTGCCGGCCACCTCGCCGGCGTGAATGTTGGCGTCCACCAGCACCGCGGGCTTGTGCTCCGCGGGGCCGGCTGCCACGTCGGTGAGGGTCGCCACGGGCAGCTGGCGCCCGCCGCGGCTTTCGCCCAACACCTCGCAGCGGATCAGGTCAGGATATTGGTGCGCCCATTCCTGAAGCGCATCCCAAATTTCTTGATAAAGCCAATACTTTGCGACGGCCACGTTGCACCCCCCGGGTAGCGCGGCGCGAAGCGCGTGACCTCGTGCCGCAATACGTCTATGCTACCAGAGCGCCATGGCGGCATGGCGCAAATGAGGAAGAGAGCGCGGTGGCGGCATGCATGTCATTTGGGATTTGGGCGACACGCTCATCACGCGGCCGCCCGGGGGACAGGACCTGCGGCCGCTCACCGAATACCCGGAAATCCAGCTGCGCGCCGGTGCGCGCCCGGCGTTGGAGCGGCTGGCGGCCCGGGGATGCCGCCACGCCGTGCTGTCCAACACGGCCGCCAGCACGAGTGCGGACGTCCGCCGGCTGCTGCGCCGCCTGGGCGTGCTGGATTGGTTCGACGTCGTCATGGCCACCGCGTCCGAGCTGGATCCGTCGCGCCCCGGCAAGCCCGATGCCGCCGTATTCCACCAGGTGCTGGCTGCGTGGGGCCATCCGGCCGCCCAGGAGGGGAATCCGGCAACCGCCGGGCCGGCTCTTGAGGGGGGCGATGTGGTGATGGTCGGCAACACCTGGGCTCATGACGTGGTGGGCGCCACGGGAGCTGGCATCGCGGCCATTTTTCTCACAAACCCCGCTATTTCCGTGCGGCGGCCCAGCGATCCCCCTGCTGCCTGTCCGCCATGGGTCATCCCCGTGTGGGACCTGTCCGACGTGCCCTGCGCCGTCCAACTCCTTGGCCACCTCCGCGCCGGGCCAGCCGCCACCGCCCTCGCCAACGCGTGATGCGGCGCCGGGTGCCGGCAGCGCGATTGGCCTCACGAGCTGCGGCCGAGGGGCGGCCGGGTTGACCCGTCCTGTACAATGAGAGGGAAGGCGTCAAAATTTTCCGCATCGCCACCTCGCGCGGCAACCCACAGCGCCACACTGCACAGCACAACACAGCAAAGAAGGAGGCCATTCGTGACATCAAGCGTTCCCCAGGCGTTGGACGAGCTGTACCACCG
>JAKADP010000090.1 GCA_021820465.1 Bacillota bacterium
CCGCTGCACCTGAATCGCCACAATGGCCAGATTCAGGTCTTTGCTGGGCACCCGCTGCGACAGTTCGTTCAGAGCCTGCTCCATCGTAAAGCCCAAAGCCTCCCGACGCGCGAGGCGACGAATCTCCGGCCCCAGGGGCTCCGGGGTGTCCCGCCCCACCACCGCCAGGGACTGCCCAAACGACGATCCCGCGCGCATCGACGACGAGATGTTGCGAAAGAAGTCGGGCAGCTGTTCCTCAGCTTTGATGAGCCAGCGCTCCCGTCGCATTCTGAGCCAGTACAGCGTGACGACGACACCCACCAGCCCCAGTCCAATGGCCCCGCCTATGCCGCGCACCGCGCCGCCGATCAGCGCCCCCAGCACGCCCCCCCCAATGGCGAGTCCCCAATATTCTTCCAAGCGCAGCCTGAGCGCCGCCGCCGTCTGAGACGTGCGCCACTGGGTGACTCGGAGCGCCCACCGATCCTGGAAGGTTGAGCGGACATTGACGCGAGGCTCGGCCACGGCTCTTTTGAGCCGCGTCTGACTGGTGGTGTGCAGCAACACGGTTCTCAGCCAAGCGGTCACGGATACAAAGGCTAGGACAAACGCCAACACCGCTGCCACCATCGCGGTCAGCGCCGGCCCAGTCGGCATGCTCAGGGTTACGGCGGGCATGGCGTCACCTCACCTCGCCGAACACATCGGGCGGCAGGGTGATGCCGCGTCGAGCCAGCTGCTCCATGAACCGGGGCCGAATGCCGGTGCCGGTAAAGTACCCCTCCACCCGACCGTCTTCGCCAATGCCAGTCTGCTCATACACATACAGGTCCTGGGTCGTAATGATGCCCTGCTCCAAGCCCACCACTTCCGTGACCTGCACAATGCGGCGGCTGCCGTCCTGGAGCCGCGCCTGCTGCACAATGACGTCGACTGCGGACGCGATCTGCTGGCGAATCGCGGTCAGCGGCAAGTCGGCGCCTGCCATCAGCACCATCGTCTCCATTCGCGCCAGACAGTCGCGGGGTGAGTTGGCATGCGCGGTGGTCAGACTGCCCTCATGCCCGGTGTTCATCGCCTGCAGCATGTCGAGCGCCTCGCCGCCCCGCACCTCGCCGACGATAATCCGGTCGGGCCGCATTCGGAGCGCGTTGCGCACCAGCGACCGGATGGACACCTCGCCCTGCCCCTCCACGTTGGCCGGCCGCGCCTCGAGCGTCACGCGGTGGTCCTGCTGCAGCTGCAGCTCGGCCGCATCCTCGATGGTGACGATGCGCTCCTCCGCCGGAATGTTGGCCGACAGGGCATTCAGCGTGGTGGTTTTCCCGGAGCCCGTGCCGCCAGACACGACGATGGACACGCGTCCCCGGACGGCCGCCTCCAACACCACAGCCATGGCCTCCGAGATGCTGTTCATGTTCACCAACTGCTGCAGCGTAAACGGGTCCTTCGAGAACTTTCGAATCGTGATCGTGTCGCCCGCCACCGCGATCGGCCGGATCACGGCGTTGAGGCGGGATCCGTCGGGCAGGCGGGCGTCCACCATGGGGCTGGCTTCATCCAGCCGCCGGCCGGTGGGTGCCAGCATCTTTTCCACGATGCTCTTCAAGTGGGCATCATCGCGGAAGTGAATCCGCGTCGCTTCCAAGCGGCCGGCTCGCTCGATGTACACGCGATGCGGCCCGTTGATCATCACCTCGGAGATGTCCGGATCATCCAACAGGGGCTGCACCGGGCCAAATCCCTTGATCTCGTTCACCAAGTTGTTGACGATGCTGTCGCGCTCCAGCGGGGAGATTGACCGATCGTCTGCCACAATCGCGGCGATGCGCGTTCTCAGCTGCTCGGCATCCAGCGCCTCCGGATTGGCTTCTTGGTTGAGCAGCTGCTCCTGCACCCGCGTCTTTAATGTGATATAAGAGGCGGACATGTACTCGGGCGGCGGCTTCACCGCCCGAGTCTGGCTCTCTCGCACCACGGAACGAAATGCTGACCCCACCCCGTTCGGGTCACCCAACCGCTTTTTCAGCGACATCAATTACGCCCCCTTGCCAAGCCCAGGCGGCTGAACAGCGAAGGCCGCCGCGCCTTCGCCTCCTTCACTACGCGCCGCTGGCCCTCGTGCTCATCAATAAACGACCGCGCCATGTCCCGAATGCTTTGTGCAAGGAGGCTCGTGGGCTGAAACACCATGAGGGCCCGCCCCTGATTGGCCGCCTTCACGGGCCAGCTGCCATCGGACGGGAGCTCCCAATACACGTTGGAGCCCAGCGCGGCCGAAATGTCCTGCGATTCAATGCCCGACCGACTGCCCGCGCGATTCATCACGAGCCGCACCTTGCTGGCGGAATAGTGGAATCCCGTCCAAAACAGATCCAGCGCCTGCTTGATGGTCCGAATCGTCACGACGTCGGGCGTCACTACCGTGAGCACGTAGTCGGCGTAGTCCAAGGCGGCCACGTTCACATCCGAAAAGCCCGGCGCGGTATCGACCACCACGTAGTTATGCGTCTCCTTCAGCATCTGCAGCACGCGGACGACCAGCTCGGGGCGAATGTCCTCCGACTCCTGCGGCATGGCGGGTGCCGCCAGCATGTCGACGTCCGTGTTGCCGATTTTCGCCAGCACGCGCTCGACGGACAGGCGGTCCAGGGTGGGCGCCACCGCCAGGTCGTGAATATTGCCCGGCGGCAGGTCCCCCAAGAGCGCCGCCACATCCCCAAACTGCAGGTCCAGGTCCGCCACCGCAACGGGGTGATGGGACAGGAGATTCAAAGCCATGGCGAAGTTCACCGCCAGGGTGGTCTTGCCGACGCCGCCCTTCGACGAAAACACCACGATGACCTTGCCGGTCTGTGGCTGGGCGAGGCTGGCCTCCGCATGCCGCGTCAGGGCACCCGGCAGGTCCACCTCCACGGCGGTGGCGGCCACCATATCCCGCGCGCGAATAGCCAGCGCCCGGCGTGCGGCGGCGGGGTCATCCTGTCGAATGAGCAGCAGCACCGGGTACCCCACGCTCTCCATGGAAGCCAGGGACCCGGGATTCTGCTCCAACAGCTGGTCATCCACCACGAACACACCCGGCCGCTCGGCGGCGCAATCAGACAGCGCCTGGCGCAGGTCGGGCGCCACGCCCAGCAGCACGGCATCCTGTGTGTCCTTGATGGCACGCACCACCGGCTCATAAACATCCGGGGCGACGGCCCCATATACGGTAAACATCAGAGTCTCTGTTCCCCCTTACGGCTTGGGCCACTGGGTGCCGTAGGGTGCCACGGTGCCCAATTTCTGATGGGGCGCTTCCAGCACCACCGTGAAGGTGGTGTGCGCCTCGGCGTAAACCAGCGCCTCGGCCTGCGCGGGGGTCACGGCCAGGATGAGCTGCTCTCCGCCGCCCGGGGTGACAGCTCCGCTCAGCGCACCGTTCACCGCGAGCACATTCAACCCCTGCATAAACACGACCGACTGATTGGACGCCGTACTGGACGTGCCCGATGCGGTCGACCCCGCCTTCCCGGCCGGAGGCACCAGCGCCAGCAGGGCAATCCGATCTCCGGGGGCAATCACACCGTCCACCGCCGTGCTGGGGCTCGTGGAAAAGTTGAACGCGACGTCGCCCTTGGGCAGCCGGTTCGGAATCAGGTCGGAGGTTGCCGGGCTGAACAGATCGGTCGTCACCAGCGGCACCCCCTGGGGCAGCGCCTCCGTGGTGTACAGCCCCGCCAGCGACCCCTGATAGGCGTTGAGCGGCAGCAACTTCACCGGCCATGTCTCGGTCTGGACCGATGACGGCGGAATGGGCGCGTCTGCGGGCACGGGCTGGGTCACCACCCACACCGTCGCCGTATTGGTGGTCACCGGCACCGCCTTGGTGGACGCCAGGAACCGAAGCCCCGCATAGACGCCCACCACCACCAGCAGAATCCCTATCACCAGCCACCGGCTTACTTTCCACCACGAGCCCACCTGGGTCATCAGACTGCCTCCTCGCCCTCTTGCCGGGGCGCTGCCCCTCGCTGGCCCGCCGGGGCCATCACCATGTATGCGTCGCATCCGTCAAGCCGCACTCATTGATTGCCATGCATGTCATCCCGCCAAGCGTCCCACAAAACCTGTGCACACCCCGTACGACAAAAGCCCCCGCCGCAGAGACTAAGCCCACAACGGGAGTTCCACGCCAATAATGCCTATCGGCCGCCCCCCGGCGGCTCTGCCGCCGGGGCCGACCGTCGACCGCCCCTCCGAGCCTAGGCGCCGTTGATGTTGGTCGCTATATTGTTCAGCTGGGTGCTCACGCCGCTCCCCAGGAAGTGCAAGGCCACGATCACTACGATGGCAATCAATGCCAGAATCAGTGCGTACTCCACCATCGCCTGGCCATCGCGTTTCTTGAGTAGCGCGGACACCATGTCCAGCACCTTCGCGTACAGATACAAAGATGAACCTCCTCGTAATTCGAACCACTGAAACACCCTAGGAGCCCAAACAATCATACCAGGTGTTGGGGCCAGCGCCAGTATCTCCGGCTAACTCTTCTGCACCCGCAGAGCGGTGTTGTTCAGCGAGTGGCGCACGTCCAGCCCGAAAAACTTGACAGCGAAGAACAGCACCAGCGCGACCAAGACGATGATGAGGGCGTACTCCACCACGGCCTGCCCGCGGCGGTTGGCCCACCATGTCGACAGTCTCAGCCTCGCCGCCCCCATGTGGGCACCACCTGTCTTATGAGTCCGGTCCCCTCTTGAGCACCAAGGGCCAACATTCGACACGCATCCTGGATATCCTTCTTAGATCTCCCTCGACTTGCGCGAGGCACCCATGCTGCCTGGGATCGCGGCGGTGCTCCGCTAGCTCTGATTGGCGCCTGGCCCGTTGGGGCATGCACTGGGCGTCAGCGTACCGGGTGGGTTCGCCTGCATCATCATGGTGTACGACTGCGCCAAATACATCGTGGATGGCAGGAGCCCGGGGATGGCAATGAGCGGCTGGTACTTGTAGTAGACGTTCACGGTGACATACGCGAGGCTGCCGTTGGTGGTGCTGGTTTCCGTCTCCTGGGGATACTGAGCCGCCGTCGATCCCAAGAGCGCCCGATAGGTGCCCGGCTGACCGGGCACCTGGTCGCTTAAGCCGAAGCCCTGGCCAATCTGCTGGTCCACCACGCCGTATAGCGTGGGCGTGTGGGACGAGCTCAGCGTGTCGCCGGGGCAGCCGATGTTCTGGCCAATCGCCGCGTCGCGCGCGCCAATCCGCGCGGCCTGCTGCAGCGTGACCTGTGCGTTGATGTACAGCCCCAGCGAGATGATGGCGAACAGCAGGAGCAAGAGCAGCGGGGCCACCAGCGCAAATTCGACAAGCGCCTGGCCGCTCTTCCTCCGACGTCCCTTGAGCACGTTGTCCCTCCGCCTCACACCGCTCACTGAATCAGCGCCACCTGCTGGATGGGAATATCCTTCGGGGGGTTCTGCACATTGTACGTGATGGTTTTGTTGCCGGACAGGCTCACCTGATCGCCCACCACGGCACCCGAGATGGTCTGCGTGCCTTTTAAGGTGACCGTTCCTCCCGGGGCGTACAGCACGCCATCGATCGCATCGTTGCCCTTGATGGTGATGTTGCCGCCGTTCAGCGCGGCCAGCACCGCTTCCGGTCCGTTGCCGTCCTGCGTCAGTCCGCCCTTGATGGTGATGGACCCCTTGTCCGTCGTAAGCGATCCGGCAATCACGATCCCGCCGCCGAGCGTCACGTTGTACCCAGGCTCCACCAGCACATTGCCATCAACCGTGACCTGGGAACTCTGCGTCCAATTGCAGTACAAGATGTAATTGCCGGTCAAGGTCAGGGGGAGGGTGTTGCACCCCGGGCCGGAAATCACCTGGGCATTTTGCGGTGTCACCTGCGCCAGGGTCCAATCAGGCATCGGCACATACGGAATCTGCGCCACCGTGGTGGTGCACGGCGGCCGGCTGCTCGCCGTCGATCCTGCGCTGCTCGCCGTCGCTGACCCGTTCACACATCCACTTCCCGAAATGGCCAGGGTTCCGTTGGAATGAGCGCCGCCATTGACGGTCGTGTTTCCCGACACGGTCAGCTGGGATGGCTGCAGCCCCTGGAACAGCGCATACTTGAACGGCCCCTCCACCGTGATTTGCGCCACCCCCCGGGCCCGCACCGTGAACTGCTTAATGCCAAAGAGCGACGCGAAGGATCCGGGCACCTTGACCGTGCCGACCGCCTGAACGGCGCGCGCCGGGGTTGTCAGCGGCGTCACCTGGATCGTAGCCTGCGGCATGTTCTGCTGCGTCAGGTACCCCTGATTCGCCGTGGGCGCATCGCCCTGCATCTCCTGCTGCGCCCCCGCCAAGGCGGCCGCATCCACCGCATTCTGCAGGCGCGTCTGCGCAAAGTACACGGTGCCCACCGTCACAGACGCGGCCACACCGCCCATGAGCGCCACGAGGAACCCCACCAGCAAGATGATGCTCTGCCCTCGGCGCGCCCGAAGCCGCCTGCCGCCGGGAGCCCTCCGCCTGTGCACTGGGTACCCCTCCTGTGAACGTCATGGTCGGCGCCGTATCGCTTGCGTCACCTGGATAGGAAATTGTAACATCATTGTCCACCGATGTCCTCGTGCAGGCAAGCCCTGCCAGCGAATTAATTGGGCCGACCCGCGCGCCCACAAATTTTTATTCGGCGGCCAGCAGGAAGTACACTAGGGAATGTGGTATACCGATACCTCGACACGCTAGATCTGGGGAGGCGCCATGAACTGTCCGTTTTGCCGCCATGACGACACACGGGTCTTGGATTCGCGGCCCACGGAGGAAGGCGTGGCCATTCGGCGCCGTCGGGAGTGCACGATGTGCGAGCGCCGCTTCACCACGTACGAGCGGGTCGAAGAGCCGCCGCTCCTGGTGGTCAAGAAAGATGGCCGCCGCGAGGCGTTCGACCGCCAAAAGATTTTGCGGGGCATGATTACGGCCTGCGAGAAGCGGCCTGTGGCGCTGGCGCAGCTGGAGGGCCTAGCCTCGAGCGTCGAGCGCCGCGTCCGCGACCAGGGGATCGATGAAGTGCCGAGCCACTGGGTGGGTGAGCAGGTGATGGATCTGCTGAAGGCGTTGGACACCGTCGCGTACGTCCGCTTTGCCTCGGTGTACCGCGACTTTACGGATCTGCGGGGATTCAAGGAACTTTTGGAGCGAATGGATCCGCGGGCCGCGGGGGGAGAGTCCGACCCGGGCACAGCTTCGGGCGGAGACTGAGGGGGAGCACGATGAAGTCCACAACCGAGTTTGCGTCGGAGTTGAGCTGGAAGATTTTCTTGGACCGCTACACGCAGAAAGATTTGGAGCGCCGCTTTCAGGTGGAGGACGTGGCGGTGGTGCTCGTCGAGCCCCACCCCAAGTGGCCCAAGAAAGAAGTGGGGCTCATTCGCGAGGTGCTGCCGGAGCAGCGGCTGCGCATCGAGCTCCTGACCGGCCCCCAGCAGGGGCAGGTCATCGAGCGCGCAGTGCTGGACTGCGACCGGCCTACGGAGACGACGCTGGCCGCCGTCGCGCGGCGCATTGCCGACGGCGTGGCGCAGGTGGAGTCGCCCAAGGTGCGGGCCGACGTGGCGGACGCCTTCGCTGACGAGATTGGCTCCCTGCGGTTTGTGCCGGGTGGACGCATCTGGGCCGGCGCGGGGACCGGCCAGCAGCTCACCTACTTCAACTGCTACGTGGTGCCGAACCCCCAGGACAGCCGGGAGGGCATCGTGCAGACGCTGGGCCGCATGATCGAGATCATGAGCCGCGGGGGCGGCGTGGGCATCAACGTGTCGAGCCTCCGGCCCTCGCGCGCCACCGTGCGTGGGGTGAACGGCCGCTCGTCCGGCGCGGTATCTTGGATGGATCTGTACTCACGGGCCACTGGCCTCGTGGAGCAGGGAGGATCCCGGCGCGGGGCCCTCATGCTCCAGATTGAGGACTGGCACCCGGACTTGTGGCGCTTCATCGAGGTGAAGAAGACGCCTGGCATGGTGGAGAACGCCAACATCTCGGTCAGGATCTCCGATGCCTTCATGGCCGCCGTCAAGGCTGACGCCGATTGGGAACTGGTGTTTCCCGACACCTCGGACCCGGAGTACGACGCGCTGTGGGACGGCGACTTAGAGGCGTGGCGCGCGCGCGGCAAGCCGGTCCAGGTGTACGAAACCCCCAAAGCGCGGGCCATTTGGTCAGCCCTGATTCAAGGCGCCTGGGAGGCGGCCGAGCCCGGCGTGGTGTTTGATGAGCGCCACGAGAAAGAGTCGAACAG
>JAKADP010000091.1 GCA_021820465.1 Bacillota bacterium
ATGGTCCTCCTGCGGCGCGGGTTCACCCGGTGGCCCGGGACGCGTCGGGCCAGTCCCGGATGCTGGCTTCGGTGCGGCGTGCGGCGATGCCCTGTTGGTGCAGATAGCGCACCGCGTCGCGCGCGTACAGGCAGTAGCGGCCCCGGCAGTACGCCACCACGGGCTTTTGGCCCTGCCAGCCGCGGAAGTGCTCGGCCAGCTGCGCCAGCGGAACGGAAACGGCTCCGGGCAGGTGCCGGGCGGCATACTCCGCCGACGGCCGCACGTCGATGAGGTAGAGGGCGTCGGCGGCCATTAGGGACTGGAGCTCGCCGAGCGGCATGGGGTCCGCGTCGGCCGGGTCGGGGAAGTATTGCCGGCGGGCCCACCCCAGCTCCAGCAGCAGGGACTCGCCGGCCACTTCGACGGACTCCAGCAGACGATCCACCTCGGGGCTGGCCAGCTCGTAGATCACAAACGTGCCGGCCTTATGCGACCGAACCAAGCGGGCGGCTCGCAAGTGGTGCAGATGCTGCGAGGTGTTGGCCACGCTGCCACCCAGCTCCCGAGCCAGATGCTCCACACTTTTCGGTCCCTGCGTCAGCAGGTCCAAAATCTCCATCCGGCGGGGGCTGGCCATCGCCTTGCCCATGCGCGCCACGTGGCCGTACACCTCGTCCTTCCACGCGCGGTGGTCGTCACGCATTGGCTCACCCCTCAATCATTTAAGTGAATACGATAATATCAGGGAGACCCAAGGATGCGCAAGGGGTTGCACGGGGCAGCACGCGGTACAAGGTCCTGGCACGGACTAGGCTAGCCAGACCCTTGGAGTGGCCAGGGCGGCGACGAGGTGAAGGGCGCGAGCGCGGTCCCACCATCGCCTGCGAGGGCCGTCCACGCCTCCCGGCAGCGGTCTACGATGTCTTGGGGTTGTTGAGCCCGGAGGCACGCCGTCAGCAGTGGGTACAAGTCGGGCTCCTCGGAAGCGATCAGGGGGAGCTGCCGCCGCAGGGTGGGGGCCCAGAGCCGGCGCTGGCGAAACCGATACGCCATCAGCGCGGTGACAAAGTGGCCGCGAAGCAGCACTAGCGTATCGGGGTCCCTCAGCGCGGTCCACTCCATCGTCTTGAGAGCCTGGGCCAGCTCGAATCGGCTGTACCCCAGCTCGGCCGCCCACGCCGGCGGGTGCGCTAAGCGTCGGCGCACGGCCTCGAGCCATCCGCGGGCGATGCCGTCCGGGTCGTAGAGGGGGCGGGCGCCAGACAGCGTGGCGCGGTGGACAGGCTCGTCGGCCAGGCTGTGAGCGGGCAGGTAGATCGCCTCCACCAGGCGTCCGTCCCAAGACCCGACCTGCAACGCGCGGTGGGGCGCGGACCACACCACCACGAGGTCGACGTCACTGGAGGCGTCGGCCGCGCCGCGCGCCCAGGAGCCGGCCAGGATCACGGCGGAGACGCCGGGCGCCGCCGCGCGGATAGCCTCCACCAGAGCCACCTCGTCCAGCGAGGAGCTTGCCATCGTCGCGCCTGCCTTTCTGTCAGAAGCCTCGTTCTGCCATGCTAGCACGGCGCTGTCGCCAAAAAGCGGCCGCCTTCCTCCTTCCGACCGTTCTCCTTCCGGCGGAGGCGCGCGTTGGCATAGAATGAGCCATGAGCGTCGGAGTGGGATGCGGCAGGATAGTGCAGCAGCAGGGCCCGGGCTAAAGGAGATGTAGGGATGACCGAGCGTGCGCCAGAACAAGGTGACGAGTCAGGGGCCGTGGCTACCTTTGCGGGAGGGTGCTTTTGGTGCATGGTGCATCCCTTTGACCAGTGGCCCGGGGTGAAGCGGGTGGTGTCGGGCTATACCGGGGGCACGACGGTGAATCCCACCTACGAAGAGGTGTGCAGCGAGGCGACCGGCCATCGGGAGGCCGTGCAAATCACGTTTGACCCACGGGAGATGCCATACGAGCGGCTGCTGGAGCTTTTTTGGCAGCAGATTGACCCGACCGATGCCGGTGGCCAGTTTGTCGACCGCGGTTCCTCGTACCGGGCCGCCATCTTTTATCACACCGAGGAGCAGCAGCGGCAGGCCGAGGCGTCCAAGGCCGCGCTTGCAGCCAGCGGACGGTTTAGCCGCCCCATTGCCACCGAGATCCTGCCCGCCGCTCCGTTCTATCCGGCCGAAGCCTATCACCAGGACTACTATAAGAAGAATCCTGGGCACTACGGACGATACCAGCAGGGATCAGGCCGCCTGACGTTTGTGCAGCGCCACTGGTCTTGAGGGGACATGCCCCAACTGGTCGCCGTCCGGCGAGCGCGCATCGACGACGCGGGGATTATCGCCGACTTCGCAGACCTGCGCCGCCATGCCTACCCCGCGTATTCCCCGGTGTTCTGGCGGCCGGCGCCCGGGGCTCGCACGCATCACCTGCCATTTCTGCAGGCATGCCTGGCTGACGGGTGCCACAGCGCCTTCGTGGCGGAGGCCGCCGAGGGTGTCGTCGGGGCCGCCGTCGCCAACTACCGGGTGGGGGTGCCGCCCTTCACGCGCGATCTCGAAGCCTCAGGGATCGCCTCATGGCTCGTGGACGACTTTTACGTGGCCTCGCAGGACTTGTGGCGAACGGCGGGGGGTGCGCTGCTGGACTCGGTGGCGGCGGCCGCCCGTTCGAGCGGGCAAAACCGCCTCATTGTCGTGTCGGCAGAGCGGGATGCCCCCAAGAACGCGATGCTGCGGGACCGGGGGTTTCGACAGGCGGCCGCGTGGTGGGTGCGGCCGTTGGAGCTGCCGACGAACCCTGTGCCGGCCGAGGGGGAGCGCCTCCCGATGCTGGTGGGTCCCGCGCCGCCGGTTTACGACCCCGGCGGCCCCGTGGCGCTGGCGCTGGACACCACTCCGCCCTTTGCGATGGACCGGTTTGAGCGCCAGGCCGCTGCCGCCGAGGCGGTCTTAGCGGTTGTGCCGGTGCGCATGGCGGACCGCACGCTCGCCGAAGGGCTGGCGGCGGCTGGCTATGCAGTGGCGAGTGTCTGGTGGGCCCGTGAGCCCTAGGAGATCGCTCGGCCTCATGTCGGCGCGGCGCGGGCGCGAGGATGGGCCCGGCGCCGACGATGCACCAACTGCCGACGCACTCCTGAAGAACCTGCACCGATACGCGTCCATTGCCCTGCAACCACAGCCGCTCCATGGGTTCTAGGCCTTGGCGCTTTCGCTCGCGGATTTTGGAGACCGGTCATGGGCATAGATGACGACCTGGCTGTCCACAAACTCGCGTTCACTCGTGCTTATCACGGTTCTCGCGCGACCAGGCACAGGAGTTGCCGACTGCGCCCACGCCCTGCGGCGGGCCGCGGCGTAGTTGTCATGTTCCTCCACGATTCGTTCCAAGTAGCTGGCGAGCAGTCCCGACACCGAGGTGTTGCCTTGGACAGCGAGCCACTTGGCTCGCTTCCGCAGATCGTCGGGCACGCTCCGCGTGATGGTTCTTGTGCCACGCGTGCGTGCCCGGACAGCGCAGAGCGGGCCATCCGCCATCCTTACTGCGGCGGCATGCCCCGTCTCCCTGGCGGCTTGGGGTCATGCCTCGGCGCTGGGCAGAGCGACACGCCTGGGGGCAGCCGTGGGCCGTGCGGGGTGGCGTGGCCCAGCCGACACGTGCCGTCGTTCGGCCGGGGCGTTCCCCACAATCTGTCGGGCGATTTGCCGGTCGGCCGCCAAGGCCTGTCAGGTTTCCGCGTGCCCGGCTGGTACCGTGGCCGTGGCGGTCGTCGGTGCCGAGGGTTGCCGCCAGCGGGAGGGATCGCCGTGGCGGTAAACGTGCCGGAGCCCGAGGCTCGGATACGGTGGAGCGGCCCTCGGTGGCCGCTGGCGGTCGGGGTGGCGCTCTTGGCCGTGATTTTGGGACAAGCCACCCTCTACGCGCACGCGGCGCCGTTCGCCTGGGCGCTTGTGGTCGTGGCGTGGCAAACCGACAGGCGCTTCTTGGGGCCCACGCTGCTGGGGGCGTCAGCGGGGACCCTGCTGGCGGTGGGCTGGCACCCGGCCCTGCTGCTGCTCCTGTTGGGACTGGGTCTTGCCGCCCTGCCCCGGGCGGCCTGGCCCACGTGGGCCGCCGCGGCGCTGGGAGGCATGGGGGCGGTGCCGCTTGTGGTGCTGGGGTGGGTGCTGGCCGCGGCCGACGCGCCCATGGCGGGCTTGGCGGCCGCCATGGGCGTCTCCGCCGTCCTCAGCATGTCCGCCGCTGTGGCCTGGCTGGCCCAGGGCGGCCAGCGCGGGCGAGACACGGTGCCGCTGACCGTGGCTTTGTACTGCGCGGCCGCCATGTTTTCCGGCCTGGAGGGATTTCACTGGGGCTGGTTTCTCCCAGGGTTCACCGTCGGAACGGCAGCGGTTCTGCTGGCGGCCAGTGTGGGCGGGCCGGCCGGCGGAGCGCTGGCGGGCGCCACGCTGGGGGTGGTGTCCGTGCTGCGGGCGACGGGTGTGCTGGGCAGCGTGGGGATGCTGGTGGTAGCGGGATTTGTCGCCGGGCTCGCTCGCGGCCGATTTGAGCGGGCCGCCGGTCTCCTGCTGGTGGGTGCGACGGTGGCGTACGCGGTCTTTCTCTCGTCGCCCCGCCTGTTTTTCCCGGAGCTGATGTCGATGGCCGTCGGCGCGGCCGCGTTCTCGATGCTGCCCGCTTCGGCCGTGGGCTGGCTGAAGTCACGGGCCAGCCTGCTGGCACCCCGGGATCCGCCGGGCGTCCGGGACCGGATCTTAGATCTGGCGCGGGTGTTGGGCGAGATGGCGCGCCTCTTTCAAACGGCGGAGGGGATGCGAGAGGACAAGTCGCCCGACGCCGTGCCGGCCGTCGTGAGTGCGGTGTGCCACCGCTGTTCGCTGTACGGCCAGTGTTGGGAAATGCGGCGGGACGCCAGCAGAGCGGGCGTGTCTGCGCTGTTGGAGCGCTCTCGGCGGCAGTCGGTGGGACCGGCGCTGGTGGCGGCGGAGCTGGACGGGCGGTGCATCAAGCCCGAGCGCGTGGCGGAGGCGGTGAATCGGGTGGCCGTGGAGCAGGGACGGCTGGAGCGGCGGGATCGCCTGCTGATGGACACGCGCCAGCTGGTGCGCCGCCAGCTGAAGGCCATGGCCGACTTGGTGGAGGACATGGCGCGAGAAACCGCGCAGCTCAAGCGGCCCAACTGCGTGCAGCGCCGGCTGGCCTTCTCCGTGGGCGTGGCCAAGCGGGCCCGGGGTGGGGCGGTGGTGAGCGGCGACACGCATCTGGTGCAGGAGGTCATGCCCGGCCGCGTGGCCATTGGGCTGTCGGATGGCATGGGCGTGGGCCCAGACGCGGCGTGGGAGTCTGCCGCGGCGCTGGCCCTCTTAGAGGAAATGCTGCGGGCCGGATTTTCGGAAGCGTTGGCGGTGCGCGCGGTCAACACAGCGCTGCTGGTCCGCGACCCGGCGGAGCGCTTTGCCACCTTGGACGTGATGGTCGTCGACCTGGATCAGCACGAGAGTCAGCTGCTGAAAGTCGCTGCTGCGCCCACGTTTTGGGTGCGCGGCGGGCAGGTGGAGGTGATTCGCGGCGAGAGTCTGCCCGTCGGGATCTTGGAGTCGGTGCAGGTCACGCCGCTCTGTCGTAAATTAGAAGCGGGCGACGTCGTGGTGATGGTGTCGGATGGGGCGCTCATGGGGCCGGAGGGCAGGGGAGAGGAGCGGCTGGCTGGCTATCTCCAGACGGTCACGCTGGAGCGCCCCGACGTGATGGCGGAAACGCTGCTGTCCCTCATGCTGGATTTGGAGGAAGGCGGCACCGCACGTGACGACGCGCTGGTGATGGTCATTCGCGTCAGCGGGGCGCCTGCCGCCATGCCCGAGCGGGTGGGCGGCCAAATTGTCGGCGAGTGGCGGCGCGTGACGGGACGGCGGCTGGCGGGCGCTCGGTGACGAGCCGCCATGCTCGGCGCGCGCCCGGAGGAGGGTGGAAGCACGGGGCTGTGGGAAGACTTTCACGCCACCCTCGAGCGCGAGGGCTGGCTGCCACGCGGCGGGCGGGTGGTGGCCGGCGTGTCCGGGGGCTCGGACTCCATGGCGCTGCTGGGGCTGTTGGCCCGCTCCGCTCCGCTGTTTGGCTGGGACCTGTCGGTGGTGCATGTGCACCACGGGCAGCGCGGCGCCGACGCGGACCGCGATGCCGAGCTGGTGCGTACGTGGAGTGAACGCGCCCAGATCCCGTGTGTGATCGAGCGGACTGAAGTGGCACGCCGCGGCGGGGAATCGTGGGAGATGGCCGCCCGCGACGTGCGCCGGGCTCTGCTGCTGCGCCATGCCGGTCCAGACGCCTCGCTGGTGCTGGCGCACCACCGCGACGACCAGGTGGAGACCGTGCTGTACCGCATCCTGCGCGGCACAGGGGTGGCGGGCGTGGCCGGGATGCGGCCGGTGGCGGGTCCGGTGGTGCGCCCGCTGCTCCGGTGGTCGCGCGCTGAGCTGAGCGCGTGGCGGCAGAGCGCCGGCATTCCCTGCGGCGAAGACGCCACCAACGCGTCACCGGCGGCCGTCCGCAACCGAATCCGCCATGAGCTGCTGCCCCACTTGGCGGATACCTACAATCCTCAGGTGGCCGAGGCGGTGGTGCGGCTCGCGCGGTCGGCAGGCGAGTTGGAGGATTGGGCCGGCCAAGAGGCGGCCGCTTGGCTCCGTGGCCACTGGGACCGCGATGCCGCACCCGGGCAGCAGCGCCTAGCGGGTGCCCGGGGGCTGCCGCCCGCGCTGCTGGACCGCGTGCTGCGCCGCGTGGCCCGCACGCTGGGCTTTGGCCTCACGGAGGATCAGGTGCGGGCCACCCGGCAGGGACCCACCGGCTGGCCCCGCCGCTATCAGGTGGACTGGCAGGGGGACGACCTGTGGATTAGCGCGCCCCCGGCGGGCCCCGTGTCCTTCGCGGCGCGGCCGGTCGCCCTGCCAGGCGCGACCGCGCTGCCCGACGGCCAGCTGTGGGCGGCGGACGTCCCGGATGCCGCCCGCCCGCCGGAGCCGCCGCCAGAGGCCCTGGGGGTAGCGCTCCTGGCCCGCGCCTCCGAGCTGATGGTGCGTGGGTGGGAGCCGGGTGATCGCCTGGTGCTGGCCGGGGGCACGAAGAAACTGCAGAATGTGTTTGTCGACGCGCGGGTGCCGCGGCGCCTCAGGGCCCTGTGGCCGGTGGTGGTGGACTCGGCCGGCGTGGCGGCGGTGCCGGGGCTCGCGGTGGCGGCACGGCTCGCGCCGCTAGTCGGCGAGGCGGCCTGGAGCTTGGCGTGGGTGCGGGGGCCCGCCGGTGAGCGCACGGATTCCCTTGGCGGTGGGGGAGCCCCTTAAGCATTAAGACGGTACGGCGATGACGCGAGGGGAGTAGCCTCCCAGGATGGCATCGGCGGTGAGCAGATGAAGCCCGGCGGACTCGGCCTGAGCGACCAGCAGGCGGTCGAACGGGTCACGATGAATCGGGGGCAACGCGGCCACCTTCAGCGCGTGGAGCGCAAGCACGGGCAGTTCAGCAAACCCGCTCGCCGGGATGCTGCGGGCCAGCTCCGCGATTATGCAGGCTTCCCAAATGGACGCGGCACTCACGTACACCTCATCGGCGGCTTGAACCAGCTCGCGGGCATCTCACGGAGCCGCGGAGAGTTGCCGGCGGCCCACCGGTATATCTGGGTGTCGAGGAGAAGGTTCACGGCCCTCCGCCTTCGCAGCTTTTCAGCACGTCGTCCGGGAGCGGCGCGTCAAAGTCGTCCGCGATCCGGATCTTCCCGGCCAACAGTCCAAACACGCGCGGGGAACGCTCCGGGACCAGCGGGACCAGTCGGGCCATGGGCTTCCCCGCCTTGGCAATCACGATGGGCTCGCGCCGCGTGGCCACATCGTCGACGAGGCGACTCAGATGGGTCTTGGCCTCATGGATGTTGACCGTTCGCATCGGCGATCCCCCCTGGTCCTACTATAGCGGGGTGTCAACGGGCCGACACCCTGGTGCGAATGGTCGCGTGGCGTGGGCGCGGTCGCGGTGTGCTATAATCCGGACGCCGACCACAAGTCGGCCAGTTTTCTTGTGCGCGGGCGCGGCACGGCTTTTAACGGGAGGTGCGGCATGGCAGGCGGCCGTTGGCTGAGGGGCATTGTGACCATTGTCCTCGTGGTGCTGTTTGTGGCGACGCTCATGGAGCTGTTCAGCTCCCAGACGCCCACCATTCC
>JAKADP010000092.1 GCA_021820465.1 Bacillota bacterium
GGCCACTGGCGCCGAGGCGCCGATACTCCATCGCCACCAATTTCCCTCCCCTTCGCCAACTGCGGCGCCCGACTTCACAACCCTCGGGCCGCCAACCCTACCATACCGCACCGCCGGCCCGGCCGGCGGGGAAGGCGCGGTCGGCCGTGGAGCCCGTCGGCCGCCGATCCACATCTCAGCTAGGCTCCGCGGCCGGGCGCCTACGGCGTCTGGACGTGGAATGCGCCCGCGCCCTCCGTCACGGGGTCCGGCGAGGTGCGCCGTCTCGCCGGAGCCGGGATTCCTACCACTAGGGCGTGGCCCCTGTGGCCGAAAGACCGCCGGTGGTTGGGGCTGTCCCACCCCGACCGCGCGACGGGGGCGCTAAACTACCGTCGGTCGCGCCCTTTGCCCCCGGGTGTCTTGCGCCCGGCTCGCCTCGGCCCCGCGTCACTCCCGCTGCAGCCAGCGACGGTCCGTCGGCGCAGCACTGCTCCACGCGTCTCACGCCGGTGGCGGCACGGCTGGGCATCTGCCTCGTGTATGGGAGGCCGTCGCCAGCGCCAGGCGTGAGCGCGGCAGCCGCACGGTGGACGCGTTGCCGGCGGAGGATCCGGCTGGACCGCCCGACGGCGCGGGACGCCTTGAATGCCGCCGAGGACGTGCGGCTGGCTCTAACTGCTGGTGCCGCCACCGAGGCGCTGCCGTTCGAGATGCCGGCCAGCTCATGAACTTCCCTTCGGCAGCATCAGGCAGGCGTCGGCTTCCCGTTGGACGGGTTGGACGATGCCCAGGCGTCCCTACGCCAGGCACGGCGACGCCGATGCTCCGGGCGCTGCCAGGCAGCCGATAGCGCATCGATTCGCCTAGGGTTGGTTCAAAAACTGCGGAAGCAGTTTTGTTGCACGACTGTGGTTCTAATCCCGGTTTGGGCATGACTTATGTCTTCGGTCATCGAATCCCCATTCGGATACCGCAAGTCACCTCTTGTCCCTGCGGCCAACGATGCGGAGGCTCTTGACCCCGAAACGGGTAATGACGAAAATCTTTCTTTAGAAACCAGCTACGCCCAGTTCCCACGCCCGACACACTGCTCCGACCTTGCGCCCCTTACCCGATTATCGTTTCGTACCGGAACGGACTCGAGCGGTTCCCACGCCCCTGATTTCGAGATTCCGCGATGTTGCTGCAGCCTTCCGCCAATATCCTGTGGAACAGGATCCTCGTGGCGAAGAGGAGAGAACATCCGATGAATCCGTTAGAGCTCGTGTTGGGAGCGATAGTTGGGGTTCTAGTCGGAAACCGCGCGGCCCGCCAGCGCATGGATTCTGCCACCTACACGACCTGGCGCGTGAAGGGAGGCTCCATGTCACACCCTTTAGGATCTGGATCGGTGGACGGAAGCCCAGAAACCTCTTCCGGCGATAGCGGTCCCGATTGCGAAACCCGTAACTCTGGCGCAGGGATTGACTCGCTTCTAGAAAATCGTGTACGCGGCCACTGCCCTGGTCGCCTTCTGGGTTGGCGTGGCCCTCTTGACGACGAATGTCAGCCCCGGCGTCTGGGGCCTTCTGGTGGCCGCAGCCTCGGTGGCCTGGGACTGGGGCGTAGCCCGCAAACGCGTGGTCCGCCGGGAGCAGCGGCGCCTAAGCCCGCGAACAGCGGCGGGAAGCCCGGGAAGCCGACCGCCTGGCCCAGGGGCGCTACCGTCCGGATGACCCCGAATACCGGCGCTAAGGCGCAACGTGGCCAAGCGGATCGGATCAAGTGGTCCGGCAGAGCGGGCGGAACCACAGAAACTGCAGCGGCTCTCCATACAATGGCAATGGCGAGCTTCGTGCGGGGTTCCCCCCAAGACCTCGGCCGACGACACTTGCTCCCTCGGGTGCAACTCCGTCCGTCGCCGCCGGGCCTGTTGAAGCGCGCCGCGCGAAGACCTGGGCCTGGTTTTGGTTCAAGGTGACGGCGTCGGGCGTCGCCCGCACTTCCGGGCAGTTCCAAGCTCCGGCCTTAGGGCCGGGTCGTTGTCCGAGCCCCTGGGACTGGTCGGACGCCAACAGCGACGCCTCTGCTCCAGCGGCGAGCAGCCGCTGCGCGGCGTCGCGACCGCAGGACAGCGCGTTGACGTAAGGCGTGGAGAGGAGCGAGTCCCCGTGTGTAAGCCGTTGAGGCCCGTAGATTCCCGCTTGCGACTGGGGGAGACGCGGGGCATGGGTCCCTGGGACCCGACGTATTTCAAACGAGAGGCGACAGGGGAGGAACTCCGCCAAGACCTCTTGGAACAGGGACAATCCTGTGACCATGGCCGCGCCATGCTCGAACGGCTTGACCCGCATGCCCGCCAGGCTCGCCTGGCACACTGGGCACAGGTCCGGCATGAACCGGTCGCCAACATCGAACGCGTTCTGCAAGGCTCCGCTGTGGTCTATGACACCGCGGCGTTTCTCTTCTTGGTCCAGCTCATTAACGAACTGCCCTGCGATGACCCTCGAAAGTCGGTCTACCGCCTGGAGGCGGTGAAGCGGTTTCGAGCGCCTTAGCCACGTTGGACATTACGCCCGCGCAATTCGCGTCGTCGGCGAAAGCTAAGAGGAGCTAAAGCGGGCGTAATTCCTCTGTCTCACGCTCGTCGCAGGCAGGTTGATCTGCTCCTATTAGCGTAGCAGTTGATGTTCCTGGCCAGCCCGGCTCGTGTCGCGGACACCGAAGTGCGTGCCCAGCGGCGCCGGTTTTCCGCCGCCTGCAAACTCCGCCTCCTGGAGGAAGCCGAGGCCTGCACGGAGCCCGGCGCCAAGGGCTGTAAGCGTCGCACGGCGGGGCGGGAGCTTGCCCGGCTGCGACAGGAGCACGCCCGCTTGCCGGCGGAGTGGGCGCAAGCCCGCAAGGTGATGGACGTCCAGGGAAAAGGCTCCGGGCTCTCCCGGCAGCACGCCGACAAGAGCCCCCGACCGCCGTCCGCCAAATAATCGCCGACGCCGTCACGCCACTGCGGTCCCGCCTCGGCGGGGCCGGGACCTGCCGCGCCCGCGGGGTGGCCCGGCCGACGTACTACGCGCGCCGCCGCCCCGCACCGCGTGTCAACAGCAATCCTGGCAGGGGCCCTCAAGCCATCGAGAACTGCTATGCTGGGCGCAGCGAGCGGCCCGCGGCCGCCCACGTGCCAAGATGCCCTCACACCCCTGGCGGCGCCGGCACGCTGCTGGCTGGTTTGACCCGAAGGAGGACCCCCCGATGCTGAAAAGCTTCGTGAGCGGACGATGGGTGGAGCCCCGCGGCGACGGAGTATCCATCGAGGACGCGGTGACCGGGGACGAAATTGCCCGGGCATCCGCGGACGGCATTGACGTGCCGGCCGCCCTCACCTACGGGCGGCGCCACGGCGGCCAGGCGCTCGGGGCGCTCTCCTTTCATGAGCGAGCCGGCCTGCTGAAGGCCCTCGGGCTGTTTCTCAGGGATCACCGGGCCGAATTGTACGAGCTCTCGGCGCACGCGGGCGCCACCCTCGCCGACGCGCGCACCGACGTCGACGGAGGCATCGGGGTTCTGCTGAGCTATGCCAGCCGTGCCGTCCGCGAGCTGCCCGACGACACGGTGATCCTGGATGGCCCGCTCGAGCCGCTGGGGCGTGGCGGACAGTTCGTGGCCCAGCATGTGCTCACCAGCCGCCCCGGCCTCGTGGTGCAAATCAACGCGTACAACTTTCCCGTGTGGGGCCCGCTGGAGAAGCTGGCCCCGGCGCTGTTGGCCGGCCTGCCTACGCTCATCAAGCCGGCCACGCCCACCGCCTACCTGACGGTGCGGCTGGTGGAGTTGCTGCTGGAGGCGGGGGTGTTGCCCGAGGGGGCCCTGCAGCTGCTGTGCGGCAGCGGGGTGGGCCTCTTGGACCATTTGGGTGGCCAGGACGCTGTGGAGTTCACGGGCTCCGCCGCCACCGCCCGCCAGCTGGCGGCCCACCCGTCCGTGCTGAGCCGCCGGGTGCGGTTTCAGGCGGAGACCGACTCCCTAAATTGCTCCATTCTGGGCCCCGACGCCATTCCAGGCACCCCCGAATTTGATCTCTTCATCGCCCAGCTGGTGGCAGAAATGACGGCCAAGGCGGGCCAGAAGTGCACTGCCATTCGACGCGCGCTGGTGCCCCGCGATCACATGGGGTCCGTCGTCGAGGCCACAAAGGCCCGCTTGGCCGCAGTCGTGGTGGGCCACCCCGCCGACCCATCCGTGACCATGGGCCCGCTGGTGAGCCGGGCTCATCGGGACGGCGTGCGAAGCGCGGTGGCGTCGCTCCGCAGGGCCGGCCGCCTCGTGGCCGGCGACCCGGATGCCGCGGCGGTCCTTGGAGCCGATCCCGAGCGCGGCGCCTTTCTCGCGCCGCTGCTCTTGGTCGCGGACGACCCCAGCCGCCCCGAGCCGCACGAGGTGGAAGCGTTCGGCCCGGTCAGCACCGTGATGGGCTACACCCACGTTGATGACGCCATTCAGCTGGCGGCCCGCGGCCGCGGGAGCCTGGCAGGGTCCGTGGTGACCGCGGACGGAGGGTTCGCCCGCGCCGTCGTGCGCGGCCTCGCCCCTTGGCACGGGCGCATTCTGGTCCTTGACCGCGACGCCGCCGGTGAATCGACGGGCCATGGCTCCCCTCTGCCCATGCTGGTGCATGGCGGCCCCGGACGCGCGGGGGGCGGCGAGGAGCTGGGCGGCATGCGGAGCGTCCGGCGACATCTGCAGCGCACCGCGGTGCAGGCTAGCCCGCGCCTGCTGGCCCAGGTGACGGACCCGCCCGCTACCTCCGGCGCGACGGAGTAGGCCCCTCAGCGAGCGCGTGGCGCAGGCGCGCCCGCGCGCGCTGCCGGCGCTTCTTGACAGCCGCCGACTCACGGCCCCCGGCTGGGCTCGCCCCGAGCGCCAGCCACTCGGCCAGCACTGCCCGGTCCTGAGGGCGGAGGGTCTGCCACGCGGCGATCCAGTCGGCGCACGTCTCCACGGCCTCAAGATGCTCGTCGCGTTCGGCCCACTCCCGCTGCGGATCCCCTGCCTGCCGGCCGCGATGGCGCCACTCCGCCAGATAGGCGGCCCGCACCCGGCGATGCACGTGGTTCTGCACGTAGTGCGCGAAATCGGTCCGGTGCTGGGTGGGCCGCCACCCCGCGCCCGCCTCCCACAGTGCCAGCCACGCCTCGCCCGCCAGCTCGTCCCGGTCGCCGCCCCGCCAGGCGTATCGCGCCACCTCTGCCTCCACCAGCCGCCGGTGCTCGGCGAGAAACCGCTCGCTGGCCTCGTCTGCCACTCCGCTGCCGCGGGCCGCGTCAGCCATCCCCCCCAACACCACGCGGGGCCTCCAGACCGGTCCCTCCCAGCGATTGGTGCTCAGGGCGGACGTCCCTGCGGTGGCGGGGCGTCTTGCGCTCCCCATGATCGGTCCCCCTTTCGGTTCGGCCCTGCTTGGCGCTACGCTAGGCGCGGTCCACCGGGTCGCGCGGGAGCGCGCTCGCGCTCCGGTCCCGCATCACGCAATCTACCAGCCCAAAAGCCTGGGCTTCCTCTGGGCCAAACCACCGGTCGTGCTCCATCTCGGCCAGCATATCGGCAGCCGAGCGGCCGCAGTGGCGGGCTAAGAGGGCGGCCATCTGGCTCCGCTGGGCGGCCAGCTCCTGGACGTGAATGGCCAAGTCGGTCGCGTTGCCGCCCAGCTGATTGGCGACCCACGGCTGATGCACCATGATTCGGCTGTTCGCAAGCGCAGTGCGGCGGCCCGGTGCGCCGGCCGCCAACAGCACCGCCCCCATGCTGGCCGCCAGGCCGATGCCCACCGTGGCCACCACGGGCCGAATGTACTGCATGGTGTCATAAATAGCCATCCCGCCGGTGGTCGATCCGCCTGGCGAGTTGATGTACACGCTGATGTCGCGGTCGGGATCCTCACTTTCGAGAAACAGCAATTGTGCCACCACCAAGCCCGCGAGCTCGTCGTCGACGGCGCCGCTCACAAACACGATTCGGTCCCTGAGGAGCCGCGAGTAGATGTCAAACGAGCGCTCCCCCCGGCTGCTTTGCTCCACCACCATCGGCACCAGCGCCATGGCCACGCCTCCTCCTTCTCGCTCCCGTCCGAGCAACTGCTTAATGTCTCGGCGGCGGGCGACGGGGGACACCTCTACGAAAATTTGGCCGGCGCCAGGGTCATGCTACGATGGCTAAGGTCCTGCATCCAAGTCGTTGACACGAGGTGAGTCATGCCGAAATTGCCAGCCCCCGCTGCCCCCCGCATCACCTATACGGTGGATTGCCTCGAGCCGGGCCGCCACGTGTATCAGCTGACGCTGGACCTGGCAAACCTGGAGCCAGGCCCCCACCGATTGGACATGGCGGTGTGGACGCCCGGCTCCTACGCGGTCGCCGACTACTCCCGCCATGTGTTTGACGTCGCCGCCTTTGACGGGCATGGCGCGGCGCTCGCCATCAACAAGACGGCCAAAAACACCTGGACGTTTGACACCCCCACCACGGGCGCCTCCATTCGCTATTCGGTGTACGCGTTCGAGTTGGGCGTCAGCAGCAGCCACCTGGACGACACCCATGCCTATTGGAATGGCGCGAACTTGTTTTTCTGCCTGGACCAGCGCCAAGACCTGCCGGTGGACATTCACGTGCGAGCGCCAGCCGGCTGGTATGCGTCCACCGGACTTCCGGGCGACTCAGCCGACCCTCTGCATTTTCAGGCGCCCAACTTTGACATCTTGCTGGACTCCCCGGTGGAAGTGGGCACCCACCGGCGCTACACATTCCTGGTGGACCAAAAGCCCCACACGGTCGCCATCTGGGGCACCGGCAACCAGGACGATGAAAAGCTGGTGGCCGACACCCGCACCATCGTCGAAACGCAGGCGGCCATGTTTGGCGGGCTCCCGTATGAGGACTACACGTTTATCTTTCACATCGCTGGCCGCGGCACCGGCGGGTTGGAGCACCTCAACTCCACCACCTGCGGGTTTGACCGGCAGGGTTTCAAGCCCTGGAAGCGCTACCGGCGGTCGCTCTATCTCATTTCCCACGAGTTTTTCCACCTGTGGAACGTCAAGCGCATCCACCCTGACATGCTGGGGCCGTTTGACTACTCCCGGGAGGTGTACACCCACCTCTTGTGGGCCATGGAAGGGTTCACCGACTACTTCGCGCTGCTGTCGCTGCGGCGGTCCGGCCTCTACACCGTCAAGGATTACCTGGAAGCCGTGGCGGACGACTTGAAGGCGTACGAGCGGCAGCCAGGCCGCCACGTCATGTCGCTGGCACGCTCGTCGTTCGACACCTGGCTCGGAGAGTACGGCTGGGACGCGGACAAGCCCAACCGCCGCATCTCCTACTACTTGAAAGGCTCCCTGGTCGGGCTGGCGCTGGACTTGGAGATTCGCCGCCGCACCCAAGGCGCGCGATCGCTTGACGACGTGCTGCGCCTCCTGTTTGAGCGCTACGGCCGCCATGGCAAGGGCTTTGCCGAACCCGTGTACCAAGAGACGGCGGAGGAAGTGGCCGGCGGCTCGCTCGCCGAGTTTTTTGGCCGATACATCGAAGGGGTGGACGAGCTTCGCTTGGACGAGTGGCTCGCCGACGCTGGGCTGGCTGTCGACCGGGTGACCAAGAACGAGGAGCTGCACCAACAAGACCCCGAGGATGATCGGCCGAAGCCAGATGAGCCGCTCACGTCGGACCCGCCCGTGGCGTGGCTGGGCGTGGACACCCGTGTTGAGGAAAACCGCCTCGTGGTGCGGGTGGCCTATGACCCGGGCCCTGCGGCAGGGCAGCTGTACCCTGATGACGAGCTGGTGGCCCTGGACGACGTGCGCCTTCCGGACGCGAAGAGCCTGGAGGATCGGCTGCGCATCAACCATGCGCCCGGTGACGTCGTGGAGGTGGCCCTGTTTCGCCGGGGCCAGCTGCTGCGCCGCTCCGTCACGCTGGGCGATGCGCCCCCCAACGAGTACCAGATCCGTCGCATGAAGGACCCCACCCCGGCCCAAAAGGCGCTGTACGCCGCCTGGATGGGAGAAGACTGGCCCGCCCCCCAATCCGACCGATAGGCCACGAGCCCCGTGCATGAGCCGGGCCGCGGAGAGACGCGGCCCGGCTCATGCACATGGGATGGCCAGGCGTCAGGGCTCGGGGGATGCCTCGGTACCGGGCGCCAGGCGCGGC
>JAKADP010000093.1 GCA_021820465.1 Bacillota bacterium
CGCCGAGGTGATGCTGTCCGAGTCGCAGGAGCGCATGCTGCTGGCGGTGGCTCCCGAACACGTGGACAGCGTGGCGGCGGTGATGGCCCGGTGGGAGCTGTCGCTCTGGGATGTGGGGGTGGCCACGCCCGACGGGCAGCTGGCCGTCGAGTGCGGCGGCCAGCGGGTGGCGGCGCTGCCCGTGCGCCTCCTGACGGAGGGCGTGCCGCTGCGCGCGGCGGATCGGCCGCACGGCAGCGCTCCGGCCCGCGCGCGCCTGGCGCCCGGTGAGGTGAGCCCGACCCAGCTGGCGGACGCCTGGCGCGCCGTGCTGGGGCATCCCGAGGTGGCGTCCCACGCGCACGTGTACCGGCAGTACGACTCCATGGTGAAGGCCGCGACACTTGTCGGACCGGGTGCCGACGCGGCGGTGCTCCGGATGCCCGGCGCCCAAGACGCAGGGCTGGCCGTGGTGGTGGACGGCCAGGCCCGCTGGGCGGCTGCTGATGCCTGGACGGGTGGGGCGCGGGCGGTGCTGGAGGCCGTGATGAACCTCGCGGTGTCGGGCGCCGAGGCGCTCGGGCTGTCGGACGGCTTAAACGCGGGCAGCCCTGAGGATCCGGCCACCCATCGGCAGCTGCTGGAGCTGGTGGCCGGCGTGGCCGACGCGGCGGCGGCGCTTTCGGTCCCGGTGACTGGGGGCAATGTGTCGCTGTACAACCAAACCGTCTCCGCGGGCGGAGCCGCCGAGGCCATTTGGCCCACCGCCGTGATTGGCGCGGTGGGGCGGGTCGCGCCGCTGGCGCGGCTGACGCGGATGGCGCTGGCGGAGCCGGGGCTGGTGCTGTGGCGCATCGGGGCGTCCGTGGGCGACCTCGCGGCCAGTGTGTGGCGCCTCGCGGCAGGGGACGGGGCCGTGGGGGCGGCGGCCGCGCCCGAGTGGGCGATGGCCCACGGGGTGCTGGCCGTGCTGGCGGCGGGCATTGAGGCGGGCTGGATTCGCGCGGCCCACGACGTGAGCGACGGCGGGACGGCCGCGGCCGCCACGGAAATGTGGCTCGCGGGCCCGCCAGCCCTCGCCCTGGAGCTGGACCTCCAGGACGTCTCCCCGGCCCAGCTGGTGCCGCTGCTGTTTGGGGAAGACCCGGCCGTGGCCCTGGTGGCCCTCCGGCCAGCGGATGTGCCGCGGCTCGAGGCGCTGCTGCACGCGCAGGGGATTCCCGGACGCCCGCTGGGCGTGGTGCGGCCGGCGGGAGCGCAGCTCACGTGCGCGACGCCGGGCGGCGTGGTGACATGGGCCCGGGAAGATCTGGAGGCGGTGTGGCGAGGGCTGGACCCCTTCCGGGATGCGGCCGTGGGTGTGGAACGGAGGTAGGCGAATGAGGGATGAGCTGGGCTTTGGCCCCAAGCGCGGCGAGGCTTCGGGGGACGACGACCGGCCCCGCGAGGAGTGCGGGGTTGTGGGCTTGTTCGAGGTGCCCGATGCCGCCCAGCTGGTGTATCGCGGCCTGTTTGCCCTCCAGCACCGCGGCCAGGAAAGCGCGGGGCGCGCGTGGGTGCAAGACGGCGACATCACGGTGGACAAAGGCATGGGGCTCGTGTCGGAGGTGCTGACGACGCCGGGCCCGCCTGACGCGCGGCGGGCCATCGGGCACGTGCGGTACTCCACCACCGGCACGTCCTCGCTGGACAATGCCCAGCCGCTGCTGATGCGGTCGCGCTTTGGCCCGATGGCGCTCGCGCACAACGGCAACCTGACCAACCATGCGGCACTGCGCCGCACGCTGGAGGCCCGCGGGGCCATTTTTCAAACCAGCTCGGACAGCGAGGTGCTGGCACATCTGGTGGCGCACGGCGTGGCCCAGCGCTGGCTCACCGCGCTGGAGGGCGCCGCGCATCAGCTTTTGGGCGGCTTTGCCTACGTGGTGCTGACGCCCTCGTCGCTGGTGGCGCTCCGAGACCCCCACGGGATTCGCCCCTTGGTGGTGGGCACGCGCGGCGGGGGCGTGGTGGTGGCGTCGGAAACGGCGGGGCTGGATGCCATGGGGGCCACGTATCTGCGCGACGTGGAGCCAGGCGAGATGCTGGTCATCGACCACGAGGGCATGACCACGCGGCGCCCTTGGGGCCCGGTGCCGGCCGGGCCGACGCCGTGCGCGTTTGAGCTGGTGTACTTTTCTCGGTCGGACTCAATGTCGGGCGGGCAAAGCGTGCACCGGACCCGCCGGGCGCTGGGCCGGCAGCTCTGGAAGGAGCAGCCGGCCGACGCCGACGTGGTGGTGGGGGTCCCCGACTCCAGCCTGCCGGCGGCGATGGGCTATGCGGAGGCCGCCGGGCTGCCGCTGGACTTTGGGCTCGTGAAGAACCGCTACGTGGGCCGCACGTTTATTGTGCCCAACCAGGACGGGCGGACCGACAGCGTGGCCTTAAAGCTGTCGGCGGTCGAGGACGTGGTGCGGGACCGCCGGGTGGTGCTGGTGGATGACTCGCTGGTGCGGGGCACCACCGCGGCCCGCCTGGTGGGGCTGCTGCGCCGGGCCGGCGCCCAAGCCGTGCACATGCGCATCGCGTCGCCCCCGTACACCCATCCGTGCCACTACGGCATTGACACCAGCCGGTCGCGCGAGCTGGCCGCGGCCAGCCTGTCGCGGCCCGAGCTGCTGGAGCGCATTGGGGCCGACAGCCTCGGCTACCTGTCCCAGGAGGGGCTCCGCGAGGCGCTGCCGGGGCGAGGCGACTGGTGCCTGGCGTGCTTTGGGGCGGGATACCCCGTGCCCGTGGGCGAAGAGGATGGAGAAGGTGGAGAGCATGGAGACGATGGAGTGGCGGCGCCCGTAGCAGGCGGCGCGCCGCCTGCCCAGTAGGCCATTGGATATGCTGCGCAAAGGAGCCTCGGCACCATGATGGAAGACAGCGATCCCAAAGGCGCGTCGGCGGGCCAGGAAGCCCAGTCGCCCCACTACGACCAGGCGGGCGTGCACATTGACGCCGGCAGCGAGGCCGTGGCGCGGTACCGGCGGGTGCTGCGGTCGGCGGCCGCCCGGCCGGAGGTGCTTCAGGGCGTGGGCGGCTTTTACGGGGCGTTTCGGCTGCCGGAGGGCCCCACGTTGGTGGCCGGGACGGACGGCGTCGGCACGAAGGTGCTGGTGGCGGCGGCCCTAAACCAGTGGGATGGCGTGGGCGTCGACCTGGTGGCCATGTCGGTCAACGACGTGCTGACGGCGGGCGCCGAGCCGCTGTTTTTCCTGGACTATCTGGCCACGTCCGCGCTGGACCCGGCGTGGGCCGAGCGCGTGGTGGCCAGCGTGGATCGCGGCTGCCTGCTGGCCGGGTGTGCGCTGCTGGGCGGTGAGACGGCCGAGATGCCGGGCGTGTACGCGCCCGGGGTGGCGGACCTGGCGGGCACCGCCGTGGGCCGCGTCTTGCCCGACCGGGTCCCCGCCCCGCCGGTGGCAGCGGGGATGGTGGTGCTGGGCCTCGCGGCCAGCGGCTTTCACGCCAACGGGTTCAGCCTGCTCCGGCACGTGCTGGCCGAGCGGGGCGTGTCGTACGAGGCGTCGGTGCCCGGCGACCACCGGTCGTGGGGCGACGCCCTGCTGGAGCCCACGCGGATTTACGTCCAGCCTATCTTGGGGCTCCTGCGGGCTCTGCCCGTGGCGGCGATGGCCCACATCACGGGTGGAGGGCTCACGGAAAATCTGCCGCGCGTGCTGGACGGGTGCGGCGTGCGGCTGGGCCCGGTGGATTGGCCCCAGCCGCCGGAGATGGCCGCGTTTCAAGCGCTGTCGGGCCTAGACACCCTCGAGATGGGCCGGGTGTTCAATCTGGGGGTGGGGTACGCCTTGGTGGTGGATCCTGCGCTCGAGGGTGCCGTGCGGCAGAAGCTGGGTCCCGCAGGCTGGGGGGTGTATCGCGTGGGGACGGTGACCGCGGCGCCGGGCGTGGTGTGGGCATGAAGTGGGCCGTGCTGGTCGGCGGGCGCGGCAGCAACCTCCAAGCACTCTTGGCATCCGGGCTGGATGTGCGGCTGGTGGTGAGCCACCGTGCGGGGGTGGGTGCCCTGGACATTGCAGCCGCGGCGGGCGTGCCGGCTCGGGTGCTGCTGGCCCGCGCGAGCCGGGGGCCCTTGGCCTACGACCAAGAGCTGGCCGCGCTGCTGGCCGATGCGGGCATTCAGGCGGTGGTGGCGGCGGGGTACCTGCGCATCCTGCGCGCTCCGGTGATTGATCAGTATCCGGGCCGCATTTTGAACGTGCATCCCTCGCTGCTTCCGGCGTTTCCCGGGCTTCATGCCATCGAGCAGGCGCTGGCACACGGGGTCAAGGTGACCGGGGTGACCGTGCACCTAGTGGATGCGGGGCTCGACTCGGGTCCCATTGTGGCGCAGGAGGCCGTTCCGGTCGCGCCCGAAGACACGGCGGACACTCTGGCGGCCCGGCTGCAGCCCGTAGAGCACCGGCTGTTGCCCGCGGCGGCCTGGGCGCTGGACCAGGGACGCCTCCATGTGGCGGGGCGCCACGTGGCGTGGGGCGAGCCCGATCCCCGGGACCACTGACCCCGGCCGTGCGGTCGGGGCGCCCAATGGCGACGAGACGTATCAGGAGGTGGGAAGATGCGGGCCCTCATCAGCACGTACGACAAGACCGGGCTTCTCGAGTTGGCCAGCTGGCTGGTGCAGGAAGGTGTGGCGCTCATGGCCACCGGCGGGACGGCGGCGGCGCTGGACGCAGCGGGGCTCCCCGTTCAGGACACCCAGACCGTCACCGGCTTTGGCGAGATTTTGGGCGGCCGCGTCAAGACGCTCCACCCAGGGATTTTTGGGGGCATTTTGGCTGACGGCAGTGAAGAGCACGCGCGGCAGCTGGAGCAGGCGGGCATTGGGTCCATCGACATTGTGGTGGCCAACTTGTATCCGTTTCGGCAGGCTTGGCTCAGCGGGGCCGGGCCGGCCGCGCTGGTGGAGCAGGTGGACATTGGCGGCGTGAGCCTGGTGCGCGCGGCCGCCAAAAACTTTGCCCGCGTGGCGGTGCTGGCGGATCCGAGCCAATACGCGGACGCGCGGGCGCGGGGCTTGGCCGGATGGGACGCCGCCTACCGGCGGGAGCTGGCCGCTTATGCGTTTCGCCTGGTGGCCGCCTACGACGCCGACATCGCCCAGGTGTTCACCACCTGGGCGGGGCCGGCATGGCCCGAGCGCCTCACACTCACCGGGGATCTGGCCGGGAGCCTCCGCTACGGGGAGAACCCGCACCAAGCGGCGGCGGTGTACGCGGTGCCGGGCACGCCGGGCTGGGGCGCTGCGCCCCCCCTGCAGGGCAAGCCCCTCTCGTATAACAACTGGACCGATGTGGAGGCCGCCTTAGGGCTGGTGTGGGATCTGCCCGGGCCCGGCGCCGTGGGCCTAAAGCACCAGATGCCGTGCGGGGTGGCGCTGGCGCCCAGCGCCGCCGAGGCGTGGGCCCGCGTGCAGGCGGCCGACCCAGTCTCCATCTTTGGCGGCATTGTGGCGTTTAACCAGCCGCTGGATGCCGAGGCCGCGCGCGCGCTGGTTGCAGGGGGGTTCTTGGAGGTGGTGGTGGCGCCCGCGGTATCGCCCGAGGCGCAGCAGGTGCTGGCGCAGAAGAAAAACCTGCGCGTGCTGGAAGCCGGGCCGCCGGGCGGCTTGGGCGTCGGCGGCCGCGATGTCAAAAGCGTGGCGGGGGCGCTGTTGGTGCAGGAACCCGACCACCGACAGGTGGATGCAGCCCACTGGCGCCAGGTGGCGGGCCCCGAGGGAGCCCCGGATGTCGATTTGGCGCTGGCCTGGGTGGTGGCCCAGCACCAGAAGTCCAACGCCGTGGCGCTGGTGCGCGATGGGGCGACGGTGGGGCTGGGGCAGGGACAAACCAACCGCATCGACGCGGTGCACCAGGCCATCGCGCGCGCGGGCGACAAGGCCGGAGGCGCGGTGCTGGCCTCCGACGCGTTCTTCTTCCCCGACACCGTTGTGGCGCTGGCCGCGGCGCATGTGCGGGCGGCCGTGTCGCCGGGCGGGTCGGTGCGCGATACGGCGGTCATCGAGGCGGCGCGCCAGGCGGGCTTGGCGCTGTGGTTTACCGGTGAGCGCCACTTCCGGCACTGACCGCCCCCAGGGGCGGCCGGCCACGGGCGCTGCATCCAGGCTGCATCCAGGCTCCATCCAGGCTCCATCCAGAAGGAGGCGTTCCATGAACGTGGTGGTGGTGGGCAGCGGCTTTCGCGAGCATGCGCTGGCGCGGGCCTGCCAGGCAAGCCCCCTGGCGGACCGGGTGGTGGTGGCACCCGGCAACGCGGGGATGGCGGCGGACGTGGAGTGTGTGCCGGCGCGGGACGCGGCGGCGGTCTCGGCGCTGGCCCGCGACCTCCAGGCCCTAGTGATCATTGGGCCGGAAGCGCCGCTGGCCGCGGGATGGGCCGACCACTTGCGCCAGGATGGCCTGTTGGTGTGCGGCCCGTCGGCGGCGGCCGCCGAGCTGGAAAGCAGCAAAGTGGCCGCCAAGGCGTTGATGGAGCGGCTGGACGTGCCCACGGCGCGTGCCCGCGTGGTGACATCGGCGGCCGAGGCGGACCGCGTGCTGGCGGGCTGGCAGGGACCGGTGGTGGTGAAGGCCGATGGCCTGGCTGCGGGCAAAGGTGTCCTGCTGGCGGACACCCCCGATGAGGCGCGCGGTGCCGTGCAACAGCTTATGGGCGACACGCGGTTTGGGGCCGCTGCTGCCCGCGTGCTGCTGGAGGAGCGCCTTTTGGGCCCCGAGCTGTCGGCCATGGCGCTGACCGATGGGCGCCGCCTGGTGTGGCTGCCCGCGACGCAGGACTACAAGCGCGTGGGCGACGGGGACCAGGGACCCAACACCGGGGGCATGGGTGCGGTGGGGCCCCACCGGCAGTGGACTCCCCAGTTGGCCGATTGGCTGGCCGACCGCGTGTTTCTGCCCGTGATTGACGAGCTGCGCCGCGGCGGCCGGCCCTTTGCCGGGGTGCTGTACGCCGGCCTCATGATGACCGCTGACGGCCCTCGCGTGCTGGAGTGGAATGTGCGGCTTGGCGACCCCGAGGCCGCCGTCGTGCTGGCCTTGGTGAAGGACGACCTCCTGCCATATTGGCTGGGCGCGGCCACCGGCGAGCTGCCCAGCCGGCCTCCGGCCTGGTCCGGGGCATCCGTGGCCGTCGTAATGGCGGCGTCGGGCTATCCCGACCGATCTGAGCCGGGCGCGGCCGTATCGTACGCGCCGGAGCCCGGCGTCGTCATGCTGCACGCAGGAACCGGGCGGGACGCTCGGGGCCGGCTGGTGTCGGGTGGCGGCCGGACGCTTTTGGCCGTGGCATCGGCCGATGATGTGCCGACGGCGCGGGAGCGCGCCTATCGCCAAGTGGCCCACGTGCAGTTTGACGGGATGGTGGTCCGTTCTGACATTGCCGCCGAGTATTGCCACTCGTAAGGCGTGGCCACTGAGCCACCCTGAGACGGGAGGGGTGGCGCGTGGCGAGCGGCGGCATCGTGGACGGCGGGCGGCGGCGCGGTGGGGCGATGGGCTTGGTGCTGGCCACCCTGGCGCTGGTGCTGACCCTCACGCTGGTCGGCTGCTCGGTGGGCGGTGCGGCGGCTCCTCAGCACGGCAGCAGTGCCTCTGGGGGCTCTAGCGGCGGAAGCTCGTCAGGCGGCGGGTCCAGCAGCGGCGCCCCGTCCATGGAGATCCAGAAGGCCGTGCGCGATGAATTGGAAACCCCCAAGATGCAGCGCTTCATCGCAGAAACGCTGGCGTCAGGCCAGATGAAAGCGGCCCTCATGACGCCAGAGGGGGAGAAGACGCTGGCCGCGGCGGTTGCGCTGGCGCTGTCTTCGCCCACCGGCGCGACGCTGGTCCAGACCGCCGTCAAGAAGGTCATGGCGTCGCCCACCATGACGGCAGAATTGTCCATGATGGTCAAGCAGGAGCTTATGAAGATGGTCAGCTCGCCCTCCAGCTCCTCGTCCAGCTCGTCAGGCGGCAAGTCGTCGAGCAGCTCGAGCGGATCCTCGTCGGGGGGCAGCTCATCCAGCGGGGGTGGCAGCTCGTCCGGCGGTGGCGGAAGCTCGTCGGGCGGAGGCGGCAGT
>JAKADP010000094.1 GCA_021820465.1 Bacillota bacterium
TTGACCGGGTCCCTCCTTGATTGGTTGCGTGGTACCTCCAATCTACCAGAGGGGCGACGGTCAGTGGCTGCCTACTTGTCGGCATCACCTCCCGGCGGCTTTTACACACTTTACGGTACGTGACTGCATGTTCGGTCTTAGGGAGGACTGACGATATTGCGCAACGTTCTGGGCCGTTACAAGGTTTATCTCGGCCTCGCGGCGCTTCTAGTGGTGACAGGATCTTTGGTGGCCGCGATGACTACCCAGGCGCCGCCGGCCTCCCCGAGCGTTGAATACCTGGCGAAGTGGGGCATAAGTGTGCAGCCCCTCTCACGGAGCGGGGCAGTGACTACCGTGTCGAAAACCGCAGCGGTTGAGACGGTCGACGCGGTCGCACGCGGGTTCTCACTCTCCAACCCGATGGCCGAACTAGTGCAGTTCTCTGACACGGCCGTTCCGTCACTCGTGAAGGCTCAGCCGGCGTGGGTCGTCACGTGGGACGAGACAACCTATCCGCACGTTCCCGCGGGCGCGACGGGCGCGTTACCGGCATTTCATCATATGACGGCCGTGGTCAGTGCTACTACCGGCAAGCTACTGGAGATGTTTTCGAGCCCGTGATGCCAAAGAGCGAGAGCACCAGCTCTGAAAGCCTCTCCAATGGAATTCCAGCGGCCGAGGGCGGAACGCAAAAGCACAGCTTGGGCATTGGATGACGTTCGAGAACCCTAAGAAAACAAATCCTTTCGGCGCAGCGGATCCGCGGATCGCGGATGGCGTCAGACGGGGGGTTGCGAGAAGGTGTCACCACCCCCTTTGTGGCGCAGCGATTCGAGAAGGGGCACCTCAAGAGCGCATTGTAGATGTGCCAGCCTGTTGGATCGCGCTCAAGTCTGGGCGGTCTATAAGGCGCGGTCAGGCAACGGCCAAGTCAGGGCCCACCGCCGCCAGGTGTGTAAGAAATATTCCAGGATGTCACCAGCCATGAGCCATTGTGATATATAAAGGACGCCGTCCCCGTGGCCGCCGCTTGCGTCCGCCGGGGGGTGGACCAACCCCCCGCAGGCTTCATCGTCGAGATGACCGACCACAGCGTGCCCGCCCAGGTGGCCTCAGCTGTGGACCCTGCCACGCTCATAGATCGAAGCTTCAGCCCTTGTACGCCGCCGGCCAGTACCCGTCCTTTGGACCAGCTAGCGAGCGAATTCTGAACGCCCAAAATAGCAGTGCTCAATTGAGGGCTGGTTGGAGCATATATCGTGCGGACACGGGCCTCCGCAGCGCTGATCATCGCGCTGCGCACAGAGGACGGGAGCTTTGCCCCGACCGGCAACTGGCCTGCTGACGGTAATCCCGGGTCTACCTCAAAGGCGAGCGCCGCTCCTAACACATCCGTGAGGTCGTGTTGCGTAACCGCCCGTGACGGCGGCACTCCGTTGGAGACGGTACTAGCGGCCGTCAGCGACGGGGTGCGTCCTGACGTGAGCGCATAGTAACCCGAGGCCAAGACCGCGGCGGCGACCAAGCCCATCCACCACTGCCGATGCGATGCCTTTGACTGCGGCCTAGTCATCTCCTCTCCTCCTCATTCCCCAATTTAAGAAGTCGGAATGTGGACGGTGTACACTGTTGTCGTCGCGGTGGCCGCCAATCGCAGTGCGGGGGGATGCGCCCCTCTGAGCGCTGGGCATGGACCTACGCGCCTCGATAGACGCGCATAGGGACAGTCGTCCATGTGCGGCCACCGTCACTGGTGCGTAACAGGGTCGCGCGTCCGGCCACGGCCCACCCCTGGTTCGCTGTGGCAAACTGCATCACGCTCCACGCGTTGGCCGGATGGGATACGGCCTTCCATGTCGTGCCGCCGTTGGTGGTGGCATACAGCGTGTGCTGGCCGCGCACAAAGAACATCTCTGGGCTGACCGCGCTGTACAGCAGCGCGCCGGGAGGGCCGGCATTCGCGTGCGTGGCCAGCGGCGTGGTCGGCTGCCACGCGCCGCCGCCGGCCTGATGGTACACCACGAAGCTGGCGCCGCTGGGCGCGTAGGCGATGACAGGCAGTGCGGGTGGAACTCCTGCCCCCACGACCACGGGCCGCGTGTCCGCATTCGTGGCGAGTGGCAGCGGCAGTGACCGCGGCTGAAAGACTCGGCCGCTGTCGCTGGACGCGTACAGCAGGTCAGGACCGCTGGACACGTTTTGGCCCGTGATCCACGCTTGCCGCCCTGCCAGGGTAAGCCCCTTGGGAAAGAGCCCGGGCAAATAGCCGCGGGGGGCGTCTCCAAAGCGCGTGGCGACTTGGTGCCACGGCCCGCCGTCAGGGCCGCAGTACAGCGCGGCCGCCACGCCGCTCAACCCTGGGTCCGATGCCACCAGCACGCATGCCGCGCGGCCGCTCGCCGTTGCCGTGATCAGAGAGCCTGGAGCGACAGCGCTGTGAAACGGCTTGGCCTGCCACTTCTGCCCGTGATCCGTGGTGGTGAGGACGCTGTTGAGGGTGCCGGTACCCGAGGGCGAAGAGACCACCACCAACAGGCGTCCCGGCCCGAGGGGAGCCCAGGCCCACGCCCCTGGGTTTGGCAGCTGAAAGCGCTTCGTCCGGGTCCAACTGGTCCCGCCGCTGTCGGTGTATGCGATCTCAATGACTCCAGGGGCGCCGGGCGGCGAGAAAGCCATCCAGCCGCTCGTGGAATTCGCGAACGCCATGCGCTGGACCCGACCAACCGAAACGGGCTGCCTGGCGGGTGCTGACGGCTGCGGCGCATGGGGTTGGGCGCCAGGCGCCGCTCCGCAGGCCGCAGTGGCGCCCGCCAGCGCCGCAGCGGCGGCTAGGGCGACATATCCTCTGGTGATGGGGCCGGTTCTCACAACGCCGCCTCCGTCCGTATGCTGGCCGCATGGGGTCAAGCGTGGGTGGTCGCCCACGGGAGTGAGCTTGGTGGTGCCGCTAGGTGGGGTGTCCACCGCGGCGACGGCCGCTCGCCAGCGATGCCGACACCACTCCAACGCGACCACCAGAACCACTGGAATCGGACGCGGAGGCACGGGCGGATCCCAAACCCGTTTCGGGCGCCCTTGAGGTCCCGTCGCTAAGAAATAACGCCTTGGTGGCGTTCGGCGTTGCGAGCGCGACGGGGCTGGCGGGAGGAGGATCCCTCGCGCGAACGGCACAGCGGCGCCAAGTGGCTTGAGGGACCCCGTCGCGGGCTTTCCCCAGCAGATTATCGTCGCTGGTCAGTCGGCGTGCGGCACGCGGGATGAGGCGTAAGCCAGGCGGCGTGATAGATTACGCGGGTCGCGGCGGGTGTGCTTGCAACGTCAGGAGAGCGTGACGCGAACGCACGCTCTCCTGACCCGTGACCCGTGCGTGCCCTCCGTGGACCGTCGCCATGTGCGGCGGCCGGCTTGAGGGCTGGCAGCGCGGCGGCAGTGCCAAAGCGCCGCCGCCTGTCCTCCCCCGCCGCAAGATGGCGTGTTATGACGGACCGGGCACCGCTCGAGTGGGCCGGGCAGCCGTGGGGCGCTGGGTGGTGTGGGTGCTGGCAATCCCAAGGCGCTCCACCCACCGCTCGGTGTCGAGCCACAGGCCGTCCAACAGCGACGCCGTGTCAATGCCGGCATCGGTCGCCGCGGCGGCCAAGCGGCCCGCGAGGCCGTCCATGGACCGGAACAAGTCGTCGCGCAGCCCCAGCATGCCCGCGCGCCGCTCGGGCGACAGCTGGGGAATGCGGTTCTCGAGAAACCGGTCGGAAAACGCCTGATGCCGCGCTTCGTCCTGCAGCGTGCGGCGCGCTAGGGCGCCCAAGAGTCCCTCGGGGTCGATGTCCCGCACCGCGCCGTAGAAGCGGCGGGCAAACAGGTCGGAGATGAGAATCCCCCACACCCAGTCCAAGGGGTCCCGCGAGTGCAGGAGCCGCGCGTGATACCGCCACATCTCTGGCAGGCGGCGGGCCGGCAGCGGGTCCTCCTCAAACAGCTCGTACAGCCGATGCAGGTTGCGAAAGTGGCGCGCCTCGTCAAGCTGCATGCTGGATAGGTACAGCACCGCCTCGGTCTCTCCGCCCCGCAGCAGCAGGGGGATGACCGTGGCGATGCCGATCATCGCGGTTTGCTCTCCCAGATAGACGGGGGTGAGCGTGAGCGCCAAGCCGTGGCGCACGCGCGCCGGCACATCGGTGGCCTGGCCCCAGGCAATCGCGTCTTCGCCCCACTGCCCGTGGATCCCCTTCTCAAAGAGGCGCAGGATGCGGTCGTCGTTCATCTCCGGGTGCACTTGAATCACGAGGCTTCACCCCTTTGGGTTGGCGTGGCGCAGGCGTGGACGCTCGCGACGAATCGCCTCCACGATAAAGGGCGGCGGTGGGGCTGCCTAGGCTCGTTGGACCCGTATCACCCGGGTCCTTTTACCACCCACCGGCCGAAGGCCTTGGGGGCGCGGCGGTCAGCGGCTGGTGGGCTCGGGCGGCAGGCGGCGGGCAATCGTCCCAATGCTCACGGCCAAGCCCAGCAGCAGCAGCAGAAAGCCGCCGATGAGCGCCGACCAGACGACGGGAAAGAGGCTTGTGCCCATGGCGCCCAGCCCCAAAATCCCAAGCGCCGCCCCGCAGGAGAAGCGGAGGCGGACCGCGAGCGGCACCGCCGGAACCGGCCGGCGCCTCATTCGCCGGGTCCTCCGCCCCCGGGCGGGGTGCTGGGCGGCGGGGCGCTCGGGTGCTCGTAGCGGTGGTAGTAGTCGCGCCAAATCAGGCGATACACGCGAAGCCGGCGCGGCACCTCGTTGATGAACGGCACCCACGGCCCCACCATCAGGGCGATGAAGAGCAGCATGCCCAGCGACAGCGCCACAGCGTCGCCGCCCGAGGCGTGCGCGATGTACGGAATCTGATAGATCGCCGTCACGATGGTCATCCACCATGGCCCCGGAAACGGGGCGTTCTCCTCGTGAATGATGCCCCACTGGTTGCCCAGCAACTCCAGCTTCTTCGCCGCCTGATGCAGCGGCGCTCCCTGCAGGAATAACAGCGCATTCTGGTTGTCAAACTGATAGTCCGCCGGACTGCGGTTCAGCGCGCCGGTCATGAGGCCACTCTGCCCCAGCCGCAGCAGGCCGGCCATCATGGGGGCCACGGGCCCGTACGAGCCGGAGGGCATCACGACGCTTGTGCCCACGACGCGGGCGTGCGCGAGGCCACGGGCGTAATTGGCGGCCCATCGGTCCCGCTGTCCCACCGGCGCCGCATGCCAGGCGCGGAGCGCCGCCGCCACCTGGGGGTTCAGCACCGCGGCCATGGACAGCGGCTTCAGGATGAAGTCCTGGGCCGGGTTGACGGGATGGATCACGCCCACCAGCTTCTGCAGGGGGCTTTGGACATTTCCCGTCGCGTCGTTGTACGGCGGACCGTAGGTGGCGATCGTGCCGGTGCCGGTGAGGTCCCCGATGGCCACCTTCTCAAACAGGAGCGGCGTGCTGGTGGCCACCGTGCGAATGTGCAGTGCGGGCCGCACCGGCTCGCGAAACAGGAGGGAGAGTCCGACGGCCAGCACCGCCACCACCAGGGTCGTGCCTGCCAAGTGCTTTAAGAAGTCGGCCCGCACGTACTCGTAGCGATGGGTGACGTCTTGCTTAGGATTGTGCATCGGCGAACCCTTCTTCCTCGCGGCGGGCCGCCTCGTCTTCGTCGCGCGCCGGATAGGGGGGCACGACGCCCTTGACCCGGATGAGCGTAATGTGCAGGGCAATCAAGACGGACAGGACCAGCGGCAGGACCACCACGTGCATCCCGTACATCTGGCCCGCGTTGAGCACGTTGAACCAGGCGAAGCCCATGGCGTTCAGCCCGTCCTTCGCCTGCACCGCGTTCCACTGGGAGTAGAAGTCGCCCCGCATCAAATAGCCGGTAAAGGCAGTGGGGATGGCCACCAGGAGAGAGAGTGTGCCCAAGAGCCAGGTCTTTTCGCGGCCTCCCCGCCAAGCGCCGGAGAAGTATACCCGCAGCAGGTGCAGCACCATGAAGAAGAAAAAGGCCTGCACCGCCCAGAAGTGCACGCCGCGCACGAAAAACCCGATGGGCGACACCGTCCACCACTGAGGCCCATTGGCCGCCATCAGGATGCCGGATGCCACCAGCACCACGAAACTGGACGCGGTGAGCGACCCCAGGGTGTACAGCAGGCCAAACGCATACTCCGGCAGGTCACGCGGCAGCCAAGTGTCTACCGACAGCAGCACACCCATTTTGTCGCGCACGTATTCGGTCCAGTTCATGCGAGCCTCCTCTCGGTCGGCCGACCCGCCTGCCGCGACCGCAGTGTTCCACATCGGGTCTTCTTCTTGACGAGCCGTTACTTATGATGCACCGGAAGGACCAGCCCCGCAACAAACACGCCCAGCAAGAGGCTCAGCACCAAAATGTTTGCCGTCCCCACCATCGCGCTCATCCCCTTTCCCGCCGCCGTGCTCCCTGACGCGTCGCACCAACGGCTCTGCTGTCATTCTGACCAGGAGGGCGGGGGGGCGATAGGATCGTCGGTTCGTAGTTGGGTGGGCCTGATGGGCGCGGTGGGCGGGAACGAAAGGCGCGGGGCCCTAGACGCTGCCGGATCCGTCGGGCCCCCGCTCCGGAGTGATTCTCGCCAGGAAGGCCGCCGCTTCGGCTCGCCGCGCCCACCCCATCTTGCCCAGCAGGTTGCTCACGTAGTGCTTGACGGTGGTTTCCGACAGCGACAGCTGGTCGGCAATCTCGCGGTTGGTGCACCCGTCGGCAATGAGAGCCAGCACCGCGCGCTCGCGGGGCGAGAGGCCCTGCAGTGGGTCGGGTGGGGCGCCGCGTGCGGCGCGCTCCATGACGAGGGGCGCCAGCGCCGGGTCGAGCGCCGTGCCGCCCGCGTGCACGTTGCGGATGGCGGCTAAGAGATCGGGCCCGCGTGTGCTTTTCAGCAGGTAGCCCGCCGCACCCGCCGCCAGCGCGCGAAACAGCTCCTCCGGATCCGAGTACGACGTCAGCATGATGATCCGGGTCGCGGGCTTTCGGTCCCGCCAGGCGGTGCACACATCGATGCCGGATCCGTCTGGCAGGCGCACGTCCAGCAGCAGCACATCGATGGACGCCTCATCCATCAGGGCCAGCGCGTCGGCCACGGAGGCGGCTTGGCCCACGACCGCGAGGTCAGCGTGGCCGCTCAAGAGGTCGGCTAGGCCTACCCGCACCAGTTCGTGATCGTCCACCAGCGCCACGCGAATGGGGGTCGAGTCCGCCATCGGAATTCCTCCGCTCGGTCCCTTTGGCGCCATCGTATCACGGCGTCCTGTTGGGCGGCATAGTCCATGGGGCCTCCAGCGTGACCGCGGTGCCCCGCCCGCGGGCGCTGTCCCACAGGACGCGCCCGCCCAGCCAGGCCGCTCGGGTCTCCAGATGCGCCAGGCCAAAGTGATCCGTGCCGCGCGCCGCGTCCACGTCAAAGCCCATCCCGTCATCGGTGACCATGAGGCGAAAGGCGTCCGCCGCTGCGTGCCAGGTCACATCGATCTGCGTGGCGTGGGCATGCCGAATGGCATTGCTGACGGCTTCGCGCGCCCAGGCCACCACCTGCTCGGTCTGCTCCGGGGACAGGCGGCGGTATTCGGTGTCGGCAGACTGCACCCGCACCCGCTCCGCTGCCGAGAGGTCGGCCACCATGGCTTGGAGCGCGGTGAGGAGATCGGGCGGCGGGGCCCGCAAGTTTTGCACGGTCTGCCGCACCGATTCGATGACGCCGGTCACGCGGTCCGCAAAGGTGGCCAGCGCCCGGCGATCGCTCTCCGCATCCGGCTCGCGCGACAAAAGGCTGTCCACACCCAGCACGATGCCGTACAGCGCCTGCAGCGTCCCGTCATGCAGCTCCATGCTGATGCGCTGGCGCTCGCCGGCCACCACGGCGTCCTTGAGCTCCTGGGTGAGCCGCGCGGTGTGGATGAGGACGGCGGCGTGGCGGGCCAGGAGGCCCAAGAGCTCCTCGTCTTCTCCGGTGAAGGGGCCGCCCTCGCGGTTGG
>JAKADP010000095.1 GCA_021820465.1 Bacillota bacterium
ACACCTGTCCGGCGCTGTTGATCGTGTACCAGAACGTGATGAGGCCGTTTAGGGCCGGCAGGTAAGCCTTCACAAACGGAATCGCGCCCGGCGCCGCGGGGGAGTTGGCCAAGTAGCCCAGCACCAACCCCGGCGGCAGCCCCTGGCTGCCCGCGACGGGCGCCGGGGCGGGCAGAGCGCGCGGGGCCGCCGGCGGCGGCGCTGGCAGGCGCGCTCCGGCCAGCAGTGCCCGATCAAAGGTGAGAAACTTGGCGGCGGCCGCGCGTGCCTCGGGCGCCACGGCCGTGAGCACCAACACCACCGACACGGCCAGGAGGCCCGCCGCCCAACTCAACAGGGACTTCAACGCCAGCATGCCTGTCCCCCCCGGTTCCGCCGCAGCGGCTCTGGGGAAAAGCTACGCGGCGGGCACCGGTTTAGACGTCGGAGCCGGTCGGCGCGCGGGCGGGGCGCGTCGGCGCCTTGAGCGTGGGGACGACGCGGCGGACATACCACCACGCGATCCCCGTGAGGGCGGCCACAAACACCAGCGGCCACGGCACCGGGCCCGGGATGCCGCTGGCGGTGGTGGCGGCGCCCACGCCCAGCCCGACAAACACCACCATCGTCAGCACGGTCGTCCACGGCACACCCGGCACGCGAAACGTCCGGGGCCGATTGGGCTCCCGGTGCCGCAGCGACAGCACCAGCCACGCCGCCAAGGCGTACATGAACGACTCCACGGCCGCCCCCACGTTGATCAACAGCGTGTACACCCCCGTGGCATACACCACCACGGCCAGGATGAGCGCACCCGCGGCCAGCGCCACCAGCGCATTTTTGGGCACCAGCCGATCGTTCAGGCGCGACAGCGCCGGTGGCAGCAGCCGCTCGCGCGCCGCGGCATAGAGAAAGCGGGAGGCTGTGGCCAGCCCCCCATTAAAGGTGGTCATGGCGGTGGTGAGGCTCACCACCACCATCCACCAAAATCCCCAGCCCCCCAGCACGGCGCGGCCCAGCAGCAACTGAGGCACGGGGCTGGACTGGAGCCCGTGCCCCGGCAGCACCATCTGCGCAGCCAGCGCAAACAGGCCAAAGGCCACCGTCACCAACCCCAGCGCCATGAACATCCCGCGGGGAATCACCCGGCTGTCCTGAAACTCCTCGGCCAGCGGCGTGACCCATTCGAAGCCGACAAACACAAACACGCCGAGCGCCAGTGCCTGGATCCAGTTGGGGCCCAGCTGAAAGGCGGTGTGCCAGTGCGGGGCCGGGACGTGGCCCAAGGCCAGCAGAGACACCACGGTGAGGCTCCCCAGCAGAAACAGGCCGTTCAGGTCCTGCACCCACCCGGCCACCTTGATGCCCCGGAGGTTCAGGAGCGTCACCAAGCCCAGCAGCAGCGCGATCCACAGGAGCCCGGGCACGCCCGGCAGCACAGCCAGAAACACGTGGCCCAGCACAAAGGCGTCGGCCGCAATCACAAACACCACCGTGCCGACGTAAACCAGCGAGGCCACCATCGACAGCTGGTCCGACGCCCCGCGGCGGATCCACACGCGAATCGCGGCGGCCGAGGGGTACAGCGCCGTCAGCTCCGAAAAGTTGCTGGCCGACAGCGTGACCAGCACGCCCGCCACCAAGATCGCCAGCCATCCCGATCGGCCGCCCGCGTACCCGGCCAGCTCCGCCACCGCCAGAAAGTTGATGGCCGCCGACGCCAGGCCGGCGCTGGTGGAGACGGCGGTGCGGAGCGGCAGCGCACGCTTTAGGCCGGCCACCTTATTCCCCCCAAATCAGGAGCGCGATGATGTCGAGCCGCATCACATCGTCCTGCGCGCCTCGCACGCGCAGGTCCCCGCTCATGTATGGCTCGGTGGGCGTGGATGCCCCGGAGAAAATGCTGACCAACACCCCAGACGCCCCCTCCACCAGCAGGTCGGCGGGATCGGGGGAGTCCTCCCCGGGCATCAGGGCCGCCACGCCCTGGTGGTAGCGGATCCAGTGGCGCTCGTCCGCATCATCCGGCTGGACCAAAATGAGGCGGTCCCAGTCGTGGTTCATCTGCTGGAGCCGCTGATTGCGATTGCACGCCTCCACAAACTGTGCCAGCGTGTCCCTAAGCGCGCTCACGCGAGCTCCTGGGCGGGGCGGCGCCTCACAAAGGGCGCCAGCCCCGCCGCCCGCACGGTGTCCGGCCAGCGGGGATCGGCCGCCCCCACGCCAGACACCGCCACCAGCGCCGCCTCTAAGACGTTGGTCCCAAAAGTTCGCCCATCCAGCTGCGGGCTGGTGGTGGCCAGCGTCGACAAGCCGCGGGACCACAGCCGGTCCACATCGGCGGCGGTGGTCGTGGTGGTCAGCATCACCTTGCCATCCAAGCGTCCCGCCAGGTAGCGGCGAATGTAGTGAAAATCGCCGGCCACGACATCAGCCTCCTCAAAGTGGCGCAGGAATCGAGGGTCGGGGGTGGCCTCCTGATCCTCCCCGACCGGGTACAGCTGCTCAAATGGGAGCTTGACCATCTCGGGCACCAGGCGCCGGCCCAGTTCCTCCAGCTCGGCCAAGCTCCGGATGGGATAGTCGATGCGCGCCGAAAACATGAGGTCGCCGCACACGAGGCGAATGCCCGCCGCATCCAGCGCCGCCGCCATCGGGTAGCGGTCCAGGGCCGACACCATCAGGGCGGTCTGGCCCGGGCGCAGTATGCCGTCGGCCACCAGCGCCTGCACCACCATGGGCTCCCACACCGCTTTGATGCCGCCGCCATCCACCACCGGGGTCGCCGTGGCGGCTTGAGCCAGCCGCTCGCCGGTGGGCACCGTGTACCGGTGCGGGCCGACGCTGAGCCAGCGGTCCACCCCGCCCAGGCCCAGCGCGTCCACGTGCCCATCTAAGGCCGCGATGGTGTCGAGGGCGCGCTCAATGCTGCCGTCCATGCCGCGGCGGGCCAGATGAACCTCCTCGCCCATGAGGCTCAGCACGGCGGAGTGGTCCCGCCGGGAGGACCCCAGGCTGACACTCACCACGGTCTTCATGGGCACCCCCTGTGCACAAAGCTGTTCACAACGGGCCCATCATATCAGGTGGTCGCTGCCCGTCGGTGCGCCGCTGCGCAGCATGGGAAACAGCACCACGTCCCGAATGGAGGTGACGCCGGCCAGCAGCATCGCCACGCGGTCCACCCCAATGCCCAATCCTCCGGTCGGGGGCATGCCGTGCTCCAGCGCCAGCAGGAAGTCCTCGTCCAGCTCCGGCAGCTCGTCGTTCCCCTCTGCGCGCTCCCGCGCCTGAGCCATGAAGCGCTCGCGCTGGTCGAACGGGTCGTTGAGCTCCGAGAAGGCGTTGGCCAGCTCGGTGCCGCGGCAAAACAGCTCGAAGCGCTCGGTCGTGCGCGGATCCTCGGCCCGGCGCTTGGCCAGCGGCGAAATGTCCACCGGGTGGTGCACCAAGAAGGTGGGCTGGATCAACGTTTGCTCAACCACCACGCTCACCAGCTTGTCCAAAATCTGCACGCGCGTGGCGCCGGGGTCCAGCCGCACCCCCAAATCCCTGGCGGCCGCGCGGGCGCGCTCCTTGGAGTCCAGCGCCAGCAAATCGATGCCGCACACTTGCTGAAAGCGCTCAGCCATGTCCACGCGGGGATACGGCGGCGTAAAGTCGAGGCGTGTGCCATCCACTTCCAGAATGAGTCCCCCGGTGAGATCTTGGCACAGGTGCGCCAGCAGGCGCTCCACCAAGTCCATGATCTCTTCATAGCCCACGTACGCCCAGTAAAGCTCCAGCATCGTGAACTCGGCCCCATGATTCGCATCCACGCCCTCGTTGCGAAACACGCGCCCAATCTCGTAGACGCGCTCAAAGCCGCCGATAATGAGCCGCTTCAGGTAAAGCTCCGTCGCGATGCGCAGGTACAGGTCCCGGTGTAGCGCGTTGTGGTGCGTGCGAAACGGCCGGGCCATGCCGCCTCCCGGAATGGGCACCAGCACCGGCGTCTCCACCTCCATGAAGCCCTCGGCCTCCAGGTGGGTGCGCATGAGCCGCACGGCGGCCGACCGCACCTGAAAGATGCGCACACTCTCGGGGTTGGTCATCAGGTCCACGTACCGCTGGCGGTAGCGCAGATCCGGATCGGTCAAGCCATGGCGCTTGTCCGGCAGGCCCCGGAAGTTTTTCGCCAGCGGCACCAGCCGGGTGACGGCCAGCGACACCTCGCCCCGCCGGGTTTTGAAAACCGTGCCCTCCGCGCCCACATGGTCGCCGAGGTCCAAACCCTCCACCACTCGGAGGGCGTCGGGCACCTCCGCCGTCACATGCAGCTGGACCCGCCCCGACGGGTCGTGCAGGTCCAAAAACGCCGCCTGGCCGTGCCCGCGTATGGCCAAGATCCGCCCCGCGACCGCAGCCGGCTGCCCCTCGTTGGCGGGATGCCCCTCCACCACCGCGCGCGCCAGGTGCGTGCGCCGAAACCGCGTCTCGCGATAGGGATCCAGCCCGCGCTCCCGCCACAGCTGCCACTTGGCGATGCGCGCCTGCCGCTGTGCCGCTCCTCGCCCTTCCTCCCGGCCCTCGTCCACCCTGTGCCCCCTGACCGCCGCGCCTTTCGGTCGCGGACGCCGCTACTTGATCGACACCACTTGCAGGCGAATGCGTCCGACGGGCGCCGTCACTTCCACCCAGTCGGCCGCGTGCGCACCCAGCAGCGCCTTGCCGACGGGCGAGTCCACCGAGATGCGGTTCTTCACGGGGTCCGCCTCGGCCACGCCTACGATGATGTACTCCTCGGTCGCGTCCTCGCCCTCTTCTTTGACCGTCACGTGTGAGCCAATGTGCACCACATGCGGATCCTGCGTGGCTTCGTCGACGACCCGGGCGTTCCTGATCATGTTTTCCAGCGACTGAATGCGCGCCTCGATGAGTCCCTGCTCGTTTTTGGCGTCTTCATACTCGGAGTTCTCGGAGATGTCGCCAAATTCCCGGGCCGTCTTGATGCGCTCCGCGACTTCGCCGCGGCGCACCGTCTTCAAATGCTCCAGCTCGTGCTCCAGCTTCTTGAGCCCCTCCGCCGACACCAACAGTTCGCGCTCCACCAATGCGGTCCCCTTCTTTCTGCCTGCCGTATCCCCCGGCGCACTCCCTGACGGCATCCTATGGGATCGCGGGCCCCCTCACGCCCCGGAGGACCGAAGCGCCAGGAGCACCTGCTCCAATGCCGCCACATCCACCGGCACGTCCCGGTCCAGCGGCGCCTCCCCCAAGATGATGGGCACCACCGTACTGCGATCGAGGAGCGACTCCATGAGCCGAATGCGGCGATCCGAGGCCATCAGCACCACCGCGTCAAACTCGCGCACGCGCGCCGCCATCGCCAAAATGTTGTCGATCAGCGCCGCCCCCGACAGGCTCTCGGCGAACGCCCGCCGCTCGGCATCGGTCATCACCCACACAAAGTCCACGCCCAGCTGCGCCGCCAGCTGCTCCACGGCCGCCTTGTTGGCCACCGGAAACCCAATGAGCGCGACCCGGTGCCCGACGCGTATCTCGCCGACACTCTCCAGCCGCGACACAAGCGTCCGGTCGACGCCCAGCCGAGCGGATACCTCAGATTGAGACAAGCCCTCCGCACGGAGCGCCATAGCCTGCTCCACGACCAGCCGAATTCGGGTGAGGCTGACCAGCTTTTCTCCAATCCGCACCTGATCCATGCCTGCCAAGCACCTTCCCGCGACGTGCCCCAACCGCGCCGGGCGACTCGTGGCGGGATGCTCGTCTGAATTCGGGATTTTACCAGATCCCTGCCGGCCTCGCCATGCCCAGCGTGCCCCGCGCCCTGGCGAACATTCTCGCGCCGCCCGAGCGGCAGGAGAGTGTCGCACGGGCGCGAAGGGCTTACCTCACAGTCACGTGACGAGGAGGGACCCGATGGCCCAGCCAACAGCAAAGGCCCGGGGGTGGGGGGGCGGCGCCGGATGGCGCGCGGCCGCCGCCCTGGGCGCCCTGCTGGCCATCGCCGCCAGCTTGGCAGCCGTGGGGATCCACCTCTTGGGCCCGCGGGCGCTGGAGCCGGTGGATCTGCGCGTCTACCTGGCCGGCGCAGCCGCGATGGTGCACCACGCCCGCCTGTATGGCGCAGGCTTTGACCCGGCTCAGCGCCTGCCGTTCACCTACCCTCCGATTGCCGCCGCCCTCATGGTCCCCCTGTCGCTGTTGGGGGAGCGGCTGCTGTCGGTTGTTTGGGACGCGGGCTCGCTGGCCGCGCTGGCCTGGACGCTGGGCCGGGTCATGGGCCGCGCCGGACGCCGCGCGGTGTGGGCCGCCACGGGACTGGCGCTGGTGACCCAGCCGGTCTTTGACAACCTGTCGCTCGGGCAGGTGGACATGCTCCTCATGGCCGCCGCCGTGGCCGGATGTCTGGCCACCGACCGCCAGCCGTGGCCCGCCGCATGGGTGGGTGTCGCCGCCGCCGTCAAGGTGGTGCCGGGCCTGTTCCTCGTCTACCTGCTGCTGGCGCGCCGCTGGCGGCCGCTCGCGGTGGCCGCCAGCGCGTGGGCGGTGCTGACCGGCGCGGGCTTTCTCCTGCGTCCGCAGTCGTCCTGGCGATACTTTACCCACACGCTCTGGCAGGTGGGGCGCCCAGGCTCCCCGACGTCGTATCTCAACCAATCGCTGTGGGGCATGGTGGACCGCTTGGGACTGGGGGTCTGGCATGCCCCGGTGCTGGCATGCGCAGTGGCCGTGGTGGTGGTGTGGGGCCTCCGCCACGCGCTGGCCCTCCAGCGCGCCGGGCAGCCCGCGGCGGCCAGCGTGGCGGTCGGTCTGGTGGGCGTGCTGGTGTCGCCCATTGCGTGGATTCACGAAGCGGTGTGGGCCGTGCCCGCCGTGGCCCTGCTGGCCACGGGTGGGCTCGCAGGTTTGGCCGCGGCCTCCCCCCGCGCCCTCTGGCGTGCCGGGGCGCTGGCGCTCCTGCTGGCCGCACGACTGCCCGCGCTGGGGGCGCGCCTGCTGGCTCTCCCCCTCGCCCTGCCGCTTGCGCAGCTGCTGGAGGACGCGGTGGGGCTCGCCGCCCTGACGCTCCTGACCCAGGGGCCATGGCTGGCCGGCCCCCCTCGGGCGCCGGACAACGCCTCACCGACCCTGCCCTGTCCCTCCCGACCTCCCTCCGCTGACGGTTTTGTGCCCTGCGGCGGCATTTTGTGGCCCGACTAGGAAGGGATCGGCAATTTCGCGGCGAATCTCCCAGAAAGACGAAGGCTTGGCGGCAGCGGGTTGCCTCTGCACCAGCATCGTCCCCATCCGCACGCGAAGGGAGCTTCCGAACGATGCGCCACTTTATCAGGACCGCGGCGACGCTGCTGGCGGCGGGCGGCCTTCTGCTCATCTCTGCCCCCGTCTCGGCGCCTGCCCTCGCGGCTGCCGGCATTGTCAACGCCCCGCGCCATGTGGTGCCCCTTGGACAGGCGCCCCATGGCAACGGACACGGGCACGGCGGCGGGGGGTCCACGTCCACCTATGGGTGGGCGTCCTCCAACTGGTCGGGCTACGCGGTCGACACCAGCACGTACAGCTCCATCACAGGGCAGTGGGTGGTGCCCACCGTCAGCCCCGCGAAGGGGTCCACCTACTCGTCCACCTGGATTGGCATTGACGGGTTCAACAACAGCAACCTGATTCAGACCGGCACGGAGCAGGATTATTCGGGCGGCAGCGCGCAGTACTACGCGTGGTGGGAGATTCTGCCCGCGCCCGAGACCGAAATTACCACAAGCACCAAATATCATGTGGCGCCCGGAGACCACATGACCGCGCAGATCGTCAACGACGGCAACGGGGACTGGACCATCACGCTCAGCGACACCACGCAGGGCTGGACGTTCACCGCCACCAAGGCGTACAGTGGCCCGGCCACCTCGGCCGAGTGGATCGAGGAGGCGCCCACCATCGGAGGACACGTGGCCACCCTGGCCAACTACGGCCAGGCGACGTTCAACCCCGGCACCGTCAACGGCGTCAACC
>JAKADP010000020.1 GCA_021820465.1 Bacillota bacterium
CCGCTTGAGGCCCTGCTGGACCAGCACCTCGGTGCTGGTGTCGATGCTGGCCGTGGCCTCGTCCAAGATCAAAATGGCGGGGTCGGCCAGGATCGCGCGGGCGAACGCCAACAGCTGGCGCTGCCCCAGCGAGAGTCGGGACCCGCGCTCTTTGACCGGGGTGTCGTAGCCCTGGGGCAGCTCGCTGATGAAGTGGTGGGCGCAGGCCGCGACGGCCGCCGCCTCCACCTCAGCGTCGGTGGCCTCCGGCCGCCCATAGCGGATGTTGTCCCGGATCGTGGCGTCGAAAATAAACGTGTCCTGCAGCACCAGCGCCACCTGGCGGCGCAGAGACCGCATCTCGATGTCGCGGATATCGATGCCATCCAGCAGGATGGCTCCGCCCACCACGTCGTAAAACCGGGGCAGCAGCGAGAGGATGCTGCTTTTGCCGGCGCCGGTGGCGCCCACCAGCGCGATGGTTTGGCCGGGGGCGACGTGAAACGACACGTCGCGCAGCACAGGACGGCCCGGGACGTACTCAAACACCACGTGGTCAAATTCCACCTCGCCGGTGAGGCGCTCCACCGGTCGGGACCGCTCGCGGTTGGTGACCAGGGGCACTTGGTCGAGATATTCGAACACGCGCTCGGCCGACGCCATGGCCACCAGCAGCTGGTTGTAGAAGTTGCCCAGCTGGGAGATGGGCTGCCAGAACCCGGCCAGGTAGTTCAGAAACGCCACAATGAGGCCCAGTGACACCGCGTGGGCGGCGTACAGCGACGAGCCGTACCAGAACACCAGGGCCGTGCCCACCGTGCCGGCAAACGTGATGGCGGGGCCAAACATGGCCGACAGCATCATGGCGCGCACGTGGGCGACGAAGTTCGCCTGGGAGATGCCATGAAAGTGCTCGCGGTTGTGGTCCTCGCGGCCGAATGACGAGACGACCCGCGCCCCGTACAGCGACTCGGCCCACGTGGCGTTGACGATGGAAATCTGCCGGCGCACCCGCCGCCAGCGCTCGACAATCATGCGGCGGAACCGGGTCGAGAGCAGCACCAAGAGCGGCAGCACGATAAACGACACCAGCGCCAAGTTCCACTTCAGGATCAGCATCGCGGCCACGGTGCCCACCAGCGTGAGCGCGTTGCTGAGGGTGTTGACCAAGCCCTGGCTCAGCAGCGAGTTCAGGTTGGACACGTCCGACGTGACCCGCGTCATGATTTTGCCCGCCGGCAGGCGGTCAAAGAACGTGAAGTTCAGCCGGTTGATGTGCGTGAACAGCTGGCTCCGCAGGTCGCGCAGCACCTCCTGACCCATCTTGGAGATGACCCAGGTTTGAATGCGGGTGCTGACGTAGCGCACCACGTAGATGAAGATCATGACGCCCGCCAGCGACAGCAGGCCCTGGAAGTGGCCCGGCAGAATGTCCTGGTTGATGGCGATTTCGAACATGTACGGAATCGCCAGCGTGGCCAGCGTCCCAAACACCAGCGCAATAATGGCCCACGTCAGCATCCGCTTGTAGGGAAAGAGGTAGCGCAGCAGCCGGAGGAACATCTTGCTGTCAAATGGGCGTTCAACCGGCTCTTCTTCCTGGTCAATGCGGTTAATCACCGTGGCTTCCTCCTTCCCTACGACGCCGTGCCGCCCAGCACCTGACGCTGGTCGCGGGACTGAATGTCGTGGACGTCCCGATAGATGCCCGGCGCTGTCACCAGCTGCTGGTGGCGGCCGCGCTGCACGATGCGGCCATCGTCAATCACCAGAATCTCGTGGGCCGCCTGCAGGGACGACAGGCGGTGGGCGACGACAATGGCGGTGCGCCCGTACAGCAGCGTGCGCGTGGCTTCCTGGATCGCGGCCTCGGTCTCCAAGTCGACGCTCGCGGTCGCATCATCCAAGATGATGATGGGCGGGTCCACCAGCAGGGCGCGCGCAATGGCAATCCGCTGGCGCTGGCCCCCCGACAGCCCAATCCCCCGCTCCCCAATAATGGTGTCGTAGCCGCGCGGCATGTCGTCGATGAACTCAGCGGCCTGCGCCATCTCGGCCGCGCGGCGCACCTCGTCAAACGAGGCCTCGGGCCGCCCGTAGGCGATGTTTTCGCGCACCGTGGCGGAAAACAAGAACGTCTCTTGCGGCACCACCCCGATGTGGCGGCGGAGCCAGACGGGGTCCCACTGCCGCACGTCGACGCCGTCGACGCTCACGGATCCGCTGGACACGTCGTACAGCCGGGGAATGAGCGCAATCACGCTGGTTTTGCCGGCGCCGGTGGGGCCCACCAGCGCCACGGACTGGCCCGGCTCCACCTTGAAGGAAATGTCGATGAGCGCGGGCCGCATGGCATCCCGATAGGTGGACGACACGTGGTTCATCTCAATCGCGCCTGCCACCTTCTGGGGCCGGTGCGGCTTCGCCGGCGCGACGACGGTGGCCTCCTCCTGCATGAGCTCCCACAGGCGCTGGCCGGCCGTTCCAAACTGCGCGTACAGGTTCAGCACAAACCCCAGGCTCTGCAGCGGCACCATCATCATGACCACGTACGACGAGATGGCCACCAGGCTTCCGACGGAGATGATGTGGTGAATGGCCTGCCAGCCGCCGAAGAGAAAGACGACCACCCCGTATGCCCCGCCGATGAGGCCAAACAGGGGAAAGAAGCTGCTCTGCAGCCGGGCAGTGTCCAGGTTGCGCTCAAACAGCACGTCCAGGGTTTCATTGAAGGTGTCGGCTTCCCGGGGCTCCTGGCCAAACGCCTTGACGACGCGAACGCCCGTTATGTTTTCCTGGAGCTGCGTGGTCATCACGGCAAACTGCTGCCGGATGGCCCGAAAGGCCGGCCGGATGCGGTGGTCAAAGCGCAGCACCATCAAGGTCAGAAACGGCATGAGGCCCAGCAGTATCAGGGCCAGCTGCCAGTCCAGGATGGCAATCGCGGCAATCACGAACACCAGGGTAAACAGCACCTGGGTGCCCTGGGTGAAGAAGCTGGAGAAAAACATGGATACCCACTGCACGTCCGAGGTGAGCCGGCTCATCAGCTGGCCCGTCTGCACCGAGTCGTGAAACGAGTAGGAGAGACCCGTCAAGTGGTCGTACAGCTGGTCCCGCATCCGCTTTAAGACCGCCTGGCCCAGCCGCTCCGACAGGTATGCCTGCATGAACGAAAAGATGCCGAACAAAATGGCAAACCCGATGGACGCCCCGATGATCGGCCACAGCCACTGCAGCTGATGGCCAATCAGGACGTTGTTGACCAAGAGGCGCGACAGGGCCGGGGGAACCAGGTTCAGCCCCGCCGCGAGAACGGCTCCAATGACGGCCAGGATCCCATCGCGCAAGTGCGGGCGCACGAAGCCCATCAACCAGTCCTGCATAGGTCCTCCCGATGACTAAGTTAGTTAACAATCGCATCTTAAGCCGGCCGAGGGCATTCGCCAACCCTCCAAGGTTTCGGGGGCATGATACGGTGAGGGAAGACGGCCGAGGCACTACGACAAGGGTTCATTGTGCGCCTTTGTTCGCGGGGGATCAAGCCGAATGGGACTAAAGGATGAAGAGTCCTGTGGGGGGTGGGCGCGTGCGGGTCATCACGATCGGGCGGGCGTCGGGCGGCGAGTGGGCGGCGGCGGCCGAGGCGTACCGCCGGCGCACGCGGCCGCCGTGGGCGTGGGACTGGGTGGTGGTGCCCGCCAAAAGCCACGGGGGCCCGGCTGCGCGGCGGCAGGAAGCCGCGGCGGCGCTGGGACACGTCCGGCCCACGGACTTCCTGATTGCGCTGGACGAGCGCGGGCGGCAGTGGACCACCCGGGAGCTGCACCGCTGGCTGTCGGGGCTGTTGGCCGGCCCGCGGCCGCTGGTGCTGGTTATTGGCGGTCCCGATGGGCTGGACGGGTCCCTCACGGCGCGCGCCGATGCCGCGTGGTCGCTGTCGTCGCTGACGTGGCCGCACGAGCTGGCCATTCTGATGGTGGCAGAGCAACTGTATCGGGTATCGACGGTGGACCGCGGCCACCCCTATCATCGGGACTAGAGGGAGGGCTGTGGCGGTGGACGGAGACTTGACGGTGGCGGACGTGCAGCGCGCGGTGGATCAGTGGATTCGCCGCTTTGAAGAGGGCTACTTTCCGCCGCTGGCCATGGTGGCCCGCCTGGCGGAGGAAGTGGGAGAGCTGGCGCGCGAGGTGAACCACACCTACGGGCCCAAGCCCAAGAAGCCCGAGGAACCTGGGGGATCGGTGGCCGAAGAGCTGGGGGACCTGCTGTTTGTGCTGGCTTCGATGGCCAATGCCCTAGACATCAACCTGGCCGAGGCCTTTGTCGCCGTCATGCAGAAATTCGAGGAACGCGATCATGACCGCTGGACCCCCCGGGGGGATGCCCCCGGCGCCGGATAGCGGGCGGGCGGCGGGGGCTGCGACGCGCTCGCCGCAGGACGCGTCCGCCGCCCCTCACGCTTCTGATGTCCGCCAGGCCTGGTCGATGCGGGCATTCCACTGCTCCCACTCCGGATCCGCCGCGCCTCGCTCTACGCGCCAGATGAGATACCACAGGATGGCCCGGCAGTCCTCGGGGGACAGCCCCAATTCCTGCGCCATCTCGGGCAGACGGGGCCACTGCTCGAGGCGCTTCAGCACACTCGGGAGATCGGGCCCGTCCGGGCGGACGTACGGCAAGCCCTCCTGGACGGAGGGCGCCTGCCCCACACGCCGGAAAATGACCCACAGCGGGAAGCGGGGGTCGCTGCGACAATCCTCCCAATAGGCGGTGCGCAGTTCGTCCTCGCCGTTCATGAGACCGGCTCGGAGGCGCTCGGCGCCTGCGGGGGGGACACCAGCTCGCCCAGCTCGCCTTCCGCCCCGGTCTTGCCATGGAGATACAGCACATAAGGGGCGTCGTCCCGCTGGATCTCCAGCTGCCAGTGCCCCACCTGCGGAGGCCGGTCCGGGCCTTGCGGGGTGAGTTCGGCGCGCATGTGCACCTGATAGCCGCTGACAGGATGGTCGTACGGCAAAAACTCCATGCGGCCCATGTTGATGCGCCTGAGTGCCTCGTTGATGGGGGCCAGCATCTCCGCCATGGCGGGAAACAGCTCCCCCGCTTGAGACAGCAAGATGGACTGGCTCGTCTTCATACCCATACGGGTGCCCCCTTTTATTCCCCGCGCAGTGCCCAAAGCTCCTCGGCGCCATCCTAGCACGACCGGCCGCCGCCGCCTGCGACCATTGGACCCATCGCGGCGTCCGTTGGTTTGAAAAAATATTGCGCCAATGGCTTGCGCCTCCCCCGGCGAAGGTGTAGATCCGTAGTGATACCAGTGGGGGTATGGGTATAAGGTGACCCGATCGGCGAAGGGAGGACCGGAGGTGCAGCAAGATCGGCTGGCCATCGTCTGTTCCAAGGGGTCTTTGGACATGGCCTATCCACCATTTGTCCTGGCGACCGCGGCAGCGGCGATGGACATGGACTCGATGCTGTTTTTCACGTTCTGGGGGCTCGATATCATCAACCGCCACAAGATCGATTCCCTGGACATCTCGATTGCGGGCAATCCCAGCATGCCGTCCATGGCCAAAGTGGCCGGCATGGTCCCAGGGGGGACGCGCATGGTGTCCACGATGATGCGCACCCAGTTTGCCAAGGCGAAGGTGATGTCCATTCGAGAGTTTGTGGGCACGGCGCACGAGGTGGGCGTCCACATGGTGGCCTGCCAGATGACGATGGACGTGATGGGGATGAAGCGCGAGGACCTGATTCCCGAAGTGGAAGATGTTGTGGGGGCGGCCACATTCCTGGACTACGCCCGCGACGCCAAGATCCAGCTGTTCGTGTAAAGCCCGCTCGGTCGCGGGCTTTTCTCATGTTCGTGAGACGTTCGTGATCGCATGAGACAGATGGGGGGAGCAGTCGATGCAGCAGCCGATGAAGCAGGCTTACGCGGACGTGCCGGTGGAAGAGAAGACGCGCCTCTACCGCGAGGTCGTGCAGGATGCGCGCTTTGACACCTATCTTTACGGGTGCTATGAGTGCGGGATCTGCGTCGCGGCCTGCCCGTCAGCCCGCTTCTACGACTTCTCTCCCCGCAAGATTGCCCAGGCGCTGGCCCGCGAGGACGTCGATCTGGTGTACGAGCAGATGAACGACGACGTGTGGAACTGCTCGCAGTGCTTTTCCTGCCTCCGCTGCCCCCGCGGGAACAACCCGGGCGGCCTCATCACCATCATGCGCGAGGTGGCGGTGAACAACGGGCTGCGCACCACCAAAGAGGCGCTCGCGGGCTATACCCGCATCATTTACAAAATCATGACCACCGGCACGCAGGTGTCGCCCGACATGCTGCAGGAGGACGCATTCCCCGACTGGGGCCCGCAAGTGAAGGAAGTGGCGGACCACCTCGCCGTGTGGCGGCGGGCGCTGCCGCCGGAGACCATGCACACCACGGCCCTCTCCTGGGAAGTGGAGGAGCGCACCATGCGGGAGCTGTACGCCATCTGGAAGTGGACCGGCACGCTGGACATGATTGCACAGCTGGACGAGGGCCTCCACGACATCATGGAGGAAATCATGGACGACGCCCTGGAGGACAGCGGCATTGCGTGACGGCAGGTTCTCGGGCTGACTCCAGCCCCGAAGGGAGGATATCATGGCCACATTGACGCCGGAGAGCACCAAAAATGACCGAACGGTGCCCGTGCGCGGCACCTCGGTGGAAACCACGAAGACGTTTCGCCCTGACCCGGAGGAGGCGCCCGAGGAGGATCTGCGCGAGGCGGTGCTCCAGCTTGAGCGCGAGGGCGAGTGGATCGTGCAGCGCGTGCCCGAGCCGTATTATGAAGCCCCCACCAAGTACGGGCGGATGAAGAAGATCCCGTACGAGCGCACGTGGCACCACAAAAGTTGCGGGCAGTGCGGGCACATCCCCGGGTATTCGACGTCGATTTTTTGGCTGAATCGCGTGCTGGGCTACGACTACTTCGACCCCCGCGACCAAACGTCGTGCACGGCGTGGAACTACTACGCCTCCGCGACGTCCAATCAGGCCGCGCAGGCCGCCGTGGCGATGCGCAACTTCGCCGCGGCCTACGAGACCGGATACTTTCCGCTCATCCACTGCGGCACCAGCTTTGGGCACTACAAAGAAGTCCGGCATGAGCTGGTGCATGACCACGCGCTGCGGCGCCAGGTGCGGTCGATCATTGAGCGGCTGGGGCGGCCGTTCGTGATGCCGGAGGAGATCGTGCACTACAGCGAGTGGATGTACGCCGTTCGCGACCAGCTCCAAGCACGGGTGGTGCACGACCTCAGCTCCATCGTGTCGACGGTGCACCCCGCCTGCCACTACTACAAGCTGCAGTCGGGCGACGCCATCTATGACCCGGAAATCTATGGCGGCCAGCGCACGGCGGTGGTGACCGGCGTGGTCCAGGCGCTGGGGGCGCAGGTGGCCGACTACTCCACCTGGTACGACTGCTGTGGGTTCGGGTTCCGGCACATCTTGGTGCAGCGGGACTTCACCCGGTCGTTTGCCACCCTCCGCAAAATCGAGGTCATGAAGGAAGAAGCCAATCCGGACGTGGTGCTGACCCACGACACGGGCTGTGTGACGTCGCTGGACAAGAGCCAGTTTGCCGCCCAGGCCCACGGGCGCAATGTGGGGGTGCCGGTGATGTCGGAGTCGCAGTTTGCGGCGCTGGCCATGGGGGCCCACCCGTTTCGCGTGACCCAGCTGCACTGGCACTCCACGGACTACCGGCCGCTTCTGGCCAAGATGGGCATCGATGCCGAGCGGGCGTGGGCCGAGTTTCAAGAGGACGTGAAGCAAATCGAGGCAGGCACGATGGACTATCTCACGTGGGAGGCCGTGCTTTAGGCCAGGCAGCACCAGGAGCAAAGGAGGAGCAAAGGAGGCGGGTTATGGCGATGGCGGATCGCGTGCTGGTGGTGGGGGGAGGACCGGCGGGGCTCGAGGCGGCGCGGGGCATCGCGGACTTAGGGACGCCGGTGTTGCTGGTGGAGGCCAAAGACACGCTGGGCGGGACACCCTGGGAGTCGTACGCCACGCTCACGCCACACTTGGCGCCGACACGCGAGCTGATGGCGGAGGTCAAGGGAGCCGTGGAGAGCCATCCCTTGATCGACGTGCGCACCGCGACGCGGGTGGTGGCGAGCGAAGGCGGCGCCGGGAACTTTCAGGTCACGCTGGAGCATGGCGGCGCGCGGGTCGTCGAGGCGGCGGGCGCCGTCGTGGTGGCCACGGGCTTCCAGCACTTTGACCCGGGCCGCGAAACCCAAATGTATGGGTACTACGAGTACGACGACGTCATCACCCTGGTGGACGCCGAGCGCATGATGCAGGCGGGCCAGTTTGTGCGCCCCTCCAATGGCGCGCCACCCCGCTCGGTCGCGTTCATCCAGTGCGTCGGGTCGCGCGACCGGCGCATCGGCAACCAGTACTGCTCGAAAGTGTGCTGTGGGATTGCGTCCAAGCAGTCCATCGAGGTCAAGCACCTCGTGCCGGATGCGAAGGTGTTCATCTTCTATATCGACATGCGGATGTACGGGTTCTGGGAGGACCAGCTGTACTGGAAGGCCCAGGAGGAGCACAAGGTCAACTACATTCGCGGCATCGTGACGGAGGTGATCAAGAAGGGCGATCAGCTGCTCATCAAGGGCGAGGACACCACCATGGGCCGGCCCGTGGAGGTCCCGATGGATCTGGTGGTGCTGTCGGTGGGCATGGAGCCGTCGGCGGGCACGCTGGAGATGGCGCGCATCTTCCAAATCCCGCGCGAGCCGCATGGCTTTCTGGCCACCGTGGGGGAGCCGCTCGACACGGTGACCACGCCGGTGCCCGGGGTGTTTGTCGCGGGGGCGGCGGCCGGGCCCAAGGACTTGGAGGACACGGTGTCGATGGGCGGCGCCGCCGCGATGCGCGCCGTCAGCCTGCTGCGGCGCCTGGCCGCCCAGCCGGCATGAGTCCGGTGGGCGGCCTGGTGGTGGACGGGGAGGCCGTGCAGGAGTTCCTGGACAAAGCCGAGCCCCTGCTGGAGCCTCCGGTGCAGACCGCGCTGGATGCGGCGCTGCACCGGCGCACCGACCGCGTGCACCGTGAGGACATCGGGTGGGCGGCCCGGTGGGCGCTGGCCCCGGTATCGCGCCGAGTCAGCCCGGCCGAGCGGCTGCGCTGGCAGCCGGAGCTGGAGCCCATCTGGGCACTGGCGGCCGCGGGGGACGGCGAGGGGCTGCTGTCGCGGTTGGCCGAGCGGCCCACAGCGCCGGACTGGCTGCTCGATTGGGCCACGTACTGGCTGAACATCTACGCACCGGAATGGCCGTGGTGGGGCCGGTGGGTCTATCGCCGAGAGGGCGGGACCGGGGCTCTGCCGCTGGTCACCGGCGATCTAGACGGACTGCGCGGCGCAGGCCTCGTGGAGGCTTATGCCGCGATCCGGCAGGACGTGCGGTTTCTGGGCTCGGTGCTGGATAGCACGCGGCGCCTGACGGCGGTGTCGGATGAGCACCGGCCGCTGGTGGCGCTCGGAGCCGTGTATGCGGTGTACATGTTCACCATGGCGGCTTGGAAGCTGACCGAAGAATTCACGCGGGTGTTTCCCCCGTTCCCCGTGGTGCTGCAGACGTTGTTGGGCGTAAGGCGATGGGAGGCGATGGAGCGTGGCTGAGAAGGCGCAGGCCGTCGAAGGGGAGACGGTGATGGTGGACGGCGTGGCATTGGCGCCGCAGTGGAGCCGCATGTTTGAGCCGCGGGCCATCACTGAGTATGACTTGTCGGTGCTGGACGACATCACCGCCATCGGCGGCGCCGAGTCCCTGGGGTGGTGCTATCAGTGCGGCAAGTGCACAGCCGTGTGCCCGGTCGACACGGTGGGCGATTACTCGCCGCGCAAGGTGTTTCGCCGCACACAGCTGGGCGCCTCGCTGCTGGACAGCCCGGACCTCTGGCTGTGCACCACCTGCTCCAACTGCCTGCGCGTGTGTCCCAAAGAGGTCAACATGATTCAAATCATGCCGGCCGTGCGCGAGAAGGCGGTGGCGGAGGGCCAGGCACCCCAAGAGTTGCTGTCCGCCTTCGAAAATACGGCGCGCTACGGCAATCCCCTAGGGGAGCCCGCCCGCAAGCGGGCCGATTGGGTGAAGCAGGCGGGCGTGCCGGTGCCCATCATGAGCCAGCATCCCGACCCGGTGGAGGTGCTGTGGTTCGTCGAGTGCTATCCCGCCTACCATCCCCGAGGCCAGGAGGCGTCCGTCGCGCTGGCCCGCATCTTGAGCACCCTCGGCGTGGACTTTGGCATTCTGGGGCGGGAGGAAAAGTGCTCGGGGGACTCGCAGCGCATGGCGGGCGAGGCGGGGCTCTTTGAGATGCTGGCGGAGCACAACGTGAAAGTGCTGTCGCAGTACGACTTCCGTGAAATCTTGGTCACCGACCCCCATGCGTACAACGCGCTGCTGCATGAGTACCCGAAGTTTGGCGGCGAGTGGCCCACCCGCCACTACACCCAGTTCCTGGCCCCGCGGATCGGGGAGATGGCGTTCACGCGCGAGCTGCCTTGGCGCGTCACGTTCCACGATCCCTGCTATCTGGGCCGCCACAACGGTGAATATGAGGCGCCGCGACAGCTGCTGCAAGCCATTCCCGGTCTCCAGCTGGTGGAGATGGGCCGGTGCCGCGAAAACGCCTACTGCTGCGGCGGCGGGGGCGGCGGCATGTGGATGGACAGCTTTACCGCCCAGTTCACCAGCATGCGCCTGTCCGAAAAGCGGGTGCTGGAAGCTATCGAGTATGGAGCTGAGGTGCTGGCGGTCACCTGTCCCTATGAAGTGTCGCGGTTTGAGGACGCGGTGAAGTCGACGGGCAACACGGGTCGGCTCCAGGTGATGGACATTGCGGAGCTCCTGGCCAAATCCCTGGCGCTGGTGGACTGATTGACCCATGAATTCGACTCGAGGGGGAGGACGTCATGAGCGGAGCCACGGACGGGGGGCACGACGTGAACACCGTGAATGGGTGCCACTTGCCCGCCGACTTGCTGTACTGGCCGGAAAAGCACGTGTGGGTGCGGGGCCCGGACCCCGACGGCGTGGTGGAGGCAGGCCTCACCGATGTGGCCCAGCACCTGGCCGGCAAAATCGTGGTGGTCAACCTGCGCGCCCTGGGCAAAACCCTCGTTCGCGGGAAAAGTGCCGGGACGCTGGAGTCAGGCAAGTGGGTGGGAATCATCCCGACCCCCGTGGCCGGCGAAGTGGTCGCTGTCAATGAGGCGCTCAAAGCAGCGCCAGACACGGTCAACCGCGATCCCTACGGCGCGGGGTGGCTGATCCGCATCAAGCCCACGGCGTGGGACGTGGATCGCGAGCAACTGGCGGGGGGGCCCGACGGCCTCGCGCGCTATCGCGAGCTGTTGGAGCGGGACGGAATCCACTGCGCGAGCTAGAAACGGAGGGGAGGGCATGGCCTTCGTCTTTGCCTGTGAACTGCCCGATCATCTGTGGTACCGCGTCGACCAGGATGTGTGGCTGGAAGAGCGGCCCGACGGCACCGTGCGGCTCGGCATGACCGATCCCGCGCAGACGCGGGCCGGCAAGCTCCTGTACCTGCGCGTCCGAGCCAACAAGACGGTGCGCGCGGGCCAGAACGTCGCCACGGTGGAGTCGGGCAAGTGGGTGGGTCCCGTGCCCGCCCCGCTCCCCGGCAAGGTGGTGGACGCCAACCCGGCGGTGCTGGAGGACCCGTCCCTGGTAAATCGCGACCCCTATGGCGCCGGGTGGCTGCTCTCATTTCGGCCCGACCTGGGCCGCGAGGCCTGGGCGGCCAGTGGGCTCCAGCACGGACTGGACGCGGTCGATCCGTACCGGGTCAAGCTCCAGGCCGAGGGCCTCACGTGCGTGCGGTGCGCGGATCCCAGCCCCTGATGGCCCAGCCCGCACCCAGCAGAGTCCGATGCCACGAGGAGGAAGGCGTCATGAGGCATGTGGATCTGGGCACGGTGTCTCGGCCCGTGTCTCAGGCCGTGTATCACGGGGTGGCGCACATGATGGCGGCGGGCGATGAGCCCACCCTCATCACGGTCAGCCCCGATGGGCCATATGTGTGCGTGGGCTACCATCAGGTGGCGGCTCGGGAGGTCAATCGGGAATACTGCGCCGCTCATGACATTCCGGTGGCCCGCCGCATGGTGGGCGGAGGCGCCGTGCTGCTGGACCACGACCAGGTGTTTTGGCACCTGATCCTGCCGCGGGGGACCGAGACAGTCCAGTCCGTGTACGACCGATGCCTCGGAGCTCCCGTGGCCGCGTACCGCCGCATGGGCATCGCGGCCGAGCACCGGCCCGTCAACGACATTGTCGTCGGCGCGCAGAAGATCGGGGGGACGGGCGCCGTCACGCTGGAGGGGGCCCTGGCCATCGTGGGCAGCCTGATGTTTGACTTTGACGTCGACACCATGACCCGGGTGCTGGCGCTGCCCTCGGAGAAGTTCCGCGACAAAATGCTCCACAGCCTTCGCGACTACATGACGACGATGCGCGCGCAGCTGGGCGACGCGGTGCCCTCTCGCTCGCGGGCCGTGGGTCTGCTCGTGGAGGCGTTCGGGGAGCACCTGGGCGAGGCCGTGCACAGCGCCCCCCTCACGCCTTCGGAAGAGGCCGCCACCCGCCACTATGCGGAGCTCCTGTTTGACCCGGCGTTTGTGTATGCCTACGGGTCCAGCGAGGGCTGGGTGCAGGCAGGCGTCAAAATCCGTGAGGGGGTGCGGCTGTACGAGGGCGTCGCCAAGGCGCCGGGGGGGCTGGTGCGAGTCATCGTGCGCGAGCGCGACGGCCTCGTGGACGATGTGCTGCTGGCGGGCGACTTCCTCGTCGAGCCCCGTGACGGCTTGGCTTGGGTCGCTCGGGAGCTCGTGGGCTCGCCCATGTCGCCGGCTGCGTACCTGCCGCGCCTGGAGCGTGCCTGGGCCTCCGTCCATGTGCCGGGCGTCACGGCGGCGGATGTGGGCCGCGCCTGGGCCAATGCGGTGGCCATCGATCCCACCGAGGTCTTAGAGCCCCATCGGGCGGCGACCGGCCCGTGATGGCCGGGCGGCCCGCCGGATGAGCCGCAGACACAACAAGGGAGACATAAAGGAGACATAAAGAAGGGAGCGGATCGCGATGGACCAGGTTCCAGGTGAGGTGCAAACCGCCGAGATCACGGCCCGCATTGATGCGAAGGGCTTGGCCTGCCCCATGCCCGTGATCAAGGCCAAGAAGGGAATTACGGGGGTCGAGATTGGCCAGGTGGTGGAGGTGGAGTGCACGGACCCGGGGTCCATGGCCGACTTCAAGGCGTTTGCCAACTCCACCGGCCATGAGCTCCTGCTGGCTCAGCAAGATGGGTCGGTGTTTCGGTTTCGCCTTCGCCGGACCAAGTAGGTCGGAGGGAGCTGCCCAGTGAATCAAGGGACGGAGGCAGTCAATGGCTGACGAAGCGAAGAAGTATCTCTACATCCTCACCACCGGGGTCGAGGCGCCGGAGAGGTCGGCATCCCCGTTCTTTCTGGCCACGACGGCCGCGCTGATGGATGGGGAGGCGCGGATGGTGTTCACCATCACCGCCACCAGCCTGCTCAAGCGAGGGGCTGCGGAATCGCTCTACATCAAGGGGTATGGCCAGGGATCGACGCTGCAATTTTTCATGGATCAGGCCCGGGAGGCGGGCGTGGAATTTTACGTCTGCGCGCCGAGCCTGGACCTGAACGACTGCACCTTAGACGACCTGATCGAGGTGTCCGGTGTGGTCGGCGGCACGGCACTCAACGAAATGGCGGCCGAGGCGGACGTCGTCATCACGTTTTGATGCCGGAGCCAGACGTGGCCGCGGCCCTGGCTATCGGGCCCGCGTCTTCCGTCCGCGAGGTGGCCGAGGCCGCCCAGGTGGTGCTGGACGCTGGGGCTCCCTGGTCCAGCCGGCTCCAGGGGGTGTGCGCTGTCTTGTGGCGGGCGCGGCCGTCCCTGGTGAGCGCGAGCCTGTATGTGCCAGCCCCGCCGGGCATTCGGCTGGTGCTCGCGGCCCATCAGGGGGGACCCGTGGCGCTCAGCGTGCCGTGGCATGAGGGCTTGGTGGGCACAGCCGCGGCGGATCGGGTCGTGCAGATTGTTCCCGTGTTGCGCATGTTTCACGGGCACCGCTTGGACAATCCCGCAGGGGAGGCCGCGGTGGCCGTGCCGGTCACGCGCCACGGCGTGCTGGCCGTCTTCGTCTTGGTGGCGCCCGAGCGCGACGCCTTTACCCCCGTGGAGGTGGAGATGGTGCAGCAGGTGGCAGACCTCGCCGCTCAGCGCTGGCCGCCTGGCCCGTGAGCGGCCAGCAGCCAAAGCCACACGCGCGAGACGGTCAAGGGCAGTGCAAGGACAGTGCAAGGACAGTGCAAGGACGCCGTGAGGACAACGTGAGGACAGCCTTGAGGAGGGGTTTCGGTGCGCATTGCCGTGCTGGTCAAGGACGTTCCCGATTTGGTGGAGGAGTTGGAGCTGGACGAATCGGGCCGCGGGCTGGCGGTCGACGACCTGAGCTATGTGCCCAGTGAGTGGGACGACCAGGCGCTCGAGGAGGCCCTGCTATTAAAAGAAGCATCGGGCGCGCACGTATCCGCTGTGGCACTGGACACGGGCGACGTGGACAACATGCTCTACACCGCGCTGGCCAAAGGAGCGGACCGCGCGGTCAAGCTGGTGGGCGACTATGACCGGACGCTCCCGGGCCGCCAGCGGGCACGCATCTTGGCGGACTATTTGGCCGGCGCGGGGTACGACCTCGTGATGACCGGGGTCCAGGCCGTCGACGACCTGGACGGGCAGATCGCGGGCTTGCTGGGCGGAATGCTGGGATGGCCCCATGCGTCCGTGGTGCGGGACGTCGCGGTGGATTCCGGGGCGGTGCGCTTCGTGCAGGAGTACGCCGGCGGCCGGATGGCCGAGTTTCGATCCAGCACGCCGCTGGTGCTGGGGGTGCAGGCGGCGAAAAAGCCTCCCCGCTACGTGCCCATCGCTCGCATCCGCCAGGTATCCCGCTCCGCGGCGCTCGAGGAGGTTGAAGCCGGCGGGTCGCCGTCGGAGTCGCTGGCCGCCATCGAGCGGCTCTACCGGCCCGAGGCGCAGGGGCACGCCACGATGTGGGACGGGGATGCCGAACAGGTGGCCGCGGCGCTCGTGGCGCTGCTTGATGAACAGCACTTAAGGAGTTGATGACATGGGACCCATTATCGTCGTGGTCGAGATGCAGAGCGATGCCATGAGCCCCGCGTCAGCGGAGCTATTGAGCCGCGCACGCCAGCTGGCGCGCGCGCAGTCGACCCGGGTGGTGGCCCTGGGATTTGGGGAGGCGGCGCGCGGAGCGCTCGGGTCGTCGGGCGCGGACGATGCCTTTCTGGCTGCGGGGGCGGACGCCTACGTGCCCACCCAGGCGGAGGCGGCGCTGCGCCAGGTCCTGCAGGAGACGGCCGCGGGCCTGGTCCTGCTGCCCAACACCACGATGGGCATGGATCTGGGTGCAGCCACGGCGGCCGCTGAGGGGCGCCCCATGGTGGCGTACGCCACCAGCCTGGCCGCGGTGGAGGGCGGTGCCTTTAAGGCCACGAGCCAAGTGTACGGCGGCAAGCTGGTGGCGGAGGTGGCGGTGCCGGAGGGGTCCGTCGTGACGGTCCTGCCCGGATCTTGGCCGGCCGACGAGGCCGTGTCCGGCACCACCCCCGTCCGCGACCTCGTGGTGGCGGGCGAGTCGCCGATGGAGCTGGTCCGGACCATTGAGCCGGACACCGGGGACGTGGACATCACCCGGGCCGATGTGCTGGTGAGTGTGGGCCGCGGCATTCAGGACCCGGACAACTTGGAGCTGGCGGACGAGCTGGCGGAGGCGCTGGGAGCGGTGGTGAGCTGCTCGCGGCCGGTGGTGGATGCGGGCTGGCTGCCGCGCGCACGGCAGGTGGGCAAGTCGGGGCAGACAGTCAAGCCCAAGCTGTACCTAGCGCTGGGCATCAGCGGGGCGCCGGAGCACCTGCAGGGGATGAAGGACAGCGAGATCATTGTCGCGATCAACAGCGATCCCACGGCCCCCATCTTCGAGGTGGCGCACTACGGCGCCACGTGCGACATCTTGGAGCTGATGCCGATCTTGACAGAGCGACTCGGGGGGGCGGACTAGCATGACGCTCAGGACCATGCTGATGGCCGCCACGATCGTGGTGGCCTTGGCCAGCGTCGGGGTTTTCAGCGTGCGGGGCCGTGCCATCTGGACGGTGCTGCGCCGGACGCGGCCCGTCGTGCGGTGGGACCGGATCGGCGAGCGGCTGCTGTCGGTGGGCACCCAGGTGTTTGGCCATCGCCGCATGGTCCGCATCCCCTTGTCTGGCATCCTGCACTACTTCATTTTCAGTGGATTCGTGGTGCTCCTGCTGGACATCGTCGGCACCATCGGCCAGGTGTTTCGCCCGGGATTTGGCATCGGGCCGTGGCTCAGCCTGGCGGTCGATGTGTGGGTGGCGCTGGTGCTGGTGGGGGTGCTGATGGCCGTGTACAATCGCGCCGTGCTGCGGCCGGCCCGCTTCCACGGCTCCGACGAGCGCGACGCCTACATGATTCTGGTGCTCATTGCCATTATCGTGGTGGGCATCGTGGTGCATGAGTCGTTCTACCCCGTGGTGGCGGCGTCATTCTTCCATGTGGCCGACCCATCTCTGAAGAGCGAGTTTCTTGGCAACGGGCTGTACCACGTGTGGCAGAACCTTGGTTGGACCACCCCCACCGCCGGCTTGGTGGGCTACACCGTGGGCTATCTGATGGATATCGGGGTGGTGTTTGCGTTCCTGGCGTATCTCCCGTACTCCAAGCACTTTCACATCCTCCTGGCCGTGCCCAACATTTTCTTCCGCAATCTGCGCCCCATCGGGGAACTGGTCGAGTCGCCTCCCGACGAGACGATGGCCATCCGCTCGTTCGATGACATGCGCTGGAAAGACGTGCTGGACCTGTTTACCTGCACCGAGTGTGGGCGCTGCCAGGACGTGTGTCCCGCGTATGCGGCCGGTCAGCCGCTCTCGCCGAAGATGGTCATCTTGGACCTGCGCGACCGACTGGTGAGTGACTGGGGCCGATCGGAGGCCGACGCACCGCCACTGGCCGGCGGTGCGGTGTCCCGGGAAGCACTGTGGGCCTGCACCACCTGCGGCGCCTGTCAGCAGGCGTGTCCGGTGTTCATTGAGCACGTGCCCAAGATTGCCGGCCTCCGCGCGGCGCTGCTGGAGGACGGCGACGTGGACCCGGCGGCGCAGAAGGTGCTGGTCGCGTGGGAGCGCCAGGGCAACTCGTTTGGCCAACCGGCGAGGAAGCGCCCCGAGTGGGCGAAGGGGCTGGAGTTCCCCATTCGGGATGCCCGCAAGGAGCCGGTGGACTGGCTCTGGTTTGTGGGGGACTTTGCCGCCTTGGACCCTCGAGCCCGCGAGATGACCCCGGTCGTGGGCGAGCTGCTCCACCGAGCCGGGGTGGACTTCGGCATTCTGTACGAGGCGGAGGTGAACTCCGGCAACGACGCCCTGCGCATTGGCGAGTACGGCCTGTTTGAGACGCTGGCGCAGAAGAACCTCAAAGTCTTGGAGAAGGCCACGTTCCAAAGGGTCTTCACGACGGACCCGCATTCGCTGAACGCGCTGAAGAACGAATACCGGAAGTTCGGCTTCGACAAGCCCGTGTTCCACTACACGGAAGCGTTCCTGGCGCTGATTCAGGAAGGCCGCCTGCCGGTGTCGCCCGTCCCCATTCGCGCCACGTATCATGACCCGTGCTACCTGGGGCGCTGGAACCACATCACCGAAGCACCGCGTGAGTTGCTGCGCGTGCTGGGGGTGGACCTCCGCGAAATGCCCCGCCATGGGGAGCAAAGCTTCTGCTGCGGTGCGGGAGGCGGGCGCATCTGGATGGATGAGTCCGGCATCGTCGAACGGCCGGCCAATCAGCGCATCCGCGAGGCACTGGCGCTGCCGGGCATTACCCATTTTGTGGTGGCCTGCCCCAAGGACGTCTCGATGTTTCATGCGGCCGCCACCGCCCTGGGCGTGGATGATCGGCTGCGCGTGACGGATGTGACCGAGCTGCTGGCCGCCGCGGTGGGCCTGCGCGCCACCCCGCTGCCCGCCGCCATGGCGATGGGGGCCAGCGAGTAGAGGCGCCGCGCTAAAATGGCGCGGGGGGATGTGCCGTGGAGGACGCCGCACCTGTGGTGGTGCGTCCCGCTGTGCTCGGAGACGCCGCGGGCATCGCCCAGGCCCACATCGCCAGCTGGCGGGCGACGTATCGCGGCATTGTTCCGGATGCGTTCTTGGACGGGATGGATCCCGAGCGCCAGCAGGCCCGGTGGCGGAACCTGCTGGGCCCGGGCCGTGCGACCGTGTGGGTGGCGGAGCGGTCTGGGGTCATTGTGGGCCATGCGTCGTGTGGTCCCCAGCGCGACCAGGCGATGTCCGGGTGGCCAGGCGAGGTGTATTCCCTTTACCTCACCAAGGCCGCCCAAGGCGCCGGCACGGGTGCCCGTCTGTGGAATCACGCGGCTGAAAGCCTTCGGCGTGCCGGCTTGGCTCCTTTTGTGGTATGGGTGCTGACCCAAAATCCCACCGTCCGCTTCTATGAGCACATGGGTGGCCGGCGCCTGATGGAGCGGCCGGTGGTCATTGGGGGCGTGGAGCTGCCCGAGGTGGCGTACGGGTTTGCCGACGGGCGCTGACCTGGGCGGCGGGCCAAGGTGGGCGCCCTACTGCGTGGCCGGGGCGATGGCATAATAGGGCGCGAAGGGTGGTGGCCATGAAGGCAACCCTGGCGGTGCTAAGCGACCTGGAGCGAGAGGGCGTCTTCCGGCGGTATGCCATCGGCGGCGCCATGGGCGCGATGTTTTATGTTGAGCCGGTCGTTACCTATGACATGGATGTATTCGTCGTATTGTCCACGGTCCGCGGCTTGCTAACGCGCACACCCATCTATGAGGTGCTGCGACAGCGGGGTTATGAGCCTCAAGACGAATGTATCCTCATAGAGGGTGTTCCGGTCCAGTTTCTGCCTGCCTACAATCCGCTGGTGGAAGAAGCCTTGGAGCAGGCGCGCGCTGTGGAGGTCGAGGGGGTGCCCACACGGGTCTTGCCGCTGGAGCATCTGATTGCCCTGGCTTTGCAGACGGGTCGCCTTAAGGATCGCGCGCGCGTCCAGCTGCTCATGGCCGAGGGGGCTGTGAACACCGGCCGCCTCGCTGAGATTTGCGGTCGCTATGGGTTGGACGTGCCGGCCCGCGAGGAGGCACCATGAGGGAGCTTCCCCCCCTTATGCAGTTGGCGCTGGCAGGCAAGCAGCGCCGACGCCGCGCGTTGGCCGCCCTGCCGTACGCCGACAAGGTGCGCGTCCTCCTGCGCCTGCAGCAGATGGCCGACGCGATCGGCGCGACGCGCGGAGCGCCCGCGAGGTCATGGCCGCTGGACCCTGCCACGCTTCTCCCGAAGGGCACGCCTCTCGGTCCGGGGGACCACCCGCTGGATGGCGATGCGCGCCTGAAGCCGTAGCCACCCACACGCGCTGGGCTTGTCGCGACCGAGTGGCTTACCGGACGCTTTTGACCTTGGCGATGAGGAGTGATCCTATCAGGAAGTACACGAAGGTCACGAGATACAGCACCCGGTAGGCGAGGGCCAGCCCGGCGCTGGATACCAAGACCGCCAGGAGGCCGCCGGCAATCAGGGTGGCAATGGTCTGCGACAGCGTCTGCGAGATCGACCACAGCCCCATGTCCTTGGCCGCATCTCGCCCTTTAGGCAGCACGTCCACGGCCAGCGCCCAATCGGTGGACAGATAGGTGCCGTAACCCACCCCGAAGAGGCCGGACAGCACCAGGATCTGCGTCATGCCGTGGGAAAACACGAAGCCCAGCGCCGATAGACCCATGACGAGGCCGCCCCAGCGCACCATGATTTTCCGCCGGTGCAGCCGATCCGACAGCCAGCCCGCCGTCAGCACGGAAATCAGGGAGCCGACCGTCACCAGCAGCAGGATGCTTTCTAGGGGGCCGTTGGGGTTCTTCATGTGCTGGACGTACACCAAATAGTAGTTGAGGTAATACTCGAGCGTGCCAAAGCCCAAGAGCACCATGAGGCGCGTGCCAAACACCCACCACCAGTCGCTGTGCTCGCGCGGCGGAATCCAAAAGCTCTGCAAAAATGTCCGCCAGTGAAACGGCGCCGCCGCCGTGCGCTGGGGCACCTCCCGGACGCCCACGATGGTGACCACGAGTCCCAGCACCTGGAGCAGCGCCAGCGCCTCAAAGGCCACGCGGATGGAAAAGCTACTGGCAATCACCACGCCGCCAATGACGGCCGCCTGGGTCATGAGCCCCATGTATCCCGAGGCCGTCCCGCGCTGGTCGGCCACCACCAGGTCCGGGATGAGCGCCTGATACGGGGCGGAGGCCAGGTTTGCCACCACCTGCAGAAGAAAGTAGGCCGCAGCAAACAAAGGGATGGAGGGGGCGGCGCCCATGTACCACAGCAGCAGCGCCGTGGCCGGGACGCCCACCAGCATATAGGGACGCCGGCGGCCGAGGCTGCCAACCTTGCGGTCGGAGATGGCGCCGACCAGCGGCTGCACCACGCTGGCAATCAGCGCCCCGACGGCGGTGAGGCCGGACAATACCAGGCCGGCCTGGGTGTCGCCGACGAACCCGCGGATCACGGCAGGCCCCAAAATAATGATCAGCGCCGTCCACTGGGCGTTGGATGTGAACCAGAAAAACGACAGCGCCAGGTTTTCTGACACCCCAAGCCGCCTCGGCGCGCTCTCGGCCACCAGCATCATGGTCCCTCCCCGCCGGACCGCTTGGTCCGGCGGGACTTCGCGACGGGGCGCCCCGGTTCCTGCTAGTCGTCCGCCGCCCCCCCGGACGGCACGTCAAAGGCGGACTCCCCCTGCGTCGCCTGCCCGCGCCGCATGGCGGGCAATGCGCTGCCGACGCGCCTCAAGTCTTCCGTCTCGTAGCCGGAGGACACCCCCCAGCGATAAAACGCCAGCGCCGCCACGGCCACCGCCAGCGAGTCCCAGGGGGCGGGCAGCACCTTGGGGGCGCCGGCGGCGGTGTTGAAGCTGCCGAGGTAATCCAGCCCGTTGAGCACGGCGAGATACACCACGAACCAGGCGCTTTTGGCCACGACATGGTCGGTGGCCGCATCTTCCCGGTGGTGCGTCCAGTAGTACGCGTACACAATCACCCCGGCCATCTCCACCAGCATGACCTTGCCAATCGTCGGCCAGCCAGACCAGTAAATCAGCAGACTCCCGATGATGAAGCCCGCCGGCCCCCAGACGGAGAGCCACGGGACACGGCTCACATGGCGCGCGGGCGCCGGCGCCACCCGCCGCATGACCCCCACGGAAATCGGGCCCATGATGTACGTCAGGACAATGACGTCCGACACGACCCCCGCCAGCGCCCGCCAGCTCGGGAAGGGCAGCAAGAAGAGGAAGCCCACCAGCCACGTCACCACCAGTCCGGTGATGGGCTGGCCTGCATCCGTGAGCCGGGTGAACACGGCGGGAAACGAGCCATTGCGCCCCATGGCGTGTGCCGTGCGGGAAGCGCTTGTCAGGTTGACCAGCGCGGTGTCGGCGGGCGAGATGACCGCGTCAATGCGCAGCAGCAGAGCAAGCCACCCCAAGCCCGCCACCAGGGCCAGGTCCACGTACGGGGCGCTGAACGACAGCCCGGCCCAGCCATGGTGCAGCGCGGAGGGCGGCACCGCCAGCACAAAGGCCACCTCCAGGCAGAGATACAGCACGCCGGCCAGGAGGAGGGAGATCCAGATGGAGCGGGGCACATCCCGCTGGGGGTTCTTCGCCTCGCCCGCCAGGTCGATGGAGTGGCGGAAGCCGGTGAGGGACAGGATGATGCCGCCGGATGACACCGCGCCCAGCATGCCCGAGACGCCGTAGGGGAGAATGCCGCCGTGCGTGAGGTTGCCAGCGTGGGACGCGGTGGCCAGGAGCACCACGACCGTGAGGACGGGAATAACCATCTTCCACGCCATCGTGTAGTTGTTGAGGCGGGCAAAAAGCTTCATGCCCATGAGGTTTAAGGCCATGAACCCGACCATCAGCAGCGCCCCCACCAAAAACCCGGGGGGCGTCAGAGATCCGTGGGCATAGAGGCCCGGGACCCACGAGCTCCCGTACTGGATCATGGCGACGGTTTCCAGCGGGGAAAACGCGGCCCAGGAAATAAACGTGGCCCAGCCCACCAAGTGGCTCACAAAGGGCGACTGGGTGTACTGCGCGTAGCGGGCCATGCTGCCGGTTTCAGGAAACAAGGTGCCCAGTTCCATGAAAAACGGGGCGATGACCAGCGAGGCGGCAATGCCGATGAGCCAGGCGAGAATGGCCGAGGGCCCCGCCAGGCCGGCCGCGGCCATGGCTGCCAAGAGCCACCCCGACCCAATGATCGCCGCCAAGTTGACCATGACCAAATCCCAGAGGGTCAGAGCCCGTCGAAATGCTCGCGTGCGGGCCACCCGCACCACTCCTTTCCGTGAAGCCCTCGAATCCTGGGAAGCCCGCGGAGGCGTCGCACAGCGCCTCGGCCCGCGGCCCGACAAACAAGAAGTCCCGGGCAAACACCTGGGACCCTTCCAGCATAGCCAAAAGAGTTTTCTGGATCCCGGAGCCTCTGGCCGCGGTGAGCGGCTTCTCGCGGCGTCTCGCGTGCTCTCGCCGGCTGGGCACGGGAATGGGGAAAAATCCGGCGATCTGTGGCCCCATGCCCGGATTTCCGGGTGGCATCGCCGTGGCACCCCCGCCCGGCCCCATGAGATTCATCCGCGAGGGCATCCTATCCGGGTGTCCACCCCCGCGCCCTGTCCTGGTCGCCGGGCGGTCGCCTCAGCGCACGGACAGAGGGAGGTCAGCCGGGGTGAATCTGGATGCGGATCTTGTGGGCGAGTTGCATCAGCGCCTGCGCGATCTGCTGCAGCTGCTGGACCGGCTGCTGGAGGGAAGCCCTTCTTTTCCCGCCGAGATGGCGGAGGTGCGTCATCGCCTGGCCCAGGGGCTCGGCCACAGCCAGGACGTGCGGGTGGTGTCCGTTGCCACGCCGGGACCCGAGCGCGGCGTGCTGGTGGCGTACCTCGACGGGATGGTGGACAGCCAGCGCGTGGCGGAGGCCGTGGTGCGCCCGCTGGAACACGCGGCCGATGGCGCGGCGGCGTGGCAGGAGACGGTGCTGGCCAGCGCGGGCGTGAAGGCGGAGGACCGCTGGCCCCATCTGCTCGCCGCCTTGGCCCAGGGGTCCACCCTGATTTTTGCCAGCGGACTGGCCCACGCCTGGGTGGCCGACACAGCCAAGGCTGTCCAGCGGGATGTTACGCGCCCACAGACGGAGTTGGCGGTGCGCGGGCCGGAGCAGGCGTTCATCGAAGTGCTGTCGGTCCAAAAGACCCAGCTGCGGCAGGCCATCGGCAGTGCGGCGCTGCGGTTTGTCGATCTGCAGGTGGGGCGCACCGCGATGAGTCCGGTGGCGGTCGCCTACCTGGAGGGCGTGGCCAACCCCTCGCTGGTGGACACCCTGGTGGGCCGCGTCCGGCAGATTGAGGTGGCGGGCATATCGACGTCCACGCAGATCGCGGGCCTGATTCGCGACCATCCGCGGTCCATCTTTCCCACGATCCGCGCCACCGAGCGTGTGGATGCGGCGACCTGGCACATCCTTCAGGGGGGCGCGGCCCTCCTGACCAATGGCGACCCGTTCGTCCTGCTGGCCCCGGCGCCCTTGGTGACGTTTTACCGCACGGCCATGGATTACTCGTCGGCCTGGGCCGATGCCGCCTTCACGCGGATCATCCGCTTGATATCGTGGGGCCTCGGGCTGTATCTGCCCGCGCTGTACGTGGCCCTGGCGGAGGTCAACCCCAGTCTCTTGCCCACGTCGCTGTACATTATGATGCAGGGCGGCCACTCGGGGCTGCCATTTTCTCCTCTCCTGGAAATCGTCTTGATGATTGTGGTCATTGAGGTGCTGCGCGAGGCGGCCATCCGGCTTCCCAAGTTTCTCAGCACCACCATTGGCACCGTGGGCGCCATTGTCGTCGGGACCGCCGTCGTGCGTGCCGGCATCGTCGATTCCCAGATCATCGTCATGATGACGCTGACCGCGCTGGCCCTGTTTGCGACGCCGACCTACGAATTGACGGGAGCGTGGCGCCTCGTGGGCTTCTTGCTGCTCATCGGCGCCGCGATCCTGGGCATCCTGGGCATCGTCCTCACCACGGTGGCCGTGGTGGCGGTGGTGCTGGATATGAAGTCGTTTGGCGTGCCTTACTTTGCCCCGGGAGCGCCATTTCGGGCAGCGGACTGGTCCGACAGTGTCTGGCGCGCCCCGTGGACCCTGGTGCGGCATCGGCGGACCGAGGCCCGCCCGCAGCAGGGCACGTGGCGGGTGCGGCCGGCGCGCCCGGCCCCCTCGCCGCACCTTCATCGCGCCGAGCGCCGCCCGCGCCGGCGGGAGAGCCCGTAGTGCGCTGGCGGGCCCGGCTCGCGGCGGTGGCGGGGCTGTTGCTGAGCCTTGTGCTGCTGGCCGGCTGCTGGGACCAGATGGGCATCTCCGACCGAGCGGCGGCCCTGATGGTCAGTGTGGCGTGGCACCCATCCGGCCGCTTGTCCTGGACATTCTTCTTTCCCAACCCGACCGTGACCGTCAACAGCCAGTCCCAGATCAAGTCAACTCGGCAGCTGTATACCGTGTCGGTGGCGGCCGACAGCTGGGCCGGCGCGGAGCGGGCCGCGCAGCGCCTCTTGGATCGCCATCTCTACCTCGGGCAGCTCAAAGTGCTGCTGTGGTCATCTGACATGCCGGCCGAGGCAGTGGCCACGCTGGTGGATGCTTACAATCGCCAGGGCATCACGTCTAAGGTGGCCTACGTGGCTGCGGCACCGGCCAGGGCGCTGCCACACCTGCTCCAGGCGTCTCCCCAGGAGGTGGTGCCGCGGCTGAAGTGGGAGCATGTGTTTTCCTGTGGGCCCTGCGAGGCCATTCGGCTCAGCCAGCCGCTTTGGCATGTGTGGGTCGACGTGCACACGCCGGGCATGTCGCCGGTGGTGCCCTACATTGCCGCCAGCGGGGCGCTCAGCCAAATCGCGGTGTACGGCCGCCGGGGGCCCCCCGTGATTTTCACCCCGCAGCAGACCCTGGGATGGGCCGTGCTGACGGACCGCGTCACCCGCGAGGTGCTGTCCCTGACGCGGGGCGGTGCGCGCTATACCGTCACCGGCGTCCGCGGACACGGCGCCACACGGGTGGCCTGGACCGGCGGGCCGATCCAGGTGGATGTGCATGTGGCCATGAGCGGCGTGCTGGCCCAAGCCCCCTATGGCACCGCGGGGCGGCCCCGGGAGGTGCGCGCCATCGAGACGGCCACGGCCCGCCTGCTGCTGGCGGACTGCCAAGCGGCTGTCCGCCGGGCCAATGCAGAGCACGTGGATCCGTTTGGGTACGCGCGGACGCTTCTCTTTGAGCATCCCCAGTGGGCGCGGGCTCCTCGCGGCTCCGACTGGTCGGACGTGGCGTTGCGTGCGGGGTTCGCGGTGTCATTCAACCTGACGACGCCGGGCGTGACATCGTGACTCAACCCGTCGAACCCATCTCCTCCGGGCAGTACTTGTGGGTGATGATGGTGTCTGTCGTCGCCGGCAGTGTGTATCTGTGGCCCGCGTACGTCGTGAAGTTGACCGGGCCAGGGGCGTACGTGTCGCTGCTCGCCGCGACCGCGGTGGCGGGGGGCATCACGATGCTCCAGGTGGGGTGGATGCGCCGCATGGCGTATCGCTCGTACCCAGCGGCCATGCAAGCCACCTGGTCGCCGTGGCTGGGGCCGGTCCTGACCTGGATCACGATGCTGCTGATGCTGGCGCTGGACGCCGCGATTCTGTATCTCTATGGGGAATTGCTGCAGACGTTTTTCTACCCGGCGACGCCAAGCTGGGTGACGGTCGCCACGATTGGCGCCCTGGCGGTCTGGATAGCCATTCGGTCGCTCACCGTGGTCGCGCGCAATGTTCAGTTCTGGTTCCCGCTGCTGCTGGCGTCGTTTGTCGTGGTGTTGGCCCTATCCACGGGCGACATGCGGTTTCCGCTCGCCGCCACCCCGAAGTGGGGTGTCTCCATGGGATCGCTGGCTCGTGCATCGGTGGCTACCTGGTTTCTTTATGCCAATCCCTGCGCCACCGCGGCTCTGCTGCCGCACGTGCGCCCAACGGGCCGCTGGAGCGCGGGCGCCGTGGCTCTGGCCGCCATCGCACTGCAGGGCGTCATTCTGTTGGCTATTCTCTACGCCGCGCTGGCGACGCTGGGACCTGCCGTGATCCCCGACATGACGTGGCCCATCATATACATCTTCAGTCTCATCCATATCTCATCGTTCTTTGTCCAAGACATCGGCATGCTGATTCTTATTACGTGGACAATAGCCATTATCCTGCATCTGGCTGTCCACAGCTACGTGGTGGCCGCGAACGTGGGGCCGCCCTTAGGCGGACACAACCCGCAGCGGCAATATCTCGTGGCGGGCATTGGCCTCGCGATGGTGGCCGGCGCCTTGTCCGTGGGATCGGTGGCGGAGGCGAAAGTCTGGCTGTTTCAGATTCTCACGCCCGCGGACTTGGCGTGGACTGTGGCGGTGGTGCCTGCCACCGCCCTGATGGCTTGGTGGCGCACCGGGCGCGCGCCCGCGCCGCGCTGAGCCCGCGCGCCCAGGATAGCCACCCCCAGCGCTACGCGGGCCGCTCCACCTCAAACCCCTGGGCCTTCCAGGCGGCGGTGCCCCCATCGATGAACGCCACGTGCTCGTAGCCCATGCGCTTCAGCAGGTGCGCACCCAACGCGGCCTGGCCGCCCGCCCCGCAGGTGACCAAGATCGGGCGAGTCCGGTCCTTCAGCTCCGGGGACCGCAGCGCCTCCGGGAGCTCGTGATCCGCACGAATCGGCAGCATGCCCAGCGTGATGTTGATGCCGCCGGGAATGAGGCCGCAGGCGCCCAGGTCGACCGCGTCCTGCACATCGATCACCAGCGTGTCAGGGTGCTCCCGCATGCGCCGGCGGGCTTCCTCGGGCCCCACGCCCTCCACGTCCGCGCGCGCGTCCGCCACCATCTGCCGAAACGTCCATGCCATGGAGATCGCCCCTTTCGTTGTCTGCAAGCTCGACCGTGCCCATCTTATCAGCTTCGCAACCGGCGGCATCGGGTCCAGGGTGTTCATGGCGCCTGGGCGTGGGCTCCGGGCCGCGTGAGCAGGTGAATGAGCCGGCGCGCGCCCGGGGGCAGCGTGATGGGCAGGTGTACGGCGTAGAAGTGCCGCGTGAGGTCCAGGTCCCGCACGGCCACCGTGTGAAAGCCGGCCGCCTCGTCGGCGCGTATGGTGAGCGGCGACAGCACCGTGGCGCCGAGCCCGGCGCGCACCATCGCCTTGATGGCCTGCGTGGTTCCCAGCACCAGCCGGACAGACAAATCCTCGATGCCCCGCTCGTGGTCGCCCAAAGCGCGCTCCAAGGCACGGCGTGTGCCCGAGCCCGGCTCGCGAAGAATCATCGGCTCCTGGATGAACTCGTCGAGGCTGATGTCCTGGGCGGCGGCCCAGCGGTGGCCGCGAGCCACGTAGACGGCCAGGCGATCCGTATAGAATCGCTCGGCCACCAGCGGGCTCTTCTCCACCTCGGCTTCCACCAGGCCGACGTCGACGGCGCGGTTCAGCACGAAGTCGCATACGGCCTCGGAGTTGGCCATCATGACCGACACGTGATCCCGCGGCTCGGGCCGATACAGGTGGGCCAGCACATCGGGCAGGACGTACTCCGCAATGGTGAGACTGGCTCCGATGCGCAGTCGCGACGCTCCGGGGTCCGACAGCCGGGCTATTTGCTCATGCGACTCCGCCAGCGTGCGCAGCAGCTTCTTGGCATAGCGATACAGCACCTCCCCCTCCGCGGTGAGATGCACGCCATGCGTATGGCGCACCAGGAGCCGGCATCGATAGCTGTCTTCCATCTGCTGAATCTGCTGGCTCACCGCCGACGGCGACAGGTTTAAGGTGCGGGCGGCGGCCGAGATGGACCCCGCCTCCGCGACCGCCCTAAACGTCTCCCAGTTCTGCGGATTCATCGTGAGTCCACCACCGTCGCTCCATTCATCGCTCGGCGGGCCCTGCCCGGGCGCCCATCAACGCTCCTCCCAGTATAGCCGCCTCGGCGCGGAGGCTCGCGGGCACTGCCGGCTTGCGCAAACGGTTCACGCGGCCTGCAGCAATCCTGTACACCGGCTTGGCCCGGCTGCCTTAGCGTGGAGGCCACGAGCAACGCCCACGGCCCCGATGGGCCAAGGGCGGGAAGGGGGCGCCAGGCGCCTATGGCGATTGGGCAGGAGGCAGCGGACGCCACAGCGGTGCCCAGCACGCGCACCGTGCACACCACGTGCTACATGTGCGCATGCCGCTGCGGATTGGAAGTGCGCGTCGAGGACAACCGCGTGCGCTTCATCAAGGGCATTGCAGAGCACCCCGTCAATAAAGGGGTGTGGTGCGCCAAGGGGGGCGCGGGCATCATGACGCAGTACAGCCCCGCCCGGCTCACCACGCCCCTGATGCGCGACCCGGACGCCCCACGGGGGCAGGGCGGGCTCAAGCCCGTGGACTGGGACACCGCGCTCGACACGCTGGCCGGCTGGCTTGGCCACATTCGCGACACCGATCCGCGCCGGCTGGCCTACTTCACCGGGCGAGACCAGATGCAGGCGTTCAATGGCTTTTGGGCCCAGCAGTTTGGCACCCCCAACTGGGCCGCGCACGGCGGGTTCTGCTCGGTGAACATGGCCGCCGGCGGCATGTACTCGGTCGGAGGCAGCATGTGGGAGTTTGGCTGGCCCGACTTGGACCAGTCGCGCTGGTTTCTCTTGGCCGGTGTGGCGGAGGACCACCCGTCCAATCCCCTGAAGCTGTCGATTGCCGCCTTGAAAGATCGCGGCGGCCGCTTTGTGGTGCTGAACCCCGTCAAGAGTGGCTACGGCGCGCTGGCCGATGAGTGGGTGCCCATTCGGCCCGGCACCGATGGCGCTCTGTTCATGGCGTTTATGCACGTGCTGGTGGAGGAGGGCTTGATCGATCGCGAGTTTTTGGCGCGCTACACCAATGCGGCCCACCTGGTGCGTGTGGCGCCCGGCACCCCCGGCGACGGGCTCTTTGCCCGCGATGCCGACGGGCAGCCGCTCGTCCTGGGGCCGGACGGGGTCCCGCGGCCTTATTTGGAGGCCGCGGGCCGCGGCGCGCTTGAGGGCCAGGCGGTCTGGGCCGGAGAGCAGGTTCGGCCGGCCGTGGCCCTCCTGTTTGACCGCCTGAAGGCGGCCACGCCCCGGTGGGCCGAGTCCCTCACGGATGTGCCGCGGCGGACCATCGTGCGGCTGGCCCTTGAGATGGCCGACGCGGCGTTCAGCCATCCCGTGGAGCTGCCCATCCCCTGGACCGACGTGTACGGCCAGCACTACGACACGACGGTGGGTCGTCCGGTGGCGTTTCACGCGATGCGGGGCTTGGCCGCGCACACCAACGGGTTTCAGACGATTCGCGGCCTGTTCACCCTGATGATGCTGCTGGGGGCCATCGACCGCCCTGGGGGATTTTTGTACAAGAGCCCCTACCCCAAGCCGGTGCCGCCGCCCGTGAAGCCGGCGCACGGCCCGCACGACTACGAGCCCAAGCGGGCCGCCTCGGGGCCGATCTTGGGATATCCCACGTCGCCGGACGATCTGCTGGTAGACGGGGATCGCCCGATCCGCATCGATGAAAGCTATTCGTGGAAGTACCCGCTGGCGGCGCATGGCGCCATTCAAAACGTGATTCGCAACGCGCACGACGGCATTCCCTACCCGATTGACACGCTCATGGTGTACATGGCCAATCTCGCGTGGAACTCCACGTGGAACACCCTGGACACCCGCGCCATGCTGACGGCCCAGGACGAGGCCGGGCAGTACCGGATTCCCCATGTGGTGGTGTTTGACGCGTATGACTCCGAAACAGTGCAGTTTGCGGACTTGGTCCTGCCCGACACGACCTACCTGGAGCGGTGGGATGCCACGAGCCTCCTCGACCGCCCCATCTCCGAGCCGGACGGGCCGGCCGACTCCATCCGCCAGCCCGTGGTGCCGCCGCCTCCCGGCGTCGCGCCCACGGCGGACGTGCTCATCGAGATGGCCAATCGCCTGAAGCTTCCCCGCTTCGTCGACGAGCGCGGCGAGCCCCTGTACCGCAGCTATGCCGACTTCGTGCAGGGGTGGGAAACCGAGCCCGGCTCAGGCGTGGGGCTCCTGGCCGGGTTTCGCGGGGCCGGGGGCGACGGCGAGTTGGTGGGGGAGCCCAACCCGGACCAGCTCCAGGCGTATGCGACCCACCGCGCCTTTTGGCGCCTGCACCTGCCCCCCAGCATGCGGTACTTCCGCATGGCCAACCGGGAGTATCTGGAGTGGGCCGTGGATAAGAAGTTCCTGCGGGATCCGGCCCCGATTGTCTTGAACCTCTACGCCGAGCCGCTGCAAACCTTTCGGCTGGCGGGCCAGGGATTATGGCCGGGCCAACAGCCCCGCGACCCGCATCTGGCGGCCCGGCTGGCGCGCTACATGGACCCGCTGGCGTCCTGGTACCCGCCGCTGGAAGACACGCTGCCCGGGGCCGAGGCATTTCCGCTCAAAATTCTGACCCAGCGGCCGATGACGCACTACCACTCGTGGGGCTCCATGAACGCCTGGCTCCGCCAGCTGCTCTACGAGAACCCGGTGTTTATCAACCCGGCCTTGGCCCAGTCCCTAAGTCTGGTGGACGGCCAGTGGGTGTGGGTGGAGTCGCGCCTCGGCCGCATGACCGCGCGCGTCCGGCTGTCGGAGGCGGTGGAGCCCCGCACCATCTGGACTTGGAATGCGATTGCCAAGGCGCCGGGGGCGTGGGGCCTCCATCCGGACGCTCCCGAAGCCACCCGGGCGGTGCTGGTGAATCACATCATTCCGGACGTCTCGCCGCTGGAGGGCCCCGGGATCTTTTTCAACAACGACCCGGTGACGGGGCAGGCGGGCTGGTACGACACCCGCGTGCGCCTCTATCCGTCCGACATCCACGAGGTGTGGCCCAACGTGGCCGCGGTGGCGCCGCGGCGAGCCGGCGCCGTCCGGCAGGGGCGCCTCGCGTACACCACTCGGCCGGACAATGCCCACGCCACGGGAGCGCCCGACCTGTTGGACCATATCGCAGCGCCGGCGCCGCCAGACCCCTCAGGGCGCTGACGGGGTTCTCAGCGAAGGGAGGAGCGCATCATGCAGCTGACAATCATCACGGACCTCAACAAGTGTGTGGGGTGCAAAAGTTGCCAGGTGTCGTGCAAGGAGCACAACACCGGAGGCTCGTTTGGGCCGGTGCCGGACCAGGACCCCTACGCGGATCCGGACGGCATGTGGTGGAACCGGATTGTGGGGATGGAGGGCGGCGAGTACCCTGACGCCGACGTGCTGTACCTGCCCAAGGCGTGCATGCACTGCTATGACGCGCCCTGCGTGCCGGTGTGCCCCACGGGGGCGTCCTTCAAGCGCGAGGACAACGGCGTGGTGCTGGTGGACTACGACAGCTGCATCGGCTGCCAACTGTGCATGTGGGCCTGCCCCTACGGGGTGCGCGAGTTTGACGAGCACGAGGGCGTGGTGAAGAAGTGCACCTTGTGCATCGATCGCATCGAAGACGAGACGCTGGCACCCGAGGACCGGCAGCCGGCCTGCGTGCAAAGTTGTCCCACCCACGCCCGCACGTATGGGGACCTGGACGATCCGGATTCCGAGGTGGCGCGGCTGGTGGCCGAGCAGCGCGGGTTTCAGCTGCTGCCGGAGCTTGGGGCCAACCCGGCCGTGCACTATCTTCCGCGGCGACCCGTGGCCAGCGCGGTGGAGGACGCCAAGTTGGACACCCTGCTCACGGGGCGGTACTGACATGCGGCCGACGGGGCCCCTCTTGCTCATGACCGGCCTGCAGGGACTGGCGGGGGGCGTGTTTTTGGTGCTGGCTGTCTTGGCCTGGGGGGCCGCTCCGGGCTTCCTGCACGGCACGGCGCCCGGGTGGCTGGCGCTGTTGGGGCTGGCCCTGGTGGCCGGCGGCGGCCTGGCCTCCACCTTCCACATGCACCGGCGCGCAGCTGCCAAGTTTATCCTGCGGCGGCTGGCCTCCTCGTGGCTGTCGCGCGAAGTGGCCACCACGGCGCCGTTCGGGGCGGCGGCGGCGCTCTCCGTCCTGGTGTCGCTGGTGCACCCGGGCGCGCCCGGCGTGGAGCGCGCGGCCTTCGGCGCCACGGCGCTGCTGGGGCTGCTGGCCATGTGGGTCACGGCCATGATTTACGCGACGATTCCCGCCATGCTGAGCTGGCGGACGCCTGTGACGGTGGCGGCCATGATGGGCACGGGCCTCGTCGCCGGGGGGGTGTGGGCCTGGGCCATCCTGGTGGTGGCCC
>JAKADP010000096.1 GCA_021820465.1 Bacillota bacterium
CCCTGCGGCCGATCAGCGGCGCTTTCGGCCACCCGGCGGACAAATGTGCTCGCCAAGAGGTGGCCAAAGATGGCCAAGGGGGCGGCGGGGGCGAATGGCCGCTTTCGGGCGGTGCTGGATGGCGGCTCCGGGTGGTACGATGGCGGGAGAGCAGGCTCGTGGGAGGGGAACGCGTGCGCGTGGCGCTGGTGCACGACTGGCTTCTCACCATGGGTGGGGCGGAGCGGGTGCTGGAAGCCGTCGCCGATTTGTATCCGGACGCCCCCATCTTTTCGCTGGTGGCCAACCCCCAAGCGCTCTCGCCGGGGTTGGCACGCCGGGTGCATGTGCAGAGCCGCTTGGCGAAGATGCCCTATGCCCGGCGGTGGTATCGCCGCTATCTGCCGTTCATGCCCGCCGCCATTGAGGGGCTGAATCTCCGGGACTTTGATCTGGTGCTGTCAGACTGCTCAGCCGTGTCCAAGGGGGTCCGAACGCGCCCCGATGCCGTGCATGTCAGCTACATTCATACGCCCATGCGCTACCTGTGGGACTTGCAGGCCGCGTACCGGCGGGAAGCCGGTCCGGCGGGCCGGCTGGCCATGTCGGCGACGTTCCCTCGCCTGCGTCGGTGGGACTACGCAGCCGCGCAGCGGCCCACCCGGCTCATGGCCAACTCGCGCGCCGTGGCGGCGCGCATCCAAACACACTATGGGCGCGCCAGCGTGGTGGTGCCGCCGCCGGTGGATGTGAGCCGCTTCACGCCCGACGCGCCGCGCCAGGACTATCACCTGGTCCTGTCGCGGCTGGTCGCCTACAAGCGCTTTGATCTGGCCGTCCGCGCGGCGAACCGCTTGGGCGTGCGCCTAGTGGTGGCGGGGGACGGGCCCGAGCGCGAGCGGCTCCGCCGCCTGGCCGGGCCCACCGTGACGATGGTGGGGGCGCCCACCGACCGCGAGGCGGCTGCCTGGCTGGAAGGCGCTCAGTCGCTCTGGTTTCCCGGGGAAGAGGACTTCGGCATCGTCATGGCCGAGGCGCTGGCGGCCGGCACCCCGGTGGTGGCGTACGGCGCCGGCGGTGCCCTGGACATCGTGGCCGACGGGGACACCGGCATCTTGTTTGGGGCGCAGACGGAAGACAGCCTCGTGGACGCGGTGCAGCGATTGGCTCACCTCCCCCGGGACCCCCATCACCTGCGCCAGGCGGCCCTCGCCTTTGACGTGAGCCACTTCCGGGCGAGGTATCAGGCCGTTGTGGCCGAGGCGCTGGCGGCGCGGGGCTCCGCCTGATGCAGGTGGTGGTGGATGCCCTGCAGTACAGCGCCCAGCCGGCCGGCGTCGGCCAGTACATCGCGCACCTGGTGGCCGCCTACACCGCCGGCTTTCCCAGCGATCAGGTGACGGCGTTCGTGGCCTTGGGCCAGTCGCTGCCGGGCACCCAGTCCATCCCTCTGCTGGCCGCCGGTGCGTCAAGCGCCCAGCGGCTCTGGGTCGAGCAGCGCGTGCTGGCGGGCCGCATCCGCCGCCTCGCCCCCGATGTGGCGCACTTCCCCGACTATCAGCGGCCGATGGCCCCGTGCGGCCCGTCGGTCTTGACGGTGCATGACCTGGCCGCCTTTCTCTACCGCGACACCTTTCCGCCGCTCACCGGATACGTCAAGCGCACGCTCATGCGCCGCTCCGTGCCCCGCGCCAGCCGCATCATTGTGCCCACGCAGGCCATTCGCCGCGATTTGGTGGAGCAGCTGGCGGTCAGCCCCGACCGGATCCGCGTGGTGCCGCACGGGGTCAACCCGCCCCCGTCGGTCGAGCCCATGATCCCCCCGCGGCCCTATCTCCTGTACGTGGGCACCTTAGAGCCCAGGAAAAATGTGGTACGTCTCTTGACGGCCTACGGTATGCTGGCTCAAGACCATCCGGATTGCCCGGACTTGGTGCTGGCGGGCGGGCGAGGGTGGATGGCGGAGCCGCTGGACGCCGCGCGGCAGGCTCTCGAGCGCCAAGGCTTAGGCCCGCGGGTGTCGGTGCTGGGCTATGTGGACCGGCGCGACTTGTGGCGGTGGCTGAAAGGGGCGGTCGGATTCTGCTACCCTTCCCTGTACGAGGGCTTTGGCCTCCCGATTTTGGAGGCGATGGCTCAAGGCGTTCCGGTGCTGACCAGCCGGGGAGGCGCCTGCGGCGAAGTGGCCGGGGACGCGGCCGTCTTGGTGGAGGCCAAGGACGTGGATGATATCCGGCGCGGGCTGGACGAACTGGTTTACGGCAGCGCCCAGGCGCGCGGCGCCCGCGCCGCGGCGGGGCGCGCGCGGGCGGCCCAGCACACGTGGGCCCAAACCGCCGAAGCCACGCGCGCGGTGTACCTTGAGGCCGCCGGCGCCTCCGGATGAGAGGCGATGCGGGGCATCGCCGCCGTGACCGTGCAGACACCGGGGAGGGATGCTTGATGGAATCAAGGGACGCAGGCGAGCCGCAGGGAGCCTTGGCGCTGGAGCCGGAGGCTGACCGCCGATGGCTCTTGCCCCGCGCCGCGGTCTGGCCGCTGGTCATTATGGCGGTGGGCGTCCTGGTGGCGCTCTTCGTGCGCGCGCCGGGCTTGGTCATCTTCTTTGCGGGCTATGTGTGGCTCGCGTTCACGGCGCTGGATGTGTCGCTCGCCGCCTTCGTGCTGGTGGCCAGCATCCCCTTGGGGCTCACTTTGCATGGGCATACCGTCGCCTACTCGGACCTCATGGCGATTGCCATGGCGCTGGGGCTGCTGTGGAAGCATCGCGACGCGGGCTTAAAACAGGTGGCGGCGCGGGTGTTTCCTCGGGCGTGGGCGGCGCCGCTGGTGGCGCTGTTGTTTTTCGCGGTGCTGTCGCTGCTGCATGCGCAGTCCCGGCTGGGCGCCACCGTGAAGATTTTGGAGCTGATTGAGTTTTTCGTGGTCATCGTGGCGGTGGCGGCGGACATGGGCCTGTCCCACAAGTCGTGGCGGCTTGTTATGTTGGCCCTCTTTATCTCAGGCGCCGCCATGGCGGTGTACGGCATCGTGCAGTTCCTGTGGGCCTTGGGCCCCCCCTCGTTTCAGGTGTACAGCGACCACGTGCGGGCGTCGGGCACCTACGGACAGCCCAATGTGTTTGGGGCTTTCATGGAGCAGCTGCTGCCGCTGGGGATCGCCATCTTAATCCTGGGGCCCAAGGCGCCGCGCGCCCGGCCCTGGCTCACCGGGGCGCTGGTGCTCATCGCGCTGGGGGTGTGGGTGTCCTTCTCCCGCGGGGCCTGGGTGGCGGACGTGGCGGCCATTGGGCTCATGGGGCTGTTTGTGTACGCCAATCGGCGCAGTGTGGTGGCGCCGTACATTGGGTGGGGCATCGTCATGCCGCTGGTCCTGTTTGGCGTGGCGACGCTCTTGGGCAAGGTTCACATCGCCCCCAACTTCGTTGCCGCCCACTCCAAGCACTACTCGGTGGGCGGGCGGCTCGCCTCCATCACCAACGGCCTGCATTCGTACGACAACCAGCAGCGCCTGCTGATTTGGCACTCGGCCCTGACGGCCATCCGGCAGCACCTCCTGACCGGTGTGGGCATGGGCGAGTTTCACAACTGGATCGCCACCCGCATGCCCAAGGGCTTGGTGGGCGTGCCTCCGCAGGCATCCAACCTGTACCTGGAAATCGGGGCCGACACCGGCGTGTTTGGGATTGTGGCGATTATCTGGCTGCAGTACCGCTGGTTCGCCCAAACCGTCAAAGCCATCTGGGGGCGCTTCGGGAGCCTGGACCCCTGGTTCTATGCGCTGGCCGTAGGATCGCTGGGCATCTTCACAGCGTTCAGCGTGCACAACCTGGTGGACTACATGATTGACCATGGGGTTATCGTCCCGCTGCTGCTGGCCATGGGGGTCATCGCGGCCATCGTGCGCGAGGGGACCCGCCCCCCCGCCGCGGCGGCCGCTCCGCCTCAGCCGGAGGGTGCCGAGCACGCATGACCGTCACGGTGGGTTTGGACACGGCACCGTTGGCCGGTCAGCACACCGGCACCGAAGAAGTGCTGGAGGGCCTCCTATATGGCCTTGGGCAGGTGGGCCAGCCGGTGGTGCCCCTGGCTCATCCGGGCCTCCGGCTGGACCCGTCCCTTCCGGGCCTAGGGGTCACGCCCGCGCCCCGGCCGAGCCACGGCGCCAAGTGGCGCTGGGAGACCGCGGGCTTGGCCCGGGCCGCGGCGGCCGCGGATGTGGATGTGGTGCATGTGCCGTATCTCGCCCACCCTCCGCGGGCGCTGCCGGTCCCCACAGTGGTGACGGTGCACGATCTCATTCCGTATCTGTTCCCGGGCTACCAGCGGCGCGTGCGTGACCGCATTTACTTTCGCCGGGTCGCGCGGCATGTGGCGCACGCCCGCCGGCTGGTGGCGGTGTCGGAATCGACGTGGCACGACATTGCGGTCGTGTTCCCCGCCTGGCACTCCCGGGTTGTCGTCATTCCCAATGGCGTGCACCCCGCCTACTTTGCCGATCCCGACCCGGCCGAGGTGGCCGCCGCCCGCGCCGAGCTCCACCTGGCCGGGGGCGAGCCTCTGCTGCTGTACGCGGGCGGGTATCAGCCCCACAAAAACGTGCCGCTCGTGATGGCGGCCGCCGAGGCGGCTCGCCGCACCGTTCCGGGCCTCCGCCTTCTGCTGGTGGGGGCTGGCGCCGAAGCCGCCCCCACCGACGGCGCGGCGGCCTGGCCGCTGCCGCGGGTGTCGCGCGCGCGCCTTCGGGCGCTGTACGCGCTGGCAACACTGGTGGTGTGCCCGAGCCGCTACGAAGGGTTTGGGCTCCCGGCGGCACAGGGCCTTGCGGCCGGGACCCCGGTGCTGGCCAGCGACATCCCGGCGCACCGCGAGGTGCTGGACGAGGCGGCGTGCCTGCTTCCGCCGGACGGACCCGAGCGCTGGGCCGACGCCATCGCGTCCCTCGTGCGCGATGCGAGCCGCCGGGCCGATATGGCGGCCGCCGGCCGCGAGCGGGCGGAGGCGCTGCGCTGGGAGGAGGCGGCCCGCCGCTACCAGGCGCTGTACCGCGGGGAAGGGTCGTGAGCCGGCGCCTCTCCGTGCTCATGATTTCCAAAGCCTCCGTGACCGCCCTGTACCGCGAGAAGCAGCGACAGATGGCGGCGCGAGCCGGCAGCGACGGGGTGAACCTCACGCTGGTGGTGCCCCCGGCGTTTGGGGGCCTGCCCTACGAGCCGGATCCCGCCGACACGTATCCCATTGTGCCGCTCCCGCTGTGGTGGGGGCGCACCCAGCACCACCTGCACCTGTACCGGGGCTTGGCGGCGGTCTTCCACACCGCGGCCCCGGACCTGGTGCACATAGACGAAGAGCACTACAGCCTGGTGACGTGGGCCGCCACCCGGCTCGCCCAGCGGGCGGGCGTGCCGTCGCTGTTTTTCACCTGGCAGAACCTCTACAAAAACTACCCCTGGCCCGTGTCCGCCTGGGAGGGGTCCGTGCTGCGCGCAAGCCGGGGGGCCATTGCCGGCAGCCAGGAGGCGGCTGCCGTGCTGGCCGCCAAGGGCTTTCGGCAGCCGGTCGCGGTCATTCCCCAATTTGGCACCGACCCCGACCGGTATCGGCCGCTCGCGCCACCCGAGCGCGCCGCGGTCCGCGGGTCGTGGGATGTCTCGCCCGACGCGGTGGTGGTGGGGTACGTCGGCCGGCTGGTGGCCGAGAAGGGGCTGGGCGTCTTGGCCGAGGCCATCGCCCCCCTCCTGCACCAGCACCCGGACTGGCATCTGGCCTTCGTCGGCGACGGGCCCTGGCGCCCCGAGGGCCTCCGGTGGCGGGATCGGGAGGGGCTCGGGGGCCAAGTGCACTTTCGGCCGTGGGTGCCGTCGCCCGCCATGCCCTCCGTCATGGGCGCGCTGGACATCTTGGTGCTGCCGTCGCTCACTACGCCCCGCTGGAAGGAGCAGTTTGGCCGCGTGCTGGTGGAAGCCATGGCCGCCGAAGTAGCGGTGGTGGGCTCCACGTCCGGTGAAATCCCGGCGGTCGTAGGCGACGCCGGGGTGGTGGCGCCCGAAGGGGACCCCCAGGCCCTGCGCGCTAGCTTGGCGGCCCTCGCCGCCGACCCGGCCCAGCGCCAGGCCCTGGGCCAGCGGGGGCGCGCCCGCGTCCTGGCTCGCTACACACCTCAGGCGGTCGCGGCCGACACCATCACGTTTTACCACCGCCTGTGCCCGTAGGCGTCAGGCGCTGACGCGCGCCCGCGCCGTCTCCCGCCGCCGGTCCACCGCCGCCTCGGCCCGTGCCAGCCGCGCGGCCGCCTGCTGCCGCGCCTCGTCGGACGTTGCCCGGCGCACCGCGCGCCGCGCCGCCTCCCGCTCCCCGATCGCCTGCGTCCACGCCATCAGCGCTCGAGTTTCCGGACTCACGCGCCGCACAAGACCGCCTCCCTTGCTTCCTCGCCCGCTAAATAGAACGTGTGTTCTACACACAGCGTATCAGGGACGCTGCGCCGATGCAAGGGAATCGCTGGGATGACTTTTCAAAGATTTTGGGAAGCCCGGGGTCGGGTGGAAAAACCGAACAGGCCCGCTGGGCGTTTACGCATGGTAGGCTTCGAAGGGTAGGCTTCGGAGGGTAGCTTGGGGATTCGCGCGGCCGGGCGGAGCGCCGATGGTGGGAGCCGGAAACAGCAGAGGGGTAGAGTGCGTGCGGGTATTGGTGCTGGGAGCAGGGTATGTGGGGATGGCCACCGGGGTCACGCTGGCGTATCTGGGGCACGACGTGGTGCTGGTTGACATCAAGCCGGAGCGGGTGGCCGCGATTGCAGCGGCTCGCTCGCCCATCCTGGAGCCCGGCATGGACGAGCTGCTGGCGGAGGTTCAGGCCCAGGGGCGGCTCTCCGCCACCACCGACGCAGGGCCGGCGGCCGCCACCAGCGACGTGGTGTTCATCGCCGTCAACACGCCCCCCGTTGCGTCGGGGGACGCCGACATGACCTTTGTGCGGGCCGCCGCCGTGTCGCTCGGTCAGCAGTTGGACCCGGGACATCCCGTGGTCATCGTCAACAAGTCCACCGTCCCGATTGGGTCGGCCAACCTGGTGAAGAGCTGGGTGGAGGACGGCCTGCACCAGGCGCATCCCGACGTACCGGCCAACGGCACGTTCACCGTCGCGTCCAATCCGGAATTTCTGCGCGAGGGCCAGGCGCTGTCCGACAGCCTCTACCCGAGCCGCATCGTGCTGGGCACCGACGTCCCGTGGGCCATGGACCGGCTGAGAGCCCTGTATGCGCCCCTCATTGCCCAGTCGTTCCCCGCCCCCGCTGCCGTGCCGCGGCCCGCCGGCTTTATGGCTCCGGTCCCCGTGGCGGCCACCGACCGCGTGTCGGCGGAGATGGTGAAGTACGCGTCCAACGCCTTTCTGGCCACCAAAATTTCGTTTGCCAACGAGATTGCGGCGCTGTGCGAGCGGGTGGGGGCCGACGTGACCCAAGTGATGGCCGCTGTGGGGCAGGATCCCCGCATCGGGCCGCAGTTTTTGGACGCGGGCGTGGGCTGGGGCGGAAGCTGCTTCGGCAAGGATCTGTCGGCCCTCATGCACACTGCACGCGAGTACGGCTTGGAGCCCGTGCTGGCCGCGGCCGCCGTCGAGGTGAATCGGCGCCAGCGGCGCTGGCTGGTGCAGCGGCTGCAGGCCACGCTGAAGACGCTGAAGGGGCGGCGCGTGGCGGTGCTGGGG
>JAKADP010000097.1 GCA_021820465.1 Bacillota bacterium
TGCACACATGAAGATTTCCTGGACAGGGGCGACGATCCATGCCTGGGCGGCCGGGGGCAGCGCTCTCGTGGCGCTGCTGGCGGTGTATGCCGGCGGCCTCACGGGGGGGCGGACCCACGCGGCCGCCCTGGTGGCGACACGGCCGGCGGTCATCCAATCCGTGGTGGTCACCACGACAACCCACCTGCCCACCCCCAGCGCCACGGCCAGCTCCACGATGCCTCCCCAAAGCCAGGCGAAGAAGCAGGACCAGCCGGACAACAAGCGCCCGACGCCCTCGGACGGCACCAAGTCGCACCGAGGGAAGGGGCATGGCGCGGGGCACCACGGCCACTGACGGCCGCTGCATGACGGCGCCGGCCGAAGAGAGTCCCACGCGCCGCTTCTGGCCGCGGGGGAGGGAGCTCAGTGGGATTGGGCTGCCGCGGTGGGGGCCGCCGTCGCCCGCGAGCTGTGCGCGCGCTCGCGGATCTGCTCCACCTCCGCGTCAGGAATGGCTCGCTCAAAGCGGCGAAAGCCAGACATCTTAAAGCCGTGCCGGTCGGCAATCCCCTGAATCTCGCCCACCTTGGCCGGATCCACCGACGGCCCCAGCGTGAAGTTCTCGAGTCGGCCCTCCAGCGCGAGGGCCATGGTTTCCGCCATACACGCCTCCACCATGCGGGGAGGAAATCCAAAGTCGAATCCCAGATCCGCACGGGGCCCCGGCACCTCGATGACCCCGCCATCAATCACCAGGACATCGGGGCGCCGCTCGGTCACAATCCGGCTCAGGTTGCGCGGGCGTGCCACGTCACAGACGACGGCTCCGGGCTTGAGGTCCTCCGGCTCCACCAGGGCATCGGGCGACGACGAGACGGCAATGACAATGTCCGCGGCCCGGGCCGCCGCGGCGATGTTGGTCTCCACGTGCACCACCAGGCCCGGATGGGCTTGACCCAGCGCCGTGGCCAGCTCCTCGAGCCGCTCGCGCCCGCGGGCCACCACCGTGATTTCCGCCACGTCACGCGCCAGCAGGTGGCAGCAGGCGGCCCCAATCGATCCGGTGGCCCCAATCACCGCCACGTGGGCTGTGGCCATGTCAATCTCCATGCGCCGGGCTGCCGCCAGCGCGCCCGCCACTGCCGTGGCGGTCGTGTAGGAGTTGCCGGTGGTGACCGGGATGTTGAGCCGGCTCGCCAGCGTCACCCCCCGATCTCCTGCAATTTTGGTGAACGCTCCCAGCCCCAGGATCTCGGCGCCGAGGCTCTCGGCCAGCCGCCCCGCCTTCTCCAGCGCCCGCAGCACCACCGGATAGGGCGTTTCCAGCAGCACCCGCGGCGTCATGGCCAGAGCCAGCAGCCACCCTTCCAGCTGCGCCCCGGTGGGAGACACCACACCGGTCACGTGGCCCACCCGCATGGGGGGCACGTGGCGAAACAGCGACTCCACCCAGCGCTCGGGAAGCCGCTGGGTAAACGGATACTTGCGCGCGAAGTCATCAAACCGCAGGGGATGCATCAGAAAGGCAAACTGGCGCGCCATGGAGACCCTCCTCGCATTGAGTTGTGCTCACGCTTGTGCACACAAGGCGCCCCCAGAATACCACGACGAGGTCGGCAGCGCCCTCATGCGGCCGGACCGGCGCGGCGGGGCCAAAAGGCCCGCGGCCCGAGAACCGTGACGAGGGCCGGCACCATGCACGTGCGCACCACCAAGGTGTCCACCAGCACCGCCGTGGCCAGCCCAATGCCGAGCGTCTGCAGCACCTCAAACGGACTGGCCACCAGCGCGGCCACGACGGCCACCATGATGAGCCCCGCCCCAGTGATGAGGCCCCCCGTGGTGGCCGCCGCCTGGCGTGCCGCTGCGCGCGGCGCGAGGCCCCGGGCCAGCTGCTCCTGGATGCGATGCAGCAAAATCACCTGGTAGTCCATCGACAGCCCAAACAGCATGACAAACACGAGCGGCAGCACCGCCAGGTTTAAGGGGTTGGGCGCGATGCCGAACGCCCCGCGCTGGATAATCGCCACCAGAACCCCCGCCGTCGCCAGCATCACCAATCCGTTGATGCTCACTCCCAAGAGGGCCTGCAGCGGCGATCCGGTGGCCGCCCACAGCACCCCCAGCGCCACCAGCACCACGGCCGCCGCCATCCACGGCAGCCGACCCGCCAGATAGTGGTCAAAGCCTTGCATCACCGCGGCTGGGCCGCCAATCTCGGCTTGCGCCCCCGCCACGCGGCCTAGGCGGGCGGACATCTGCTGCAGGAGCGTGGCCGTCCGGGCCGTATCGGGGCCAGACCGCGCGGTCACAAACAGATCCACGCGGTGGCTGCCGGCCACGAAGGCGGAGAGCGCGCCGCGGGCGGCCAGGCGAGCCAGCACCGGGGGCGCTGTGTGCCCGGTCGGAGACGCCACGGCCGCTACATCGCGGAGCTGAGCCAGCACCGCGGTCACGTGGGCCACGGTGGTCCAGCTCGCGGGCACCGCCACGGACGGTTTGAGCCGGAGCGCCACCACCATGGGCGCCACGCTGCCTGCACCGTCGATCCGCTGAAGCACTCGGGAGGCTTCGGCCAGCGGGCTGTGGACAGGAAGCATCCGTGCCACGTTGGCCGGCACGTTCGCGCTGAGGGACGGCGCGGCCCATCCCAACCCCACCAGGACCAGGAGGCCGAGGCCCAGCGCCCCAAGGGGCTGGGATGTGGCCCAGTCCGCCAGCCGCGCCCACAGGGGCCAATCGGGCATGGCCCAGCGGATGCGGCCTCGGTGAATGTGCGGGCCCAGCAAGCGCAGCAGTGCGGGCAGCAGCGTGTGGGTCACCAAGAGCACCGACGCCACCGCCAGCGCCCCCCCGAGGGCCATGCCGGTCCAATAGGCGGTGCCCCCCAGCAGCAGGGCGCCCAGCGCCAGCGACACCGCGATGCCGGAAAACAGCACAGAGCGGCCGCCAGTGCGCATCGCGGTCGCCAGCGCGCCGTCCACCGCCGCGCCCCGGTCCAGCTCTGTGCGAAAGCGGCTGGTGACAAACAGCACGTAGTCCACGCCAACCCCTAGGGCCAAAAACGTGACAATCTGGAGGAGATAGACGGAGAGCGGCAAGAACCGCTCCAAGACCGACACCACGCCCAGGGTCAGCGCGGTGCCTACCCCGGCCGCCACCAAGGGCAGCACGGCCGGCATGACGGCGCCAAACACCAGCGCCAGCAGAATCACCAGGGCGGGCACCGCCACCACGGTGCTGGCTTTCAGCGCGGCGATGGCCTGGCCGCTCACCGCGTGGCTCTCCGTGGATGCGTTGATGGGTGTGACCCGGGCGCCGCCGGCCCGCACGGTGTTGAGAAACCGGTGGGCGGCCCCGTGGGGCGCCCCGGGCAGCAGCACCACCGCGCTGGCGCCGCTGGGCGCCAGCGCCCGGGGCCCGAGGCCCGCGCCGCGGGCCAGCACCATCATGCGGCTTCGCGCGAGCCCCTGCACGAGGGTGGCAGGCTCCGCGCCCGCGGCCGACGCCGGCGCATGCAGATGGGCCGTGGTGGCGTCCGCGGCCTGCGCCGCGCTGTGCGGCGCCGAAAAGCCGCCGGCACTGAGATGCTGAGCCACGGCCGGCACCAGGGGCACGGCCACCAGCAGCACCGCCACCCACAGCAAAATCGCCACCCAGGGCCGCCGAGCCGCCAGCGGCATGCGATTCCACCTCTCTCGCGCCGGGCGCCTCCCGTTTGTCCCTATGCTATCATGCCGCCCAGACGCCAGTTCGTGACCACGCCGGTCATGCGGGAGCGTCTGCCGAGTCACACTACGCGAAGGGGGCTGGTCAGCATGAGCGATCTGGCGAAAGCCCGCGCTCTGACCGACGTGGGGCGGCTGCAGGGCGAGCGCCACGGAGACCTGAACATCTGGCGCGGCGTGCCCTACGCCAAGCCGCCCGTCGGCCCGCTGCGGTTTGCCCCGCCGGAGCCCCCGGAGCCTTGGTCCGGGCTGCGCGACGCGATTCACTTTGGGGCGGTCGCGCCGCAGGTGCCCTCCCACCCGCTGCTGGCGGAAGACGGCCCGCAGAGTGAAAACTGCCTCACGCTGAATGTGTGGGCGCCCGCTTCGCCTGGCCCGCACCCTGTACTGGTGTGGATCCACGGCGGCGCGCTCGTGACCGGCAGCGGGCGGCGGCCTACCTATGATGGAACGTCCTTTGCCCACCACGGCGTGGTCCTCGTCACGCTCAACTACCGCTTGGGGCCGCTCGGGTTCCTGCATCTTCGCGACGCTCCCGGATCGGCTAATGCCGGCTTGTTGGATCAGGTGGCGGCCCTGGCCTGGGTCCAGCGCAACATCAGCGCCTTCGGGGGCGACCCGGACCGCGTGACCGCCGCGGGCGAGTCCGCCGGTGCGCTCTCCATCGCCACGCTGCTGTGCATGCCCGCGGCGCGTGGACTGTTCCACCAAGCCATCCTGGAAAGCTTCATCCCCGTGTATCGGAATCGGGCGCAGGCCGAGCAGGACACCCGCGCGTTCTTGGATCGGCTGGCCATTCGCGGTGACCCGCTGCCGGCGCTGCGACGCTTGCCCGTGGAAACGCTGCTGGCGTCCTACCAGCGGGGGGTGGCATGGCCCACCGTGGACGGCACCACCCTGCCTCAGGCGCTTTGGGAGGCCGTCGCCAGTGGGGGGTCTATGAAGGTGCCGATGCTGGTCGGCTCCAACAAAGATGAGATCCGCCTGTGGAGCGCCTTGGATCCTGCCTGGCATACGGAGGACGCGGAGAAGTTCGTCGCGCTGTTTGAGCAAACCTGGGGGCCCATTAACCCGGCCGAGCGCGCCCACTACGTGGCGGGCCGCTCGGGGTCCGACCTGTTCGACAGCCTAATCCGGCTGGGCACCATGCGGGCATTCGCGTTCCCCGCCCAGCGCTTGGCGGCCGCCCAAGCGCAGGACACCCCGACGTGGGTCTATCGCTTTGATTGGGAGAGCACGGCGTTCGACGGGCGGCTCAAAGCGTGCCATGCGATGGAGCTGCCGTTTGTGTTCAACACGTGGGAGACCCCGGGCACGGAACTGCTCACCGGCACGCGCCCCGACCGGCCGCGCCTGGCCCACCAGATGCATCAAGCGTGGATCGCGTTTGCCCAGCACGGGGACCCCAACACCCCCGCCCTGCCTCATTGGCCCCGCTACGATGCCACGACCCGGCCGACCATGCTGTTTGCGGGCGAGAGCCAGGTCGCCCAGGATCCGGATGGGGCCGAGCGGCGCTTGCAGGAGCAGCTGCAAGCCGTGCCCTGAAGTCTTGGCGCCGGCGCCGTCCAAGCCAGCAGGACGGCCACCGCGGTCCCGCCCCCAGCGTCCGCAGCCAAGGCGCCCGTGACCGCGCATCTCCTGCCTTGGGCGTGATGGCACGCGGTCTGGCATAATCTAGGCACCCTAAGCCAAGGACTTGAGGCACATGGCTGCAGCGGCACGAGCGCCGGCTGCCCCCTGCACGCCGGTGTGGCGAGCGGCCCTGCTATTTGTTCCTCTCGCCATGACTTACGCCGTCGTGCTTTTTGGGGCGCGCGGATGGGGCATTCTGGGGGGATCTTACGTCAGCGCCCTCGTGCAGGCGGGGATTTACCTGCAAGCCTCGATGCCCTTGGCAGGCGCGTGGTACGCGGCTCGTTCTGCCACCGGGTGGTCGCTGTTCGGCCGCCTGGTACGCATTCAGGCCGCCGCCGGGCTGATGATGGCCGCCCTGTACGCTGTCATGTCGCTAGCCACGCAGGGGGGGCCGAATCCGTGGTTTGGGATCCAGCGTTCCCTCGACGGACCCTACCTTCCTCTCACCATTGCGCTGGTGGTGATGGCCAGCTGGGCCGTAACGTCGCTCGCAATCTTGGTCGGCACGCTTGGCGCCCGGATGGGACCGGGGTGGTCGGTGGCCATCGCTGCCCTCGGCCTGCTGGTGTTTTACCTGCGGCTCTTCTCCGGTGGCGTCGAGTTCCATTTCGTCAACGATTACCTGTGGCTGAGGGCTGGATGGAGCGGCAGTGTTGGGTATGGCCGTCTCGCTCCACACCCCTGGGGACTCTTTGTCGGGCCGTTTGCGACGTGTCTGGCGCTGTTTGCCGCCACCATGCTTTCCCTCAAGTGGCTGGAGCGCAGGCGCACTCGCGCTATAGCTTCGCGGGCCCCTGGCTTCTAAGGCTTCGCCATCGGGGACTGCGCGCGCCAACCGCTCATCATGGCCCGCAAGGCGCTAGAATGGCCATCGACGCCATAATGCGTCAGCCGGGGCCGTTCGCCCGACCCCCATGGAGCGGGCACGTCGAAGGAGGAATTCGGTGAGCGCCGCGAAGCGGATGGAGGCTCGCTGGCAGGTTCTCATTGTGGCTTGGGCCCTCGCCAGTAGCTTGGTGCCTGGAGGGTTGCTTCTGAGCGCCGCCCTTGCGGTGTGGCTGGCGTGGCGGCACAGCCCCTACTTGTGGTTCTTCGTGGCTGCCGTCGCGGCGGTCGGACTGGCGGTCGGGGTGCTGGGGCTGGCCGGGGGGGCGGCCGCGCCAGGTCACGTCCACGGGTAGCGGTTCGCTCGCACACGGCTGTGCACCGCTCGCCCCATCGCCAATCTGCACATGAGACCGTCGTTGTGACCCGGGTGGGGGACGGTTCGTCACGATCGCTGATTCTCATGGTGACCCTCAACAGGACCCGGAGGCAGGGCCCCGTGTCGCGCCCGTCACGGGGCCCTGCCTCGTCCGTGGCCGTGTGCGTGCCGAGGCCTGACGGGCGTCCACCGCCCTCATGCCACGCGCTCAGCGCATCCGAGAGGACGCCTGCCGCACCGTCTGGCCCGCCGCGGAGCGCAGGCAAACAGAAAACCCGCACTCTCTGACGAGATGCGGGCTTCAAATTTGTGGTGCGCCCGAAGGGACTCGAACCCCTGCTTCAGGCTCCGGAGGCCTGCGTGATATCCACTTCACTACGGGCGCGACCTGTGGGCAGTATAACACGCGTCAGACAGAGTGCCAATGGCCGCGCGACGCCCGTCAGGGTTCGCAGGATCGCGTGGCATAATGCACCATACACTCAGACACGAGCCAGCGGGCCGGCGCGCCGTTGGCTCGCGGCGCGCGATGATTCGCCAAGGGAGGGCTCATGATGCGGCACCTGTTCAGCCTGCGTCAGACGTTCCGATGAGGCGGCGCCGCCGTTGGGGGCGGTGGCTCTCCGCGGCTTTCGCCTTGGTGGCTGTTTTGGTGGTCGCCTATCTGTGGCCAGGTCCTTTCGCGGCCCCAGGCCCGCTGGCGACCCCCGCGGCGGTTCCGCGATTTCGCCACGTGTTTGTCATTATGATGGAAAACCACAGCCCGGCCGCCCTGCTCGCGCCGTCGGCCCCGGATCCCTATATCCGGCATCTCATCACCACCGAGGGCTATGACAGCGACTACTTTGGCGTGACGCACCCGAGCCTGCCCAACTATGTGGCCGCCCTCTCCGGCCGCACGGAGGGCAGCCACAGCGACAATCCCACCCAGCGCTTTGACATCCCCAATCTGGCCATCCAGCTGGATCACGCGCACATTGCCTGGCAAGCGGCCATGCAATCCCTGCCCTACCCGGGCTATACCGGCAACTGGTACCCCGACCCCATTCCCCACGCGCCTCCCACCACCATGCCC
>JAKADP010000098.1 GCA_021820465.1 Bacillota bacterium
CCCAGGGTGTCCAGCCGCCGCGCCAAGGGGCGCAGGTGCGGCGGCAGCGCCCGGTCCACGGCGCGAGCCAGCGACGGCTCGGCGTCGGCGACCAGCAGGAGCTGCTCCAGGAACTGCTCCACGTCCGAGTCCCACCCGTCGCGAACGGCCAGGCGCTGGCGCCAGCGCTCACTGGCCCGGTACCCCGCCCCCAGCAGCAGCCCTGCGATGGCAAACGCCCAGGATCCCAGTCCCAGCCCCACAAGCGCGCCGAGCGCCGACTCCCACCCACCGCGGCGCGTGGCCACGAGCCCCACGGCCACAGCGGCGGCGGCCCACCACCCCCAGGCGTGGCTCGGGGTCACGGGCCGACCCGCCCCAGGTGGCCCGCGCCGTCCCGCCGGAACCGTGGCTTGACCGCCCCGTCGACAATCACATCCACTTCCTCCACGCGCCGGGCGCCGGAGGGGGTGCGGGCCACAAACACGAGGACGTCGACGGCGCGCAGAATTTGCTGGCACAGGACGTCGAACGAGAGGGGAGTGCCACTCCGGAGGGCCGCCCGCGCCAGGCGGTATACCGTGTCCAAGCCGGGTCCCGGGCTGTGGACGGTGGTAAAGCTGCCGGGGTGGCCCGTAGCCATCGCCTCAATGAGGTCCAAGGCCTCCTGGGCCCGCACCTCCCCCACCACGATGCGGTCGGGCCGCATCCGGAGGGCCTGCACCACCAAGTCGTGCGTGGTGTAGCGGCCAGAGCTTTCGAGCGACACGATCCCCGCGCGGGGCAGATCCAGCTCCCGCACGTCTTCAATGATGACCAGCCGCTGGTCCTCGGGAACGGCAGTGATCAACAGGCGCAGGAGGTGCGTCTTGCCGGCTCCGGCGCCGCCGGCCACCACCACATTGGCGCGTCCTGCCACCGCCTCGGTCAGAAATCGCCACACCTCCGGCGTCACGGCCCCACTGGCCAGCAGGTCCTCAACATCCGGCGGGTGCTCCGGCGTTCGTCGGATGGCCAGCGCCGGATATCGGCTGACCGGCGGCAGGATGACGGAAATTCTCGACCCGTCGGACAGGCGGGCGTCCGCCATCGGATGCTCGGTGGTGAGGTCGCGCCCCGCCCGGGCCGCCAGCCGCTGCGCCAGCGCCGCGACCTCGGCCTCGTCCGTGAACACCGACGGGACGCGCTCCAGCACGCCGCCCCGCTCTACCATCACCTCGTCGGCGCGGTTCACCATAATCTCAGTAATGCGGTCATCCAGCAGGAGTGCGTCCAGTGCCCCGAGCCCGGTCAGCTGGTTCAGCGCCGACCGGCGCACCAGCGGCCGCACAGCCAGGTCAGTGTCCCAGTCGTCCAGCAGGGCATCAACCGCGCTGCCCAGCGCCGCCAAGCGCTCTTCGGTCCACACCAGATACCCCAATTGGTCCGGGTGCCGCCCCTCGATCTCCCGCACCACCCGGCTGCTGATCTCTGCCAAGTTCGTCACCGGCTCCCGTGCGTGGAGCGGCTGAAAGCGGCGATTGCCCTCTTCTGCAGCCAATCGTGCCATGACACACCTCCGTCTCCGCGTTCTGCGGCCGCCCGGGTCGCTCGGGGCCACCCATCCGGCAGGACCATGGCGTCCCCGCGATGGCGCCCGGGCAGCACCGTCCCCTTTACGGCCACCACGACCCCGGGATGCAAGTCCCGGAGGAGACCCATCACCGCCACCGCGCGCTCTCCCTGATCCGCGTGGCCGATCATCACCACGTGATCGGCCAGAGCCGCCCATCGGGCAGCGGTCCACGAGCGCAGGTCTCGCCCCAAGTCCACCACCACGACCCCAGCCCCCGCGGCCACGGCGGCAGGCGCCCCGGCGTCCTCGGGCACCGGCGCCAGCTCCCACGGGGCGGGGGCAGGCACCAGCGTGCCGCCGCGGCACGCCACCGCATGCCGTGCGTGCCGATCCCTCCACAGGGTGGGGGCCAACTTTTCCGTTAAGCCGCCCTGCGCCCAGTCCGCGTCGACCCAAAGCACCGGCACCTGGCGGGCCGCCCACTGCTGGCCCCACACCCACGCCGCGGTGGTGGTGCCCACGCCGCCGGCCAAGCCCAGCACGCCCAGCACATGCCCGCCGTCGCCAAACCCCGCCGAGGGCACGAGAGCCTCCACCCAGGCCGCCAGGGTGGGCTCGCTCAACTCGCCGTGCCAGACGGTCACACTGCTGGGCAGGGCCCGCCAAGCCGGGGGCGGTCCCTCCTCCAGCCATACCGCCACGCGATGGTCCTCGGCCCAGCGGCGCACCCGCTCCACCGACAGCCCGTCCAAGTCCTGGGTGACAACGGCGGCGAGGATGCCGGGGTCGGCCAGGTGCGCCTCCACGGCAGCGCAGGAGTCCACCACCACGGCCCCCGAGGACTGGCTCATGGCGCACAACTCCCCGTGCGTGGTGCCCATCACCACCTGCGACCAAGCGCTCATGGCGTCGGCCCCAGGTTGATCACGCTCGCCTGGCTGAGGTTGTGGCGCACGATGGCCGTGAGCACCGCCATCGGGGCGGTTAGCGTCACGCTGCCAGCTCCGCCGTAGGCACCAGCCGCCACCGCCGTGATGACGACCGGCGGCGAGATCCAGGTGCTGTGCCTCCCCGCAACGGCCAACTCGACGCGGTCTCCGGCCGTGATGCCGGCCAGCCCCACACTGTCCAAGGCCACCGACAGCGTAGCGCCCAAAGCCGCCCCCGGGCCTCCGGCCCGAAAGTCGGCCGACACCACCGTCTGACCCGGCTCCAGGTCGACGCGCGCGACGGCATGCACGGGCGGACCGGCCGTGGCCACCGCGCTCACCTGGCGGAAGTCGCGGGCCGACAGCGGGCTGCCGGCGGGCACGGCGCGCGCCAGCACCCAAACCGGCGCCTGCTGATGCGCGCTGTAGACGCTCGCCGCAGCCAGCATCAAGCCGGCGGCGGGCAGCGCCCAGCGTCCGGCCGGCCCCTTAATCGCCACGGGCATGAAGTTCTCCCTCCCTAATCAGACGCGCTTCGAGCGGACTGGCGTGAATGCGAATCGGCACGCGATCGCGATCAATCATCAGCAGGCCCTCCCCGACACCGGATCCTTCCAGGAGGGCCGTCTCCGGCTTGGTGAGATGAAACACCCGGGACAACTCCGGGACCGCGTCGGGGTGTGGCCTGAGTAGGAGCACCAGCGGACTGTTGCGCAGGCACACCTCGGCCGAGACGGACCGCAGAGCATCATGCGCGTCCTGAGTCACCAGCGTGAGGGCGGTGCGCCACTTCCGTGCCCGCCGATACAGCTCCTCCAGATACGGGGCCAGCTGCGGGTTCGCCAGCAGGTGCCAGGCTTCGTCAAACACCACCCAACGCGGCGCGCCCCGGTACAGCGTCGCCACGACGTGCTCCACAGTCACGAGATACGCGGCCGTCGTGAGGTTGGGCGGCAGCCGTGACAGGTCCACCACCGTAATGCCGTCGTCGGGCAGCGTCGGCAGCGCCTCGCCCATCACGGCCAGCCACTCGCGCAGGGCTGGCTCCACCCGCGCTGCGGCGCTGCTGTCCGTGCGCGCAAGCCGCGTCAGCCACGCCGAGAGCCCGGTTTCGTCCGTCGTGGCCAGATCCGCCTTGATCACTTCCGCTAGGCGCCGGGGCAGGCGGGTGCCCATGGCGTCGAGCCACCGCACGACGAAGCTGGCCCGCCGCACGCGGTCCGCGGCCGTCCCGTCGTACAGGGCCAGAGGATTGAGGCCCGCGCCCTGGCCCACCTGGACCACGTGGGCAGGATCCGCCAGCGCGGCGTACTCCCCCTCGGGGTCCACCACCAACACCGGCACTCCCTGATAGCGGGCGCGCAGCATGAGGACTTTGGTCGCGAAGCTCTTGCCGGCCCCGGACCACGCCACGGTGAGGCTGTGCGGCGCCGGGAGGCGCCCGCGATCCACCACGATCAGGCTCTTGGTCAGGGGGTTCTCCCCCCACACCTGGCCCTGGGGGTGCTGCACATCGTCCCCCATCCAGGGAAACAGCGTGGCGGCCGCACGGCTATCCATTTCGCGCGCCCCATGCGCGGGGAAGCCACCGGGCAGGACGCCGCGAAAGCTGTCCGCCTGCTGGAATCGGCATCGCCGGAGCGGCATCATGAGACTTTCTGCCAGCGTCATGAGCTGATGGGTGCGGCGGTCCAGCTCTGCTTGGGTGGGTGCCTGCAGCACAACGGCTAACCCCACGCGCAAGAGTCGGGTGGCCCCGCGGGCAATTTCCCGCCGCAGCTCCTCGGCGTCGGCCAGCGCGGTTTGACTCGCCGCGTCTGGCAGCCGCCCCAGTTGGGCTCGGGAGCGCTCGGCCCCCTGGTGCCAGATGAGACGCCGGGTGAGGCGGGCCACCTGCTCTTCGGACCCCAGTGGCTCGATGCCCAGCACCATCACGTGCGCAAAGGGCGCTTCCAGCAGAGGACGCCACCACCCGGCGCGCACTTCGCGCGGCCAGCCGCGCACACCCAAGACCCTCACCCACCGGTCGTCTATCGCGATCGCATCCGGAAGGACTTCAATCGAGTCTGGCCACACGGACCCCAGCCGCTCGGCATCCGAAAGGCTGTCGCTGGGGTTTTCCTCGGCTATGAGTCCTCGGGCCAGGGAGCGACGTCCCATGACCACGTCACCTCCTTAGGCAGATCCGCCGCCGAAAGCGCCGAGAACACAAAGTCATACAGCTCCTCGGTCGGCAGCTGGCGGACGCGCACACCTGCCGGGCGCAAGCCCTCCGCCACGGCCGCATGGCGCCGCGTCAGCTCCATCTGCGCCTCGTCCCACAGCACCTCGCCGCGCTTGAGGGGACGGCTGCGGGAATCCTGGCCCTGCCAGCTCAACACCAGGAAGAAGCGGCGCCGCAGCAGGTGTTCGGTCGCTGCCGACTCGGTCAGGAAGCGCACGTAGTCCGCCAAGGCCGGCCGAAGGTGAGGCTCCAGCTGACCCTCCTGGGCCTTCACTTCCGCCAGGTATTCGTCCAGGCGCAGGCGGTCCGTGCGGATGAGAATCTGGATGGGAAAGCTGAGCCCGTTTAAGAAGTTGGTAAACTGCAGGACCAGCGCGTAGCGCTCGCGCTCACTTTTGAGCGCAAACCCTACGGGGGTGACCTCCATCACCGCCACAAACCGATCCCGCTCCAACAGGCACATTCCGCCGCCAATGGCCCGAAGCGGATACAGCCGGCGCATTCCCGCCGTCATTTTGACCACCGTCTTGAGTCCCCTTTCGATTGGGTGTTCTGTCTTCTGACCCTCAGCCCTCCGGAACGAATCGCTGAGGGGTCACGTGATACCAGCCCCACCATCCGACGTGCATCCACAGCGGATCGTGGTCGAGCCGCACCAGAAGGACAGCCGCCGCCGCCGCTGCGGCGGCCACCGAGGCCCACCCCGAGCCAGCGGCGTAGGCCGTGGCGCCCAGTCCCACGCCGGTGGCCAGCACCAGGGCGTCACCCAGGCTCACGCCCAACAGCGCCCCGGCCTCACTGGGCAGCGGCAGAGGTATTTCTCGCCTCACCACAGCGTGCGCTCGCCTCCCAGCCGGGCCACCTCATTGGGAATGCGCGTGAGAAACCACAGGCCGCCGGCGGCCACCAAGAGCCCGCCAAACGATGCCGCCTCCACCACGAGCCGCACGGTGATCCACCACCCAGCCGCCTGAGCCGCCTGCACCAGCACCAGCGCCAAGAGGCGCCGGCAGGGCCTCCACAGGACGGCGGGGTCTCCGGTCGCCACGAACCCCAGTGCGGCCCAGGGAAGCCATGCCGCCAGCCAGTACACGTGCACCGCCCGAACGACGAACCACAGCGACAGATACAACACGAGGGCGGCCAGGACACCCGCCAGTCCCAGCAGCAGCAGCGGCGACAGCAGCACCGCCCCGGCCGACCAGCGCACCGCTCCGACGGCAGATCCCCGGAGGAGCGCGGCCACCACCGTGTTGTTGAGCGTGAGCAGCAGGACCATCAGGCTGGGCAGCGCCCCCATCACGACGACTCCCAGGGCGGCCCGGACCAAAATGGCGGACCAGGGGCCGGGCGGTGCATGGCGCAGCAGGCTGGGCCACACCGCGGTGAGCGACGCCACCGCCAGCGCCCCACCCATGGCCCCGCCCGCCAGATCGCGCGACCACGTCACGAGCGCCACCGCGGGACCGGTCCAGGCGAGGGGAAAAAACACCACCTGTGCGAGCGCGGCCTGCGCCGCCGCGGTAATTCCCCCCACGACCAGCCCATCCAGGTACTGCAGAAACAGCAAGACCGGGTTCATCACTTGGCGATGAACGTGAGCAGATTCTTGACCACGTCAACCATGAGGATGAGCAGCAGCCCGAGAGCCGCGCGTGCCATGACGCTCTTGGCCCCCTCCACGCTTCTTGGGCTGGATGCCGTCATGAACCGGATGCCACCGTAAACCATGACCAGCGTGAACAAGCCCCCTGCCACAGTGACCAGCAGGTCCGTGATGCGCGTGACCGCCGCCAAGATGTTGGCCGTTGGCATTGCACTGCCTCCCCTCACCAAGCTCACGGCCGATGATATCGACATGTCTCCGGATATTTCATGTTTAATCTCCATGAACTGTTAGAGCCGCCGACATCGCCAACGCCACGGTAATCGCGCAATACCGGTGATTCGACAGTTTTCGAGCTCTCTACGGAAATCCCTGAGGAGGTCTTGCCGGGTTCTCGCCCACTCCGGTCCATCGAACCCGTGCGGGCGTTCGGGCCAGGGCCGCCGGCGTAGTCGCCGACACACTATGGGTGAGCGACAGAGTGCCCGACCGCACCGGCACTCGATCTTCGAGGTGCTACGATTGGACGAGGTGAGGCGCCGCTGACCGTGATGTATGTCGGCCAAGAGCCGGTCGAAGCGTGGCGACGGGGCGCGGCGGCAGCGGGTGGGATGGCTCGGCGCACCGCGCGCCTCCGCGCACGCGCGAGTCCCGATCCCTCGCGTCAGAAAGGGGGGATGTCCTGATGGCGATCCCGAGCCGGGCGGGGTGCTTCCGGCGGGGTGCCTTAGCGGCCTCCCTGGTGGCTGTCGCCGCCATCCTGGCGGTAGCCCGGCTTCATCCCTCCCACGTCCACGCGCGAAGCCGTGCGCTGCAGATGCTGGCCACACAGCTGGAGCGGCTGCATCCGCAGGACGGCGCCACAGGCTTTCCCGCCTTTGCGCACCGCATCGTCAGCGAGGCTGTCCACCCGATGCCAGCGTGGCGGTACTGGCTTCTGGCGGACGAGCTCACCCGCTATTTCGGCGACCCTCACACGGCTTTGGGTCCCATCCGCTCCACCCGCCACTTGCCCCTCGCCTTCTACTGGGTGCAGGGGGGGATGGTGGTTCTTCCGCTTCCGCAGGCCCCGCGGGCCATCGAGGCCGGAGACGCCGTGGTGGCCATCGGCGGCCAGAGCCCATCGCACATGGCCACCGCCCTGTCCCGCCTTCTCTCCGGCAACCGATATTGGGTGCGCGTGATAGGCCGAAGCCTGCTGTCTACCGGGTATGGTCTTCATTGGCTGCACCTGCTGGGGAGTCACAATCGTGTGTCCATGACTCTCAGGCGCCCGAACG
>JAKADP010000099.1 GCA_021820465.1 Bacillota bacterium
CAACATCCGCTATGGGCGGCCGGAGGCCACCGACGCCGAGGTGGAGGCGGCGGCCGTCGCGGCCTGCGCCCACCACTTCATCAGCGAGCTGCCCCAGGGCTACGACACCCCGGTCAAAGAGCGCGGGTCCCGACTTTCGCTGGGGCAGCGCCAGCTGTTGGCGTTTGCCCGCGCGATCCTGGCCGACCCCGCCATTTTGATCTTGGACGAGGCCACGGCCAGCATCGACACCAGCACCGAGGTGCTGGTCCAGCAGGGCCTCAAGCGGCTGCTGGCCAACCGCACGGCGTTCGTCGCGGCCCACCGACTCTCGACGATTCGTGAGGCGGACCGGATTTTGGTCATCGACCACGGCAAGCTGGCCGAGTCCGGCACCCACGACGAGCTATTGGCCTTGCGGGGCCACTACTTCCGGTTCCTGAACGCGCAGTTCCAGCTGGAGGCCAACGGAGGCTGGTTCGGCCATCCCGAGGAGGTGGCCGCCGGCCAAGACGCCTGATCGGCGCCCACCAAAAGGCCCTCCCCGCCTAGGGAGGGCCTTTTGGCGCGCGGCCTCAGAACGGCGTGGCGGGCGCCAGCGCGGCCTGCCGCTCCTGCAGGACGTCCTGGACCGCCGACAGCGCCTCCAAGAGGCGCGGCCGCCGGGCCGCCTCGTCGCCGATCGCCCCCGGGCGGGCCAGCGCCACCAGCGCATCGACATGGCCCGCCAGCCGCGCGTCGCACGCCATCAGCAAGTCCAGCAGGCCATCGTGCGCGCGCAGGCGATGGAACACCCGATCTTCCGCAGGCATCTCCTGAGCGCGCACGCGCGACGCCTCCGCCGAACACTGGTCGGCGACGCGCTTTAGGTCCTGCGCCCACGCCATGGCCTCGCGGTCCGGCCATGGGTGCGCACGCGTGGGCGTCGGCAGCGTGCGGTGGGCTTCCGTGTACCAAAGGCGCCACTGGCCCGCGACGGCCTCGAGCGCATCGGCCACGTGGTTGCGAATGACGTTGTCCCACGACCGCAGGCTCTCCGCCGTAGCGTAGGGATTGGCATCCCGTGCTTCGGAGAGCCACTTGTCGAGAGCCACGGGCCAGGCGTCGTGCCGCTCCATGCTTCGTCCTCCCTCTCTCCCCGCGCGTCAGCCGCGCGCCGCGGTGAGATCCAAGGGATTGACCAAGGGCGTGCCGCCCGAAATGGTGAACCCGGTGTTGGTGACGATGTTGGGGGCCGTCAGCAGCCCCTTGTCGGCCATCAGCATGGCAATGTGATACCGGACCGCCTGCTCCTCGTTCAGGCCAAAGGCCCGGAGCGAAATGAGCTGCTTCATGAGGGGATCCGACGGGGCCACCAGCACCTTCACGTTGTTGAGGGTGATGCCGTAGATGCTGAGAAACTCCTGCAGATGGCCGGTCACCAAGTCGGAGATGTCGTGAATGTGCTCATTGATCTCCTCCAGCGGCGTCACCTGGCACACCTGATTGATGGCCTGCTCCAGCACCGGTGCCGCATAGGTGTTCACCTCAGGCGTCTTGATGAAGTGGCCCTCGTACGGCATGTGCTGCACCAACTTTAGCGCGTCGTCTTTGGAGTCCACGTGAATGTAGTAATCCACCTGGTAGTGGAGCTGGGCCATCTCCCGCGACAGCGCCTGGCCCTCCGTGCGAATCACCAGCTTGGCCCGGCTCACATAGATGGCTTCGTACTGCCAGGGAGACTGCCCCCCGTAGAACGACTGCTGAATGGCGCCCACGAGAACTTTCTGCGGAGTATCCACCGGATACTGTCCGGTTTCATACACGTTCAAGATGGCTCCCCGCGACTTCAGCACGCAGAAGTGATTCGACTCCACGGTCACCAGCGAGCCGTTCAAAATGTCGTTGCCGGGATGATGATAAAGCAGGATATCAGGACCCATGATTTCTCGCCCGTCGTTGCCCAACGTCGAAATCACGTTGCGGATTGCCATCGCGCATCCTCCTCCAATCGTCTGGCCTGACCCTGGGTCAAGCGCCAGAATCAGCATAGCGCATGCTGAGAACTTTTTCCGGAGGAGCGCTGGCCTGTCAGCGTCGGGCGCCGGCGCCTATGCCTCTTCGGGGGGAATCGTGGCGGCAATCAGGGCCGCGATGTCCCGCTCAGATTCGTGGGGGCTTTGTGCCAGCACCCGCGCGACGCGCGCCCGCTGGGCGGCCGGCCGGTTTTGGTTGAGCTTCTGCTTGCCCTCGAGGTGATCCACGTCTACGGCAATGCCGACAATGGCCTGCCGCTGGGCCACGATGTCCGGGTGGTCCAACTGCTTAAGGAGCGGCGCGCCGGGCTCATGAAACGCCACGAGGGTCTCTACCTGCCGGGCCAGCTCCGCGTCGGTCAGAAGGCGGGCGCGGCCGGTCGCGTGGACGGCGGTGTAGTCCCAGGTGGGCACCTCCAACCCCGCCTCGTACCAGCTCGGAGAGATATAGCAGTGCGGCCCCGTGAACACCACCAGCACCGACGCGCCGCTGAGATGCCGCCAGTGCGGATTGGCGCGCGCCACATGGCCCAGAAGCTGGGGGGTGGCGGGGTCGGGCCCCCAGACCCACGGGATGTGCGTGGCCAGCCACTCGCCCTCCGCCGTCTGCGACACCATGAGTCCAAAGTTGTGCTGGGCCACAAAGGCCCGCACCGCGTGGCTGTCGGTCATGCGAAATGAAGATGGATTGTACACCGTGATTCCCCTCCCGCACCACGGTAGCATGGTTTTTCCTGACGGCCTCGACGCCTCCGCCCTCATGAGCAGGAAAACCACGCGCCATGCCGAATGGCCTTGCAGTTCGACGCGCCGAGAAAGGGAGGTGGGGCCATGCCGACAGCTGACCTGCTGCAGGAAGCGGCCAGCCTCATGCCCCATTTGGTGGAGCTGCGGCGGGCGATTCACCGCCGTCCCGAGTTGGGGCTCGAAACCGAAGAAACAGCCCGCTTGGTGGAGCAGGAGCTGGACGCACTGGGCATTGCCCACCGGCGGTTTGCCGGCACGGGCGTCGCCGGGTATCTGGGGAAGGGCCGGCCTGGCCTGGCCCTGGTGCTGCGCGGCGACATGGATGGCCTGCCGCTCCAGGAAGAGACGAGCCTGCCGTTCCAAAGCCAGATCCCGGGCCGCATGCATGCGTGCGGGCACGACCTCCACACTACCGCCGTGCTGGGGGCAGCCGCACTCCTGAAGGCCCATGAAGCCGAGCTGCCGCAGCCGGTGGTCCTCATGTTCCAGCCGGCCGAGGAAGGACCTGGGGGTGCGCTCCCCATGCTGCGCGACGGCATCCTGTCCGACCCACCCGTCGGTGCGGCCCTCATGGTGCACTGCGACGTCGAGCTGGCGGCCGGCACCGTGGGCTTCAAGAGCGGGCCTGCGATGGCCAGTGTGGACGACTTTGCGCTGACGGTGCATGGGCAGGGAGGGCATGCCGCCCACCCAGAGCGCGGCGTGGACGCCTTGGTCGTCGCCAGCCAGATCGTCGTGCTGGCCCAGACGCTGGTGAGCCGCATGACCAGTCCCACAGAGCCGGCGGTGCTGACGTTTGGCACAATTCACGGCGGCCACCGGCAAAATATTTTGGCGGACCGCGTGGAGCTGACCGGCACCATCCGCACCTTTACGGCCACGCGCCGCGCCAGCATGGAGCAGGAGCTGCGCCGCCTGGCCACCCATGTGGCCCAAGCGGCGGGTGCCCGCGTCGAGGTGGAGGTGGAGCATGGCTATCCCTCGGTGATTTGCGACGAGCGCATGACCACGCTGGCGCTGCAAGCCGCCGGGTCCGTCCTGGGTGGGGACCGCGCCGTGGCGCTGGCCGACCCGTCCACGGGCGCCGAGGATTTCGCCTACGTCGCGGCGCTGGTGCCGTCGGCCCACTGCCATTTGGGCGTGCGCTCCCCCGACGCGGCCGACGTCGGCCCCGGGCGTGGATTGCACTCGGCCCACTTTGTGGCCGACGAAGGGGCGCTGCCCACCGGTGCGGCCGTGCTGGCCGCCGCCGCCTTGGCGGGGACGGCGGCGGTGGCGAGGCCGGCTGGCCCCATCCCTGCCGACTGGTAGCCTCGCCGAGGCGGCCCGTCAGCCCGCCTCGGCCGCTAGGCCGGCCGGCAGGGGCGTGTCCATCACACGGGCCATCTGCTCCATGGTGAAGTTGGCACCGGTCACCACCACGGCGACGGGCCCGCTTCCAGCCACCTGGCCCGACAGCAGCGCGGCGACCCCTGCCGCCGCGGACGGCTCCGTCGGCACCCCCTCGCATTCCAGCAGAACCCGCATGGCAGGATACAGCTCCTCGTCGCTGAGCCGGACGAACTGGGCGGCGGCTCCCGCGATGGCCAGCGTCCGGTCCGAGACCGTTCCGGGGGCTAGGCCATCCGCGATGGTGCTCACGCGCTCCATGGCCACCACCCGACCGGCCGCGAGGGACTGGAGCATCGCATCGGCACCCGCCATCTGCACGCCCACCAGCTCCGCGCCGGGGGCAGCAGCCAACAGCGCCAGCGCAATGCCCGAGGCCAGCCCCCCGCCGCCCACCGGCACCACCACCTGCGCCACGTCCGGCAGCACCTGCGCGATTTCCTGACCCACGGTGGACTGGCCGGCCATGACCGCGGGGTCGTCAAACGGATGGACCCACACGCCGCCCGTACGCTCACAAAACGGCAGGGCGCGGTCGGCCAGCTCGCGAAAGGTGTGGCCACCCCTGACAACATCCGCGCCCAGCGCCCGCATGGCCGCCACCTTGGTGGGGTTCGCGTGCTCGGGGACGAACACCGTGACCGGGCGGTGCATTCGCCGGCCGGCGAACGCGACCGCCAGCCCATGGTTGCCGGCCGACGCGGTAACCAGCCCCCCGGCGTCGCCCTGAGATTCCAGCTCGGCCGCCTTCGCGAGGGCGCCGCGCACCTTAAAGGCGCGGATGGGCGTGACGGTCTCGAGCTTCAGCCACACGGGACGCCCCAGCCACCGGCTGAGGGCATGGCTCTCCAACAGCGGCGTCGGCGGAAACACCCGCCGCACCGCGGCCCACGCCGCTGCCAGACCCGCGGGTTGGAGCGCCGCGTCCAAGCCGGCGGTATCCACCGCCCGAAGCTTCGATGGCATGATCCTCTTCCTTTCCGATGCTCGTTGGCGGATACGGTTCGGCGCCCCCGCGCGCAAGTCCTGCCCGCAGGGGTGCCTCGGGCCAGAAGAGCGGGACGCTTCGAGCAGCGTCCGCCCGCTCTTGCACTTCGTAAATCCCAACACCGCCAAGCATGCGCTTATCGGCTTGGCCAAGATGGAGGCGCTTGGGACGGCGGGGGACGGCATCACCGTGAAGGCGCTGTGTCCGGGGTACGTGGACACGGCGCTCGTCCTGAGCCAGATGCAGGACCTGGCTCGCACGCGGGGTGTGCCCCTCGAGGCCATTCTGAATCACGTGATGTAGCCGCTGGTGCCGCAGCGCCGCCTGCTGGATCCCCAAGAGGTGGCGGACTACGCGGTGTTTTTGGCCTCGGAGCTGGGACGGAGCATCACCGGCCAGGCCGTGGTCATCGATGGAGGCTAGCTGGCGCAGTAGTGCGGCGGTCAGAACGCGGGAGCCGGCAGGTCACTCTGCCAGGATGTCGGCGATGGCGACGGGTTGCCCCAGGTACGTAACGGCATCGTCTGAGCGAAGGAGGCCTGTGGCGACGAACGCCTGGCCATCGCGGCGCAACACCTGCACTGTGCCTTCGGTAGGGTCCACCACCCAGTACGCGTCCACGCCGTTGCGTCCGTAGGCTCGAAGCTTGCGCCCCAGGTCGATCCGCCGGGTGCTTTCGGACAGCACCTCCACCACGAGGTCCGGAGGCCCGCTCACATTGCTCTCCGTCACGATGTCCAAGTGCTCGGCACAGATAAACAGGACGTCGGGCTCGAACACTGTGTGACGGTCGAAAACAACATCCAGGGGGGCTGCGTAAACTCGGCCAAGCTTGGCCGCTTCCCAGCGAGCCAGGGCCACGATGAGGTTCTTGACCACCTGCTGGTGGCGTGGCTTTGCTGGTGGGCTCACTACCAACTCTCCCTCCAGCAGCTCGTACCGATTGCCGTCGTCAGGCATGGTCAGCAGGTCCTCATACACGTAGCGAAGGTCCACCACCCCCATGTCTCCACCCCCTTGGGGATATCATACGACTCGGCGGCACCCCCGCCGAGTCGCAGGACTAACCCATAGTCGGGCGGAATGTGACGGACGGACGCCTGAGCGTCGCGGGGCTGGCGTTTTCGCGGCGGCTGTGATGAGCCAGGACCATGACACACAGGTCGCGGCCGCGCACGGTGCCCGAGACGGTCCGCCGCGTCGCCAGGCATCGGGTCGAAGGCCGCGAGGACGCGCGCGTGGGACCGGCTGCTGGTCCGTCATCATTAGTGGGGCCCGCAGCGGTGGTGGACGGCGAGGCGTGGCCCTCGTGGGCTCTGCCCGGGACGCCGCCATCGGGTGGACCCCGGCCCAACGCGCGGACCGCCTCCGCGACGTGGTCCATCACGCGCGGGTCGTGATTCTCCCGCGCTTCCACATCGCGAACCTGGGGTCGCGTACTCGGGTTGACCCTGCGCCGGCTCAGCGCCGACCGGCAGGCGGTTGCCAGCGCCACCCGGTGTTGGCGTGGGAGACTTTCGGGGACCCCGCTCACTTTTTGGACACGGTCTACGCCAGTGCCGGGTTGGCGTATCGGGGGGACACCGCTGGCTTTCGGCGCCAGGCGCCGGGGTGCACGGCGCACGGCCAGCCGCAGCGGGTGTACCTGCGGCCCGCGGGTGGACCCCCACACGCTGCCACTGGACGGCCCCAGCGTGCTGGTGGTGGTGCTGGCCGCCGTCCCCGAGAGGCGGCACCGGCGCGGGGGCGCCACCCGTGAGCCACCACCCTGGCGGTCGCGGTGCTGGGCCTGCTGTGCGGGATGCCCGGGTACCGCGCCATCGCGATCCCGGCGCGGCGGGCCCTCGCCCGCGCGGTCATACGGGTGCCGCAAGTTGGATCGCTGCTCGCGCAAGATGCTGGTCGGCTTCCTACCGCCGACCGCCATCCCACCGTTATTGACGCAGAGTCCCCCGTGCATCTCTTGTCGCGGCTCGGCTCCCCGCCTCTGAAGCCACCCACCGCGGCTATCTACGTCTCTTGTTGTCAACCGTCACCGCGGCCCCAGCGCACCCTGTCTACCAGCGAGCTCACCACCAGCAGGATCCACACGGGCCCCGTGTTGGGGTCGGTGGCAATCCCCCCAAAGAGCCCACCCAGATTTTCTCCCCACCACCACAGCAGACAGAGGAACCCCACCACCAGCCAAAGCGTCCAAGGTCGTCCGTGAGCCAAAAGGGCGCCAGCCACGGCGCCCATCGCGACCACCAGGAGCCCGTTGACGAGGGCCGGATGCGCCGCCGCCTGATTAACCAGCCACTGGATGGGCAGCGTGCGCCACGAGGCCGGCGTCACCACCAAGTTGGCGCGCATGGCCGTCGACAGCGCGCTGCCGCCCCACCAATCCGGCGCCGCC
>JAKADP010000021.1 GCA_021820465.1 Bacillota bacterium
AAACCGAAAGTCGTCTACCTGCTCCGATTCAGTTGTCAAGGTCCGCGCCACCCGGCAGTCGCCCGCCGGTCGGACAGCACTCGCTATGTTACGCCCCCTGAACACCAGATGCAAGCGAAATCCGAGAAAAAGTTTTTGGCGCAGGGGACGCACGACTAGCTTCATTTATTGTAAACGCCTATCAGACACGCTCATGGGCCACCGGATCGCGATCACTGCAGTGGTGCACGGCCGCGCAGCCTGTGCATGGTATACTGGCGACATCACCGACAGGTGGCTCGCGCGTGGTCGCGGGCGAAGGAGGATGCGCTGTGGTGGTCCGAGCTCTGGCGTAGATCTGTCGGGCATTCCTATGCCCAGAACAGGACGACTGCCGGCTCGGGAAGGTAACTGGTCGCCTTCCCTCGACAACAATCAAGGGGAGGCATTTTCTATGGCTTGGCTGAAGGCGGACGGCATCACACTGGTGGCAGGCGATCGGCGCTTGCTGCAGGATGCCACGTTTCGCTTGGATCCCGGTGACCGGATAGGCCTCGTCGGCCCCAACGGCATGGGCAAGACGACGCTGTTTCGCGTGATCAGCGGCGAGCGCCTTCCGGACGGGGGCCATCTGGACCGCTCTGCCGACTTGACCATTGCGTCACTCGATCAGCTGCATCCCCAGAGCGAGGGCACGGTGTGGGACACGGCCGCCGCGTCCAATCGGCGGCTCCCCGAGCTAACCCGCGATCTGCGCGCTCTGGAAGCCGCGATGGCCGATCCGAGCGCACCCGACCTGGAGGCCGTCCTGGCCCGCTATGCCGTGGTGCAGGAGGAATTCGAGCGCTTGGGCGGGTACACCTGGGAGGCGCAGGTGCGCCAGGCCCTAGAGGGCGCAGGCCTGCCGGAATCCCGCTACGGCGACTCGCCGAGTGTGCTGTCCGGTGGAGAGCGCCACCGCCTGGCGCTGGCGCAGGTCGTGCTGTCCGGCGCGGACCTGTGGCTCTTGGATGAGCCCACCAACCACTTGGACGTGGAGGCGATGGAGTGGCTGGAGCGCACGCTCAGCGCGTTCCGCGGGGCCGTGCTCATGGCGTCGCACGACCGGCGCTTTCTCGAGCGGACCGCCACGCGCATCATGACCTGGGAAGACGGCTTCTTCTGGCTCTTGACCGGCACCTATCGCCAGTACCAACACCTGCGACAGGAGCGGACGCAGCGGATCGCGGAGGAGTGGGCGCGCTACTCCGAGGAGCGGGCCCGCCTGCAGGCGTACGTCGATCGCTACCGGGAGGGCAATCGGGCCACCATGGCCAAGAGCCGGATGCACGCCATCGCCCGCCTGGATCGGGAAGCCGTGGCGCCTGCGGACCGCACCATGACGGCCCCCCGGCGCCTCGCCCATGGCGGGCGCGAGCTGGCGGGCACCCTGGCCCTCATCGTCGACGGGCTCACCCTGTCCCGCGGGCCTCGCACCTGGCCCCCCATCCAGTTCAAGTTGCCGGTCAAGGCGTGCCTAGGGATCGTCGGACCAAATGGCTCGGGGAAAACCACGCTGCTGCACGCGCTGGCGGAGTCCGCCCCCGGCGTGCGCTGGAACCCCGATGCGGTCATCAGCTGGTACGACCAAGAGGCCGCCAGCCTGCTGCCCGAAGAGGCCACCGGCATAAGCCTCGCCCACGAAGAGGGCATGGACCGCGAGACCGCGTACCGCTTGGGCGCGCGCTTCGGTCTGAAGCGGGAGCTGCTGGACGGCACGGTCGGGACATGGTCCGGTGGCGAGCGGTCCCGATTGGCCCTGCTGTTTGCGCTGATGAGCCGCTCATCGGTCCTGCTGCTGGACGAACCGACCAATCACCTGGATCTCCGCATGCGCGAGGAGCTGGAATCTCTGCTGGCGGGCTACCCCGGCGCGCTCATCATCGTGAGTCATGACCGGGAGCTTTTGGACAACGTGTCGACGCACACGCTGTGGTGGCGGGACGGCACGTTCCACTTCGCCCCGGGCACCTACTCCGCTGTGCAGCACCGGCCCAACGCCTAGGGCGCGAGCGGGCCTCGGAGCTGCGGGCGCCACCCCGGACACGGCGCCCGCAGCCCTTGCGCCCTAGAGGTGTTCCGCCACGGACTTCATCTGCATGAAGAGCAGCAGGTAGTCGGGGCTGCCGGTCTTGGAATCGGTTCCGGAGAGATTGAATCCTCCAAAGGGGTGGGCCCCCACGACGGCGCCCGTGCACTTGCGGTTCAGGTAGAGGTTGCCCACGTGAAACTCGCGCCGGGCCCGCTCGAGCCGCTCGCGAGGCCGGCTGAACAGGGAGCCCGTGAGCCCGTAGTCCGTGTCGTTCGCGATGTCCAGCGCGTGGTCAAAGTCGCGGGCGCGGACAAAGGCCAGCACCGGGCCAAACACTTCCTCCTGCTCCAGCTTGGACCCGGGAGCCACGTCGCCGAAAATCGTCGGCGCGATAAAGTACCCGTCGGCCCCCTCCCGGTTCCCGCCGGCCAGCAGCTGAGCGTTCGCCTTCCCCCACTCGATGTAGCTCAGGATCTTGTTGAAGGCCCGCTCGTCAATGACCGGGCCGAGGTTGTTGGTGGGATCCTCGGCCGGACCCACCCGCAGCCGCTCGGTCAGCGCCACCACGCGGTCCACCACTTGGTCATATACCTCATCGACCACAACAGCCCGGGAGCACGCCGAGCACTTTTGCCCCTGGTAGCCAAACGCCGAGGAGACAATGGCCGCCGCTGCCGCGTCCAAGTCGGCGGTTTCGTCCACCACAATGGCATCCTTGCCACCCATCTCGGCCACCACCCGCTTGATCCAGCGGGTGTCGGCCCCAGCTTGAGCTGCCACCTGGTTGATGCGCAGCCCCACCTCCCGCGAGCCGGTGAATGAGATGAACCGGGTCCGGGCATGTCCCACCAGATGGTCGCCAATCTCCCCGCCGTCGCCCGGAAGGAAGTTGACCACGCCCGGCGGCACGCCCACCGCTTCAAGAATCTCCATCAGCTTCGCCCCGATGATGGGGGTGGGACTGGCGGGCTTTAAGACCACGGGGTTGCCGGCCACCACCGCCCCCATGGTCATGCCCGTCAAAATCGCCAGCGGGAAGTTCCACGGCGGAATGATGGCCCCCGCTCCCAAGGGTATGTAAAACGCGCTGTCTTCCTCGCCCGAAAGCGGGGTGACGGGGACCGGGCTCTCGAGCCGCTCCATCTGGCGGCCGTAGTACTCCAGAAAATCAATGGCCTCCGCCACGTCGCCATCGGCCTCGGGCCACGTCTTGCCCGCTTCGAACACTTCCCAGGCCGCCAGCTCCAACTTGCGCCGCCGCATCTCGCCCGCCGCCCGATACAGCAGCCGGGCACGGGCGCCCGCACTTTGATAGCCCCATGACTTCAGCGCCGTCCAGGAGGCGTCCAGCGCCGCGTCAACATCCTGGCGCCGCGCCTTGCTGACGCGGCCCACCACCTGGCCAGGCTGTCCCGGGTTGATCGAGGTGATGTAGGCGCCCGTCTCGACGGTCCGGCCCCCTATTATCAGTGGGTAGTCACGACCCAACTGGCGCCGAACTGACGCCAGCGCAGATTCCATGGCCGCCCGGTGCTCTCCCTGCGAAAAATCCGTCAACGGCTCTGACTGATACGGCTCTACCATGACTCAACCCCCTAGACTTCTGTCGCCTCGCCGGTGCCGCCCCGCAGCGCGTCGTACAGCCGTGGGTGAACCTTCTTGAGGTTCCCCGCCCGGCCCTGCATCACGAACGCGTGCCGCGTCTCCCCCGAAATCGCCATCTCCGCCCCCAGCGACGCACGATAGGCAAAGTGCATCCGCGCCGGCGACAGGCGGCTGACCCACACCTCCACGGCCACCGGGTCCCCGGCTCGGAGCGGCCGCCGAAACTGCGCCGTGGCGTCGGTTACCAGCAACTCCACGCCTTGGGGCACCACGTCGCGGTAATAAGATACCCCGATGTGGGCTAACCAGGCCACGCGCGCCTCCGAGAACCACTCGAAAACGCGGCCGTGAAAAATAATCCCCGCCGGATCGCATTCGGCCCACCGAACTGTCAGCGCCCAAGTGACTCGAACGCCCCCCGGCGGAGCCCCCTCAGCTGCTTCCCCGATTGGCATCCCTCGCCCCCTCCGCCCACTTTATCATCGCGGCCGCACCAGCCCGCATGCAAAAAGAGTCGCTGCCTCTCGGCAGCGACTCCGTCAATTGGCAGCCCTAAGCGGATTCGAACCGCTGTTTCCGGAATGAGGGTCCGGCGTCCTAGGCCTCTAGACGATGGGGCCATGTCTGGCTGGGGGACCAGGATTCGAACCTGGGCGAGGTGATCCAGAGTCACCTATGCTACCGCTACATCATCCCCCAGCAACGCCCTTCCGATTATAGCGGGCGGACGCATGCAACACAAGAGCCATGCGGCCGGCGGCGCCGGACGCCGGGCCCTCTTACAGAATCTGATGCTCGTCAAACAGGCGCCGGGCCTCGCTGACGGTCATATCCGGCGCCGGCAGCACCAGCTCCGATTCCTTCAGCACGCTGTCGTGCAGGGGCCGACCGCCCCGCACAACCGCCAGCGCCGCAGCCAAGTGGCTGCGGAACCCTTCCGCATCATTGTTGCGCACCGTCACCAAGAGCTCTTCATCGGCATGCTTTAACGACTCCAATTGGTCGCCATCCAGCTCGTACTGGCCCTCAGTCATGATGCGCACGATCATGAGGCGGCGCCTCCCGCCGGCAGCGAGGCCTTCAGCTTCGCCAGCTCGTCATCCACACCGGACGTCGCCTTCATCTTGTTGAGCTCGTCCTTCAGGTGATCGCCCGACGCCATGGGGTCATCCAAAGCGCCGGAATCCAACAGCTCGTCAATGGCCGACGCGCGCGCCTGCATCGACTCGGTCTTGTCCTGCGCTCGCTGCATCGCCATGCCCACATCCGCCATTTCCTCGGACAGGCCGCCCGTGGCTTCGCCAATTTTCACCTGGGCTTCCGCCGCAGAGTACTTGGCCTTCACCACTTCCTTCTGCGTCCGAAACGCCTCCACCTTCAGCGACAGCTTCTTCTCCAAGCCCACCAGCTTGGTCTGCTCCTGCTCCAGGTCGGTCAGCTGGCTGTGCAAGCCATCCAGCTGCTGCTGGGCGGCCTGCTTGCGCGTCAGCGCCTCGCGCGCCAAATCTTCGCGGTTCTGGCTCAGCGCGTCTTTCGCATCTTGCTCCCAGCTCTTGATCTGGTCCTCCAACTTCGCCGACTGCATTTCGATCCGCTTTTTCGACGTCACCACATCGGCCACGCCGCGGCGCACCTGCTGCAACTGCTCCAGCTGCCGCTGGTAGGAGTAGTCCAACGTTTCCCGCGGGTCCTCCGCCTGATCCAGCGCCTTAGAGACTTTTGCCTTGAAGATGGTTGACATGCGACCCATGATACCCATCAGCCTCACCCTCCTCGTGGCCAGTATACACCCGCTGACGTGCAACATAATGCCAGGACTCCGCGGGCACGTTAGGCGGGGAGGTTCGTTGCATGGCGCTGATTCGCTGCGGAGCCACCCTGTGCCGGTACAACGGCCAGCGGCGGTGCACCCTCGACCGGATCCAGGTCGGCCCAGGGGTTATGCCAGCCGACCCGCCGGTCTTGGGCGCGGTGGCCGCCTCGTATGATGGCCAGCTGCGAGCGGGCTATGCCCAGGAGTTCGAAGCGTACGTGGCCTTCGCGAGCGAGCTGGCGCCCGAGGTGCGGCCTGGTGCGGCCTGCCTCAGCTTCGTCCCTCGGTAGCCAGCATGGGGGGAACCCCCTCGACGTGATACGCATGGGCCGCCCCGATAAAGTGCGCAAACAGCGGATGAGGACGATTGGGGCGTGACTGCAACTCGGGGTGGAACTGCGTCCCAATAAACCAAGGGTGCGTGGCCAACTCCATAATCTCCACCAGCCGCCGGTCCGGCGACGTGCCGGATGCCACCAGCCCCCGCTGCTCCATCTTCGCGCGAAAGCGATTGTTGACCTCGAAGCGGTGGCGGTGCCGCTCAAAAATCAAGCTCTGCCCATAGACCGCTTCCGTAAGACTGCGGGGGCGAATTTCGCACGGATAGCTGCCCAGCCGCATGGTGCCCCCCATGTCCTCTACGTCCTGCTGGTCTGGCATCAGATCGATAACGGGGTAGGGCGACGCCGGCATGAATTCGGTCGACTGCGCCCCTTCCAGCCCCAGCACGTTGCGGGCAAACTCAATCACCGCAGTCTGCAGCCCCAGGCAAATGCCGAAAAACGGCACTTGGCCGGTTCGGGCCCACTCGATGGCGCGAATCATGCCCTCCACCCCGCGCAGGCCGAAGCCTCCGGGCACGAGGAGGCCGTCCGCCCCGTCCAGGCAGGCGGTGCCGTCCTGTTCGACCGTCTCGGCGTCGATCCAGCGGAGATTCACGCGCACCCGCTCCGCGATGCCCCCATGGGACAGCGCCTCCACGACACTCAGGTAGGCATCATGCAGCGCCACGTACTTCCCCACCACCGCAATGGTGACAGCTTCCGTGGGCGCGGCGGCGCTGTCCACCAGCGCCTGCCACTCTGACAGGTCGGCCGGGCGAGCCTGAAGCCCCAGCCGATCAATGACAAGGTCGTCCAATCCCTCCGCCTTCAGCATCAGCGGCAGCCGATAAATCGTATCGGCGTCGACGTTTTGGACCACCGCATCCCGGTCTACGTCACACATGAGCGCAATTTTTTCGCGCAGGTCGGCCGAGAGAGGCCGCTCCGTGCGGCAGACAATCACGTCGGGGTGGATGCCAATGCTGCGCAGCTCTTTGACCGAATGCTGCGTGGGCTTGGTTTTCGCTTCGCCAGCGGCGTTCAGAAACGGGACCAGCGTCACATGAATGTAGAGCACGCCATCGCGGCCCACGTCGGTCCGCATCTGGCGGATCGCCTCCAAAAAGGGAAGGCTCTCAATGTCGCCCACCGTGCCGCCAACCTCCACGATGACCACGTCGGCGCCGCTGGCCTCCCCCACGCGATGAATCCGCTCTTTGATCTCATTCGTGATGTGCGGAATAACCTGGACGGTGCCCCCCAAGAAGTCGCCGCGGCGCTCCCGAGCGATCGTCGCCGCATAAATCCGCCCGGTCGTCACGTTGTTGGCCTGGCCGAGGTTGATATCCATGAATCGCTCGTAGTGGCCAAGGTCCAGGTCGGTTTCGGCGCCGTCCTCGGTGACAAACACCTCGCCGTGCTGCAGGGGGCTCATCGTGCCGGGGTCCACGTTGATGTACGGGTCCAGCTTCAGGGCCGTGACGCGCAAGCCCCGCGACTTCAGCAGGCGGCCCAGCGATGCAGCCGTGATCCCTTTGCCCAGCGCAGACACCACTCCGCCGGTCACAAACAAAAATTTTGCCAAGCCTCTGACCCTCCGCTGCCTGCCGATTGCTTCCCTTTAGAGTTAAAGGTTCCGCCCCTGCGCTCCTGCCCTCGGGGTCCTAGAGAAAAGAGGAGGCAGCTGGCTCACCAGCCGTCCTCCTCTTCCACCTCGTCCGCTTCCTCGACTGCCGCGGGGCGGTCCCGGCCCGCCGCCCCGGCCGCGTGCCCCCCCTTCGCGGCCCAGTCGCGCAGCGCCCAGAGCCCCTCCGCGCGATACGTGAAGCGCACGTCCAAGTTAATGTCTGAGTAAATCGCGGCCAGCGTCCGCGCGTCGGGGTCCTGGCCCACGCGCTTGGCGACCTCGTCCAACAAGTCGTGAACGGGCATGGGCTGCCCGGATTCCTGCAAAATTTGATGCGCGGCGTCCACCGCTCGCATAATCCACACCTCAAGTCGCATCCAGAGTGCCGCTCGTGGCCGCCCGGCCACACTGGCGGTATTGTATCATGCCCCCACGTGCCGGCGGCACCAGTGGGCCCGCATCGAGAGCGTCGGCATCCGACCACATGGCTATGCGGCCCCGCACAGGGGGCGCCAAGATTCGCCCGCCATCGCCACCGAGAGCCACAAACCCTTAATGTTTCCTTGACAGGACGTTTCCATACCCATAAACTTGGCCACACCGAAGCCGAATCTCCACGATGGAGTACGGGGGATATCAACCGGTGAATCCGACAAAGGTCGGAAGGGGGCTCCTTCTCCCCCGAACCATGGGAAATTCCCAGACTAACCCCGGAGGCAGGCATAAGAAGGAAGGATGAATCACTCTGTCCAGTCAGCCTGCGCGGAGCCGGACCATCGCACGGGTGGCCCTCGGCATTACTGTGGCCGCGCTGCCCGCCATTTCGCAAGTCGTCCAAGCCGCCAACGTGACGGTTATTCCCGGAAGTCATGGGGCGCCCGTCAAAACCCTTCAGACCGACCTTCACGCCCTGGGATACTACCAGGGGCACCTCGACGGATTCTACGGCCCCCTCTTAGGAACCGCCGTGCGCAACTTTCAAGCGTCTCAGCATTTGACATCTGACGGCATCGTCGGTGCGCTGACGTGGCGCTATCTCAGCGAAGCGGTCCAACAGCGCCAAGCAGTGGCCACCTTGGTCCGCACCAGCCCGTCCAATCCTGCCCTGCACGAAGGCAGCAGCGGTGCCGCCGTGGTGCATCTGCAGCAGCTGTTGAACCGCTTCGGTGCCGGCCTCGCCACCGACGGGGCGTTCGGGCCGCTGACGCTGGCCGCCCTGCAGCATTTTCAAAGCACGCACGGGCTGACGGTGACGACGAGCCTTAATCCCACGACGATGAGCGCACTGCTCCACGACGAGACTCCGGTGGTGGCTGTCGCCGTGGCCAAGTCCACCCCGCCGGTCGCCACCCCCTCAAACCCCGTGCTGCACGAAGGCGCCACCGGGTCCGCCGTGGTGCACCTGCAGCAGCGGCTGAATGCCTTCGGGGCGCGTCTGGCCACCGATGGCGCCTTTGGGCCGCTGACGCTGGCCGCCGTCATCAACTTCCAGCGGGCGCACGCGTTGGATGCGAACGGGGTGGTTGGCAGCTCCACGTGGGCGGCGCTCAATGAGACGCCGCCCGCCCCAACCTCGAAGCCCGCGCCAACCCCTGCTCCCACCCACTCTTCGCCATCCGTGCTGCGCCTGGGAGACCGGGGAGCGGCCGTCCTAACCCTCCAGAAGGATCTAACCTCGATTGGCTTCAACACCTACGGCGAGGACGGCATCTTTGGCCCCAACACGCAGGCGGCCGTGGAGGCGTTCGAGCGCCACGAAGGCCTGACGGTGGATGGGCTCGCGGGTCCGGCGGTGTGGCACGCGCTCCAGGTGGCGCTCTCAACCGACCGCGGCATCACGGCGGCCCAGTCCCGGGCCGCGGCCATCGTGGGCTTCGCCCGCTCGCTGGTGGGCGACCCCTACCGGTGGGGCGGCACGTCGCCCACTACGGGCTTTGACTGCTCGGGACTGGTGCAGTACGTGTTTGCCCACTTTGGCATCAACCTGCCGCGCACGTCGTACGCTCAGTTCGATGTGGGCACGCGCATCGCCTATGACCAGCTCCAACCGGGAGACCTCGTGTTCTTTGCCACCAATGGCGCAGGGGCCAGCCACGTAGGCATTTACCTGGGCGGCGGCCAGTTCATTGGAGCGGACACGTATGCCACGGGTGTGCACATTGACTCGTTTGGCACTTCGTACTGGATGGCCCACTTCGTGGGCGCCACGGTGCCGCCGGGCGTCTGAACCTCCCCATAGGGGCAAGAAGGGAGGCCGCCCTCGAGGGCGGCCTCCCTTCTTGCCCTTCGCTCGCCCTCGGCTCCGAAAAAAATGTCGAAAACAGCCGCTCCCGTGGCCGGTCTCGGTCGAGATCGTGGTAACGTGGGCAAGGGCTCCGTACGCTACCTGTGGTATTTCCATTATACCCCGCCCCCTAATTTAGTGGTTGGCGACCCAACCAGCGGGAGGGATTATCCTGAGCCCCAAAGGCCTGATCCGACTGATCACCATCGGGGGCATCGTGGCGACCAACGTGGTCGGGGGCGGATGGTTCTGGGTGGGACTGCTGCTGGCGGGGCTGATGGTGGCGGGGATGGCGGGCGCCAGCCACCGGACCGGACTGTCGTGGATTGGAGGCGTGGGCCTCCTGCTGTGGGCGCTCATCCAAATGCACGCCTTGCAGCCGCTGGTCGGATACATCCTGGTAGGACTGGCCGCCATTGGCTTCATGACCGTGTGGATGCACGGCCCCGTGCGTGCCCGCCATCAGCCCACGGCACCCGTCCATCTGCAGCCGCCCTCGCGCCGCGTCGGCTAGACGCGGCGGCCGGCTTCATCCGCGCTCACGGGGTGCTGACGCGAGCGGCGCGCTGGAACACTAGGCGGCCCGCGCTCACCAACGCCGCCACGCCGACGCCGGCCGCGAGCCCCCAGTCCGGCGGGCCAGGGACGGGCGTGAGCCAAAAGAAGCCCAGCCCGTATCCGGCGGGCACGCCCGCAAGCAGGTGGTGCCAGAAGGGCCCGCCTGACCAGCGATGAAACCCCTCCACTCCAGGCAGCGACGCCGCCAATCCGGCCACCCAAGCGGCCATCAGCCACGCCGGCGCCAGGCGGCGGCCGGTTCGGCCCCACAGCGCGGCGACAGCCAAGGCGCCCAGCGCCGGGGCCCCCAGATACGCCACCATCAACAAGCCAGCCTCCGCATTGATGAACAGCGGCGGCACAGCCGCCCGAGGCCAGCCAGGCAGGTCCGTGAGAGGCCCAAGCACGGCCCACGCCACGAAGCCGGCTGCGGCCGAGGGAAGAGCCATGGCTGCCATCCTGCGCACCGGACCGACGAACAGCGCGCCGACTTGTGCCCAAGCTGCGCCAAACGCCGCCGTCAGGCCCGCCACCCAGGCGACGAGCCCCACCCACCGCATCCCGCCAGGAACCGCCGCCATCAGTCCGCCCACGAGCGGATTCAGTCCTGCCGACTGCTGGGTGCCCAGCGCCATGAAGAGCCAAGCGGCCCCCACGAGCGCCGCTACCTCCCACCCGGGGTGCCGCGCCGTCGGTGCCAAGCTGAGAGCGTCGGCCCAGCCCACCAGCCACAGCCATGGCGCACATAGGAGCACTGCCGCCGCGGCCAGCGCCACATCATCCCACCATCGCTGGCTGTAAGCCGCGCGCAGCACGTGCGCCGGATATATCAGGGCCTGAGCGCCCGGGCCAAGCAGTGAGATACTTCCGTTCAGGCCGCCCGTCGCGGCGAGCCCCACCGGGTGAGGCCAGGGAAACCCGGCGAGAAATACCACCCAGGCGGCCAGCGCCACCGACGCGGTGGCCGGCAGCACCCAGCGACCGCCCCCAAGAGCGAATACCGCCGCAAGCCATGGGAGCACGATGGCCAGTCCCCACCCCCACGTGCCGGGCCACCCCACAACCTTGAGCGCCGCCGCCGTCCAGACGACGGCAAAAGCCTGGATGAGGACCCACGGGGCTGCCGCCGCCACCCAGGCCATCGAGCGGCGGGCCGCCGCGCCCCGCGTCCGGCGGTGTCGCGCTCCCGCCCACGCCAGCGCCAAGACACCGCCGGCCAGCCCGGCGCCCACCATCAGGGCGGACAGCACACCGGATTCGGAAATTTGGGAGAAGGCCGGCCCGGCCAGCTGCCCCGCGAGCAGGGGGACGCCCGTCAGGGCTGCGGCCGCGATCGGCCACGGACCCTGGGTGCGAGCCACGGGCCCGGCGGCCCCGGTCTTCATGGCAGGTTCATGGGATAAAGCACCGTCCTGTCACTCCCCTAGACACGGGTGAAGCCGGGGGCCCGCCTGCCGCCGCCAGCCACCGCGTTACTTCCCCAATCCGAACCGAGGCCGCCGCTTTTCCAGGAAGGCCTGCAGTCCTTCGGCGGCGTCGGGCGTCTCCAACAGCTGCGCGCTGGCTTGGGCCTCCCGCTCGGCAGCACCCGGCTCGTGCCAAGCCCGCACCAGCTGTTTGGCGTGGGCCAAGGCGGCCGGGGCATTGTGCGCCAGCTGACGGGCAAGATTTTGGGCGGTTGCCAGGGCCTCGCCGTCGGGTGCGAGCCGCTGGACCAGCCCCAGCGCGAATGCACGGTCTCCGGCCATCGCTTCTCCGGTCAGAATCAGGTCCAGTGCGGCCCCAACCCCGATAAGGCGCGGCAGTCGGCGCGTGCCGCTCCACCCCGGAATAATTCCCAGGGATACCTCTGGCTGGCCAAATCGGGCGCGGGCCGACGCCACTCGCAGATCGGCCGCCAGCGCCAGCTCCAAGCCCCCGCCGAGGCACAGCCCCTCCACTGCGGCAATCACGGGCTTCGGCAGCGCCTCCAGCCGGTCCAGCAGAGCCACCCCGGCATGGATCGCGGTGATGGGGGGCTGGCCACGGGCGAAAAACGCCGGCAAATCGGCCCCAGCCGCGAACACGGCCTCGGACCCGGACACCACCACCGCACGGATGGCGGCGTCCTGCTCCGCCTCGGCGACAGCGGCCCCCAGCGCCTCCAGCACATCGGGTGAGATGGCGTTCACCGGCGGATGAGCGATGGTGATGGTCATGACCGCCCCCCTGCGGTCCACATTTACCACGCTCATCGGGCCACCACCATGAAGCCGCGGCCCACACTGGCGCCGGTCCACCCCTGCTGCACCAGGCGATCCAGCGATTCGGGCACCCGGAATCCCCGAAGGCCCAACGCCGTCATCTCCTCCATGGATCGTGCCACCTCTGCCAACCCTTCGCGGTCAGCCCACGCCAGCGGCCCCTGCTTCAGCCCGGCTCCGGCCCGCATCGCCAAATCAATGTCTGCGGCCGGGGCCACCCGCTCGTCCACGAGCCGCGCCGCCTCATTGACGGCCGCCAGCTGAAACCGGCGCACGAGGCGGTCGCGGTCCGTCCCCTCGAGATCGGGGGCGCTCGCGGGAGCCCCTGGGGCGTAAAAGCCGCCGGCGGCCACCTTAGACCCCAGGCGCCCCTGGGCCACCAGCGACGCAAGCTCGGCACTGGGGGCAAAGCGCGGGCCCAGCTCGCGGGTCAGCGTCCGAGCCACGTCCAGGGCCACGTCTAGGCCCAGCGCATCGCACAGGCGAAAGGGGCCCATCGGCACCAGGCCGGACGCCGCCAGCGCCGCGTCGATGGCCGAAGGATCCGAGCCGGTCTCCTCCTCAAACCGAAACACCTCCGCCAAGGCGCGCATCAACACCCGATTGACCACAAAGCCCGGCCGGTCTGGGACCACCAGCGCCACCTTTCGGCACTCCTGCCAGAGGCCGACCGCCGCCGCCACAACATCGGGGCGCGTGGCTTCCGTGCGCACCACTTCGACCAGCGGCATGGTGTGGGCCGGAAAGAAAAAGTGGCAGCCAATCACGCGGTCGGCCCGCCCGGTGGCGTCCGCCAGTTCCCGGACGGGCAGGGCCGACGTGTTGGTGGCGAGGATGGCCAGTGGTGGTGCGACGTGGTCCAATTGGGACAGCACCGCGCGCTTGAGCGCCAGCCGCTCCGGAACCACCTCGATGGCTAGATCCACATCCCTCAGCCTCCCGAGATCGGTGGTTGGCTGCAGCAGGGCCATCCGGTCAGCGACAGCTGCGGCCGGCAGCCGGCCTCGCTGCACGCGCTGTGCCAGCACGCCGCGAATCCGGTCCCCCGCACGCTCCAACTGCGGCGCCTCCACATCGTGGAGGCGCACCGGAATGCCGCGCAGCACCAGCACCGCGGCAATGTCGGCGCCCATGGTGCCCGCGCCGACGATGCCCACCCGTTCGATAAACACGGCACCCCTCCTGCCACGACTGTATCCCGACCCAGACACTTGTCAAGTGCAATATTTGCACCAGTCGCCCGCGTCCTTTGGCTATACTGGAAGCGAAGGAGGGCGAGAGATGCCCAGCGGTGAGCCGGGCGCCATTGGCGGCGATGCCTTCGTGGCGCGCATTCAGGATTTGTTTCCGCGCATCCTGCGGTACCTGGACGCCCAGGAGGACCACGAACTGGTGGGGCTCAACTGCACGCCGCCGCAGATGGGGGCCCTGATCGCGCTGAACCGCGTGCCCCCGCTGACGATGGGAGAACTTGCGTGGGAGCTGGCGCTGACAGAAAGCGCCACCACACGGCTGGTGGACCGGCTGGTGCGCACCAACCTGGCGCGCCGGGAGCGGGATCCTGAAGACCGGCGCGTCGTGCGCGTCCGCCTCTCGTCCTATGGACGCCAGCTGGTGGACGTGGTGCTGGCGCGCCGCCAGCACCAGTTTGAGCGCGTCGGGAGCCACATGGACCCTGACGAGCGCCAGCGGCTGGTTCAAGGGCTTGAGGCGCTGGTGCGCGTCTTCGCCACGCTGGAGCACGAGCGCGAACCCGACGACACCGGGTCCGCTGATTGAGTCCGCCTCCTTAACGGAACCTTAACCGCATCGCAATGGCACCGTCACCTGCTGTTAACGCGCCCTTCGTAGGATTTTTATAGTTCGGTTCGGTGTGCGACAGCCTACAGGTAGCGCCGGCGCGGCGAAGACCGCAGCCAGGCAGCGGGGGGGAAGCCATGGCCAGCTTCGAAGCGAGCGACCGATCGCCGCTGAGGGACCGGGGACAGCGGCGGATGGTGCTGACGGCCGGGCTCGGGTTCTTTACCGATGCGTACGACCTGTTCATCATCGGCACGGTCACCACGATCCTGACGCCCATTTGGCTGTTGAGCACCACCCAGCTGATGTGGCTGAACAGTACCTCGCTGCTGGCGGCGGTGGCGGGTGCCCTCACATTTGGCCGCTTGGCGGACCGCATCGGCCGACGCACGATGGCGCTGGTCGAGGCGCTGGTGCTGGCCACGGCGGCGATTCTGTCGGCCTTTTCCCCCAACTTCACGTTTCTGCTCATCATGCGCATCATCCTGGGCGTGGCGGTGGGCGGCGACTATTCGACCAGCTCCATTATCGCGTCAGAGTTTTCCCGCCAAAAGACCCGGGGTCGCTTGATTGCCAGCGTGTTTGCCATGCAGGGCCTCGGCCTGCTGATTGGGCCGCTGTACGCTGCCGTGCTGCTGGGCAGCGGCGTCCCCCACGACATCGCCTGGCGCATCATGTTGGGCAGCGGCGCCATTCCCGCGCTGGTGGTGGCGTATCTGCGCTACACGATGCCCGAGACGCCCCGCTTTCTCGCGGGGGTCAAGGGCGACACCGCGGGCGCGCTGGCCTCGGTGAAGGCGGTGTTGGGCGACGGCGGGGCCATCACCCAGGCGCGCGTGACCAAGAAGCTTTCGAGCCGGCCCTTCGTGCTGCGGCTCATCGGGACGGCGGGGTCGTGGTTCTTGCTGGACATCGCCTTTTACGGCAACGGCGTGTCGTCCGGCCTGATTTTGAAGGCCCTTCTGCCCGGGGCGACGCTGTTGCACACGATCCTGATCTCGGCCGGCATCTTCTTGGTGTTTGCCCTGCCGGGGTATTGGGTGGCCGCGTGGACCATCGATCGCATTGGGCGCCGCTTCATGCAGGCCATGGGATTTGTGATCATGGGGGCGGCGTACGGCGCCATCTTCCTGATTCATGCCATCAGCGCCCTGCCCGTGCTGTTCCTGCTGGTGTACGGGCTCAGCTACTTCTTCATTGAATTTGGCCCCAACACCACGACCTTCGTGTACCCCGCCGAAATCTTTCCTGTCAACGTCCGGGCCACCGCCAACGGCATTTCCGCCGCGTCGGGGAAAACTGGTGCCTTTTTAGGGGCCTTTCTCTTTCCCCTCGTGCTGGTGGACCTCAAGTTGCCCGGCCTCATGGGCATTTTGGCGCTGGCATCCATTGCCGGCGCGGCGCTCACGCTGCTGGTGCTGCCGGAGCCCAAGGGGCTGGCCCTAGAGGACGCCAGCGGCGAGCGGGACCCATCCGGCCCCTTGGCCGGATGAGTGGCTGCCCGCCGCGCGATCACTCCACCTCAAGAATGAGGCACTTCAGGTAGCGCGACTCCGGCAGCAGCGGGTGGCTGGGGTGATCCGGGGAAGCGCCCCGCACCTCGAGGACGCGCACCCGCCGGTGCGCGTCTCGGGCCGCCTCACCGACCACCTCCAGGAACTGCGATCGGTCCACATGATACGAGCAGCTGCTGGTGACGAGGGTTCCACCCGGCTTCACCAGCTTCAAGGCGCGCAGGTTGATTTCGCGATATCCGCGGAGCGCCCCCGCCACGGCCTTCGCGGATCGGGTGAAGGCCGGAGGGTCCAGCACCACCTGCTCATACTGCGGCCCGTCCCCGCTGGCCTGGCGCAGCCAGTCAAACGCATTCTGCGCCACCGTCTCATACCGATCCCCAAAGCCGGACCGCTGCGCGTTGGCCCGGGCTTGCTCGAGCGAGCCCTCGTCGCTGTCCACCGCCACCACCGCCGTGGCACCCTGCGCGAGGGCGGTGAGCCCAAAGCCTCCCGTGTGGCTAAACACATCCAGGACGCGGCCGCCGGCCGCAAACCGCGCAGCAGCGGCGCGGTTCTCATACTGGTCCAAAAAGTGCCCCGTCTTCTGGCCCCCCACCACGTCGACGCCGTAGGTCACCCCGTGCTCGTGGACGTACACCAGCGGCGCCGGGTCGCCCATCACGACGCGGTCTTCCTGCGGCAGGCCCTCGTGGCCGCGCACGGGCAGGCGCCCGCGCTCGAATACGGCCGTCGGCGCCAGCTGGGCCACCAGGGTGTCCACCAGCGCCGGCAGCCACACGGCCATCGTCTGGGTGGTGACCTCGACCACCAGCTGGGTGTCGTAGCGGTCCACGACCAGCCCGGGCAGCCCATCGCCTTCGCTGTTGACCAGCCGCACGCTGTCGCGGCCGGGATAAAGCCGGCTGCGCCACGCCACGGCTTCCTCGATGCGCCGCTGCGCCAGCTCCACTGTGACCGCCGTCGTGCGATCGGTCGCCATCAGGCGGACGGCGATCTGGGACCGATCGCTGTAGATGCCCCGGCCCACAAATCGGCCGGTGGCATCCACCACCCGCACCACCGATCCCCCTGGCACCTCATGCCGCAGCAGCTCGCCCCGAAAAATCCAGGGACAGCCCTGGCTGGCTCGATGCCGCCCCGGGGCTAGGCGCAGTTCCACTTCGCTGACCGCGCGGCTTTCGTTATTCGCATGCACAGCTCTCACCTCACGCTCCTATGGTACGCTGAACCGCGCTGGCGGCGGGCATGCCTAGCCAGGGCGACGCGCCGGGGGCGCTATCCGGCCAGAGAATAGGGGGATCTCCGTGAGCGAGTCTGTGCCATCCGATATTCTTCAGCTGACTCACTGGACCAGCAAGTCTGGCTGAGGGTGCAAGCTGGGTCCGGCGGACCTTACGGCAGCTCTCGCCCACGTGGGTGCCTCACGTGTGGATCCCCGTGTGCTGGTGGGCAACACCACGCACGACGACGCCGGCGTCTTTCGGCTGACCGAGGACCTGGCGCTGGTGCAGACCGTGGACTTTTTCACCCCGGTGGTGGACGACCCGCGGACCTTTGGCGCGGTGGCCGCCAACAATTCGCTGTCGGACGTGTATGCCATGGGCGGCACGCCGCTCACGGCCCTGAATCTGGTGGCCTTTCCGGCGGACCGGCTGCCGCTCGCGGCGCTGGGCGCGATGTTGGATGGCGGGCGCGAAGTGCTGGAGGCGGCAGGCGTCAACCTGCTGGGCGGCCACTCCATCGACGACCCGGAGCCGAAGATGGGCTACGCCGTCACCGGCGTGGTGCATCCCGACCACATCTGGCGCAACAGCACGGCCCACGCCGGCGACCGCCTGTACTTAACCAAGCCCATTGGCACGGGGGTGCTGGTGAAGGGCCTCAAAGATGGCACGGCCGACGCCGCGTGGATCGCCGCCACCGTGGATGCGCTCTTGGCGTCCAACGGCCCGGCGGCCCAGGTCCTGCGCGGGCTGGGCGGCCCCAGCGCGTGCACGGACGTGACCGGGTTTGGTCTCTTGGGCCACCTGTGGGAGATGGCGGAAGGCGCCGGGCTGACGGTGGTGCTGGACCCCTCGCGCGTCCCGCTGCTTCCGGGAGCTCAGGAGCTGGCGGCCCAGGACGCCTACCCCGGGGGCAGTCGCAGCAACCGCCGCTTCTTTGCGCCCCACGTGACGGACCGGCTGGGAACCGATGAGGCCCGCTTAGGCCTCCTGTACGACGCGGTCACCGCGGGCGGGCTCTTGTTTGCCATTCCCGAACCCGAGGGCAGCGCCGTCGAGGCCGCGTTTGCCGCCGCAGGTCTTCCGCTCCATCGCGTGGGCCGCTTCGGCGACAGCCCCGCGGCGATAGTGCTGGATCAGGTGAGCGACACATAACTCGCGGCCTCCCTGCCCACACTCTCCGTAACATGCCTACAGCTCAAGCAAGTCAGTCAGCCAAGCAAGAGACCGAGCCCACGGCCCCCGCGGCGGCGAACCCGGGCGCCGGCGCCTTTGGCCGCCGCATGCAGGCCGTGGGGCAGAGTGTGGCCCGCAAGGAAGCGCCCAACAAAGTCACCGGGAGGGCCCGGTACCGCGGCGACGTGACGCCCGTGGGCACACTCACGGCGTGCATCGTGCCCAGCGGGCACGCCCACGCGCAGCTGGTGCGCGTCGATGTCGACTCCGCGCGGCGGATGCCCGGCGTGGTGGCCATCCTAACCGGCGAGGACACGGATCTCCTGTGCGGGGAAGTCCTGGAGGACCGTCCTCCCCTGGCCCGCGGTACGGTGCGCTACCATGGCGAGCCGGTCGCCCTGGTGATTGCCCATGGCGAGGCCGAGGCGCGCGCGGCCGCGCGCCGGGTGGCCATCCAGTACGCGGCGCTGCCACTGGTAGCCACGGTCGAAGCGGCGGTGGCCTCCGATGCCCCCCTCATTCACCCGGCGCTGGGCACCTACACGCGCGCCCAGCCACCGGTCGTCCCGCAGGCGCACACCAATATCGCGGACCACGCGAAGGTTCGGCGGGGCAACCCGACGGAGGGGTGGGCCGCGAGCGACGTGGTGGTGGCGGGGCACTACAGCGTTCCCCAGGTTGACCACGCGGCCATGGAGACGCGATCCGCCCGCGTGGAGATTTTGCACGACGGGCGTGTCATCGTGCAATCGACGACCCAGGCGCCGTTCGAAGTCCAGAAGCTGTTGGCCAAGTCTTTTCAGCTGCAGCAGGGACAAGTCATCGTGGACGTGCCGCTGGTGGGGGGGGCGTTCGGCGGAAAGGCCGCCGTTCAGCTGGAAGTGCTGGCCTATCTCGCCTCGCGCGCGGTCGGCGGCCGGCCCGTGCAGGTTGTCAACAGCCGCGAAGAGGATATGGCCACGTCCCCCGTTGGCATCGGCCTGGTGGCTGACGTGAAGCTGGGCGCCACCCGCGACGGCCAACTGCAGGTGGCAGACCTCACCTTTCTCCTGGACACGGGGGCGTATACCGATTCCACGCCTCGCGTGGCGCGGGCCATTTGCTCAGAGTGCACCGGACCGTACCGCGTGGAGCATGTCCGCTGCGACGCGTACACCGTGTACACCAACCACACCTACGCCACCGCATTTCGGGGCTTCGGCCACTTTCCCCTGACGTTCGCGATCGAGCGCACCATGGACCGGCTGGCCCAAGCCTTAGGCATGGACCCGGTGGCGCTGCGGCGCAAGAACCTCATTGGGCCGGGGGACCAGACGCCAACGCGCATGGTGCTCACCCGATCCACGCTGGGCGACCCCCAGGCCTGCCTGGACCGGGCCGCCACGCTGCTGGGCGGCCCGGCCGCGGAAGCCACGGGGTCTCATACCGTGCGCGCCCGCGGGCTGGCGCTGTTTTGGAAAACCTCATCCAGCCCGCCCAACGCCATTTCCGGCGCCGTGGTGACCTTCAACCAGGACGGGTCGGTCAATCTGTCGACGGGCACGGTCGAAGTGGGCGCCGGCACCAAAACCACCAGCGCCCAGATTGTGGCGGAACAATTGGGCATTGACGTGGAGCAGGTTCACATTCACACGCACATCAATACCAAGGTCGACCCCGAGCACTGGAAGACGGTCGCCAGCATGTCGACCTTCATGGCCGGCCGGGCCGTGATGGAGGCTGCCGAGGACGCCAAGGCCCAGCTGAAGTCGGTGGCGGCGATTGCGTTAAAGTGTGCCCCGGGCGATTTGTCGGTAGCCCAGGGCCGCGTGTTTCTCACGGCCGACCCCAACATCTATGTGACCTTCAGCGACGTGGCGCACGGCTACAGCTATCCCGGGGGCGATGCCGTAGGCGGGCAGATTATCGGGCGCGGCAGCTACATCATGCGGCACCTCACTCTGCTGGATGAAGCCACCGGCGAGGGCCATCCCGGGCCCAGCTTCACCGTGGGCGCCCAAGGGGTGGAGATTGACCTGGACCGCCGCACGTGGCGCTACCGGGTGGTGCGGGCCGTCACCGTGGTGGACGCGGGCCGGGTCATCAACCCCGCAGGCGCGCGGGCCATGCTCCAGGGCGGCATGTGCATGGGCATCGGACTGGCCACCCGCGAGGGCGTGCTGTACGACCGCGACGGGCAGCGGCTGAACAGCCAGCTGCGGTCCTACAAAGTCATGCGCGCGGGCGAGCAGCCGGACGCCTATGGGGTGGAGTTCGTGGAGACGCCCCAAATCGATGCCCCCTTCGGAGCGCGGGCGCTGGGAGAACATGGCCTGCTGGCTATGCCGGCGGCGGTGGCGGCCGCCGTGTCGCACGCCATCGGCCAGCCCGTGGACCACCTGCCCATCACCCCGGAGTCCCTCTGGCAGCTCTCCCGCACGGCGGCGGCCCAATGATCCCCGTGGACTTCAGCTACTGGCGGCCCGACACCGCGGAAGAGGCTGTGGCGACCTACCAGCAGCTGGCCGATGGCGGCCAGCACCCGGTGTACTACGCCGGCGGCACCGAGATTGTCACCCGGTCGCGGCTCGGGCAGCTGTCTTGCGGCGCCGTCATCGACGTCAAGGCCATCGGGGAGGCGCGGTGCCTCGGACGCGACGGCGGCCGCTGGCATGTGGGCGCCGCGCTGTCGCTGGCGGAGCTGATTCACGACGGCTCCTGGCCGCTCTTGGCCCGCGTGGCGGAGCGCATAGCCGATCACACCACGCGCAGCCACATCACGCTGGGCGGCAACCTGGCCGGCACCATCGCCTACCGGGAGGCGGCGCTGCCCTTCTGGCTCGCAGACGCCGACGTAACTACGGTCGGGCGAGGCGGCCGCCGCACCGCACGGTTCGCCGACCGGTTTGACGGGGCGCTCGCCCTCGAGCCCGGGGAGCTGTTGCTGGCGCTTTCCGTCCCCGAAGGCGTGCTGCAGCAGCCGAGCTACGCACAGAAGGCCACTCGCCTGGACTACGTCGACTACCCGCTGGTGACCCTCGCGGCGCTGCACGGCGCCGAGGGGCGGCTCTCCGTCGCCTGGAGTGGCCTCAAGCCCGCCCCTACTCGCAGTGCCGAGCTGGACGCGGCCCTGATGGGCCCGGGCTCCGCCGCCGACCGAGCCCGGCGCGCCGCCCGCCACCTGCCGCCCACGCTGGCCCAGGATTTGCATGGGACCGCCGATTACCGGCGCTTCGTCGCGACAAACATGCTGGCGGACGCGCTGTCCGCCCTGGAGGCCCGCTAGCATGCAAAGGATCAAGCCCGGACGCGCCGAGCACCTCATCACCGTCAATGGGGAACAGCGCCGCGTCAGCCTGCGCCCCGCCGACACACTTCTGTATACACTGCGCGACGAGCTTGGCCTGACGGGTGCGAAGCCCGGGTGCGAAAATGGAGACTGCGGCGCGTGCACGGTCCTGGTCGACGATGTGCCGATGAAGTCGTGCCTGCTGCTGACGATGGAATTGGTGGACGAGAGCCGGCCGCGCCAGATTGAGACAGTGGAGGCGCTCGACCGGGCGGCCGTGCAAGAGCAATTCCTGCGGCACTGGGCGTTTCAGTGCGGCTACTGCACGTCGGGCTTCCTAATGCTGGCCGAGGGACTCTGCCGCCAGCGACCCGACGCCGATGCGAGCGAAATGCTTGACTGGATGCGATCCAACATCTGCCGCTGCACCAGCTACGCCGAGCTGATCCACGCAGTGGCGGATACGCTCCAGCGCAGCGCGCGCGAGGGCGCGGAGCCCGCTCATCCCTGAACAGCGAACTGCGATACACTGAGTGCGCCCCGCCGGGGGACGATCGCCAGGGAGGGACGCGCATGAGCACCGCCGGGCACCGCGCCTTCCGCGTGGTGGCCCCGCCCCCGCTGCTGTTCTTGGCTGGCGTGCTGTTGGGCGCCGGACTGAATGCGTGGCACCCCCTGACCCTGCACGCGCCCAGCCTCGTGACGGGGCTGGGCGCCGTGGTGGCCCTGGCTGGCGTGCTGTTCGCGATGGCCGCGGCGCTCACCTTTCGCCGCGCGGGGACCGGCCTGGAACCGGGAACCGCCGCCACCCACTTGGTAACCAGCGGCCCGTATCGATGGTCCCGGAACCCCATCTACGTCGGCATGGCGGCTGTGTCGGCCGGACTGGCGCTGGTGCTGAACACCCTGTGGATCCTCGTGACACTCGCCCTAGTCCTGCTGGTCGTCCGCCACGGCGTCATCCGCCATGAGGAGCACTACCTGTCGCAGCGCTTCCCCGATGCGTACGACGCCTATCGCCGACGGGTGCGCCGCTGGCTCTAACCGACACACGCCAATCATCCTCACTATAACTTACACGGAACGATGTTCCAATGATTGCGCATCGTGTATTTGCTACACTGAATCCACTCCATAGGAAGGGTGGATCCATATGCAACGTACAATGTCCCGCCACCGTTGGGTGCGCGGCGTCAGCGCGGCCAGCGTCGCCACCATCGGGTTGGGCCTGGTGGGGGTAACCGTCATGGCGGCCTCCACACCCAGCGTGAGCATTGCGGACAGCGCGAATACGGCCCGCGTAGGGCAAACGGTCACGTTCACGGCCTCCTCCCACAATGTTGCCAACCCCGAATATCAGTGGTGGGTCGAAGCTCCCAGCGGCACCTGGACCGAGGCCCGCAACTACAGCCCTGTGGCCACCTACGCCCTCACGGACGTGCAGCCGGGCACTTACCGGGTGCTGGCGGACGTTCAAAGCACGTCGGCCGTCCAGCAGGGCCACACAACCGGGGCCGCTCACTCGACCGTTCATGCCGTCTATGTGGACAGTCAAGTGCAGCTGAGCGGGTCGGCGAGTCAAATCACCCCAGGCCAGCCGCTCACCGTCACGGCCCAGACCACCAACATTGCCAATCCGGTTTATCAATTTTGGATGCGCACTCCGGCGGGCCTTTGGGTCCAGACGGGAGCCTTTCGGTCAGCCAACTCGTGGACCGTCACCCCTGACTCCACCGGGACGTACCTGTTCATCGCCTATGCAGAATCCGCCGACACGCCCACGATCCATCCGCGGGCCAGCGCGGTCCTGAGCATCGGCAGCCAACCGACCATGTTCTTGTCGGGACCCGGCGCACCGCCCGCCAGCATCGGCGTCGTGGGTGACATGTACCTGAATACCACGACCGAGGCGCTGTACGGACCGAAGTCCTCCAACGGATGGGGCACCCCCGTCGGCCTCATCGGGCCGGCAGGTCCGAAGGGGCCGCCCGGCGCAACGGGAGCAACTGGGCCCACCGGAGCGTCGGGCGCGACAGGTCCGACCGGGGCCACCGGCGCCGTCGGAGCCACCGGAGCGACAGGGCCCACGGGCCCTATTGGCGCGACTGGGCCGCGCGGCTACACCGGGCCTACCGGCCCGACCGGTGCCGTCGGGCCTCAGGGGCCCACAGGGGTGACCGGAGCTACGGGAGCCACTGGGTCCACCGGACCGATAGGGCCCACCGGCCCTATTGGCGCGACGGGTCCCCGGGGCTACACCGGACCCACCGGACCGACCGGTGCCGTTGGGCCTCAAGGTCCCACAGGGGCCACCGGGGCGACCGGTGCCACGGGCGCGACTGGGCCCCAAGGGCCCACGGGCGCCACCGGCGCCACCGGAGCGACCGGCGCCACGGGCCCGACCGGGCCCCAGGGGCCCACCGGGGCGACCGGCGCCACGGGAGCCACCGGGCCCACGGGGCCGACCGGCCCGGCCGGCGCCGCAGGCACCACCTTCTCTGCCAATTTAGGTGGCACACCGACGAGCCTCCCCAGTTCCCTGGCCACGGTGCTTCCGGTGACGGTCTACATCCCGGCGAACACCCCCTACAACGTGAATGCGTCCGTCGACGTGACGGCCACAACCTCGGGCACCCTCACCTGCTACATTCACGTAGACGGGTCAAGCCTGGTGGGCCCGTACTATGCGTCCGTCGCATCGGGTCAGTACGCTGACCTCGCCCTCGTCGGCGGTGGCAGCATCAATGCCTCGGGGTCCGCCAACATCAACCTCGACTGCTCGTTTTCAGGGACCGGGTCTGTGGAGGCGGCCGGCATCGACGGCACCATCGGCGGGTAGGCTCGCTTGCGACCGTGCCTCCGAGGCGTTCACCCGCTTCGGAGGCTTGCCTTTCCCGACGGCCCGGGACACGATGTAGAAGGGTGACGCGATGTGACGACCGTGAGTTTGTGCCTCATCGTCCGGGATGAAGCCCACACACTGCCGACGTGCCTGGGTTCGGTCCGCGACTTGGTGGACGAATGCATCGTGATGGACACCGGGTCCACGGACGCCACGGCCGCCGTCGCTCGAGAGTACGGCGCAGCCGTTTATCACACGCCTTGGGCCGACAGCTTTGCTGCGGCACGATCGGCAGCCTTTCAACAGGCCACCGGCGACTGGATTTGGTGGCTGGACGCCGACGACGTGCTGCTGCCCGACGACCGCGAGCGCTTTCGCGGCCTGAGGCACACCCTGGAGGGAACGGACGCCAATCGGGTCAGCATGCGCTATCACTACGCATTTGACGACGCAGGGCAGCCGATTTTGGACTTCCGCGTGGTGCGAATGGTGCGCCGTCAGGCTGGCTGGCGTTGGGTGGGCCGCGTACACGAATATCTGGAGGCCCCCGATCCCGAATGGGCCAGCGACGTGATTGTCACCCACCGGCGCACACACCCCGCCGGTGAGCGGAACCTCCGCATCTACGACCTCATGCGGCAGCAGGGTGAGCCCTTCACGCGGCGCGACCAGCTGTACTACGCCAACGAATTGGCGCAGCACGGACGGCCGGCCGAGGCGGTTCCCCTGTACCGCCTCGTGGCGGGCGATCCCACGGTGTGGGTGGACGATCGGTTTTGGGCCTGCCTCTCCCTCGCCGAGATCGACGCGGCTCGGGGAAACCGGCTGGAAAGCCGCCGCGCGCTGTACGACACCTTTGAGCTGGGGCCGCCTCGCGCCGAAGTATGCTGCCACCTGGGATACGACGCCGTCGAGCGCGAGGCGTGGGCCGAAGCGCGTGCCTGGTATGCGGCGGCGCTGGCCCTAGAACGGCCCCACACGCCGGGATTTATTCGGGAAGCCTGCTGGACATGGCTGCCGCATCTCCAGCTGGCGGTGTGCTACGACCACCTGGGCGATGTGCGCCGGGCGTGCTGGCACAATGAGCAAGCGGCCCGCTGGCATCCCGAGGACCCCGCCGTGCTGCACAACCGGGCCTACTTCCGGGCGCGTGGGGTCGTCCTCGCGCCGCCCGCCCCGGGGACGTCCGGCTAGCGCCGGCCCATCACCTGGTGCACCAAAATCTCCTCGTCTTTGCCTTTGACTTGAAACGGCCCCCACGGCTGGGTTTCCACCACCGACCCCACGGCGTCCTGCGTGCTTTGGCTGAGGAGAATCGCGTTGGGGTGGTCGTGGGTGAGCCCCTCGATGCGCGACGCCACGTTGACCGGATCGCCGATGACGGTATATTCCACCCGGGCGGCTGACCCCACATTGCCCACCACGACCTCGCCCGTGTTGATTCCAATCCCGATCGCGAGAGGCTGGCCGATGCGGCCGGCCCACCGGCTGTTGAATGCCTGGAGGCGGTCCACCATGTCCAAGGCGGCCAGTACGGCATTGGCCTGGTTCTCCAGATGCGACAAGGGCGCGCCGAACACGGCCAGCATGCCATCGCCCATGAACTTGTTGACGGACCCAAAGTGGCTCGTGACGACCTCCGTCATGATGGCAAAGTAGTCGTTCAGCAGCGCAACGACGTCCTTCGCCGGCAGGCGCGCGCTGAGCGCCGTGAAGCCTCGGATGTCAGAAATCAGGATGGAGACAATGCGCGCCTCCCCGTCCAGCAGCGACTCCTCTTCCGTTCGGCCCAAAATGTCCTCAACCACATTGGCGGGAACATAGCGCTGGAACAGGCGCACCGTGCGCTCCTGCACCGCCACCCGCTCCTGCAGCTCCGCGACCAGTCGGCGGTTCTTCTCCTGGGAGTCCGCCAAGGCGGCCGCGCCCCGCAGGGTCATGAGAAGCTCCTGCTCATCCCACGGCTTGGTGACATACCGATACACCCGCCCCGTATTGATGGCCTTGATGATGGCGTCGACGTCGCTAAAGCCCGTGAGAATCATCCGGATAGTGTCGGGAAACTCCGGAATGATGGCTTCCAAAAACTGTACGCCCGTCATATCCGGCATGCGCTGGTCGGTGATGACGATGGGAATGTGGTGCTGCCGCAGGATGCCCAGAGCCTCGCGGCCCGATGGGCTGGTGTGCACGGTGAACTGACGGCGGAACGCCGCCTTAAAGGCCATCAAATTATGTTCTTCGTCGTCAACGTATAGGACGGCCGTCGGCTGATGACTCACGGTACACTCCCTTTCACGGTCGCCGTGCCGTCAGCGGAGGCCGCCCCAGCACGCAACGCTGCCCCGTCAGTCGGCTGACGCCTGGGAATCCGAATAATAAACGTCGTCCCCACCCCGGGGGTGCTCTCTACCGACAGATGCCCGTGGTGGCGCTCCACGATTCCGTAGCTGATGGAGAGGCCCAGCCCGGTGCCCTCCCCAACGCCCTTGGTGGTATAGAACGGCTCAAAGATTCGGCGCTGGACATCGGGGGGCATGCCGATCCCGGTATCGCTGATCCGAACTTCCACGTCGCTGTCCTCCAGCTGGTGCACGGCCACCCGGATGGTCCCCTCGCCCGGGATGGCCTGGATGGCATTCACCAGCAGGTTCATGAACACCTGGTTCAGCTGCCCGGGATAGCACTCGATGGGCGGCACGTCGCCGTAGTCCCGCTCGATGGTGATGCGCGTCCCGCACTGCTGCTTCACCAGCATGAGCGTCGACTCCACCCCCTCGCTCACCACCGCGAGCTTCACGTCGTCTTCATCGAGCCGCGAGAAGTTCCGAAGCCCGCGCACGATCTCCGCCGTCCGCTGGGCGCCATCCTCGATCCCCCGGAGCAGTTCCGCCACCTCTTGGCGTGTATACGCGGCATCGATGGTCTCCGCGTACTGGATGGGCACCTGGAACTGGGCGGCCAAATCGTGTTCGCGGACCGCCCCCTCGTAGAGGTCCAGGAGCTCCATCAGGTCCTGCACGTCCCGCCGCAGGGAGGGAACACTCGACACCACAAAGTTGACCGGATTATTGATCTCGTGCGCCACTCCGGCCGTCAGCTGACCCAGCGACGCCATTTTTTCGCCCTCGACCATCTGCCGCTGGGCACGGCGGAGGGTGTCCAGCGCCACCGCCAAATCTTCGGTGCGCGCCGCCACGCGCGCCTCCAGCTCGCCGTACACCCGGGCGTTTTCGATCGACACCCCCGCCTGTCCAGCCCACAGCTGCAAGAGGCTCACCCGGTCAGGGGGAAACGCACGCGCCGTCAAGCCGTTGTCCAGGTACAGCACAGCCAGCGTGGTGCCCTGCTTCACCACCGGCAGGGCCAGCGCCGATCGCACGGGCTGGCGCCGGAAGTACGCATCCCCCCCGAATCGCCGGTCGGCGGCGGCTTCGTCCAGTCGGACGGCGCCCCCGGTCCGCACCACATAGCGCACCAGGCTGGCAGGCACCCGCCGCGTGGTGGCGAGCGGCTCGGGGAGAAACGTGCCGCCGGCGGCGTCGCCCTCGCGAATGGCTTCCACCCACCAGCCATCGGACCGCTCCAGCAGCAGGGCTCCGCGCTCCGCACCCGCCTGCAGCCGCGCCGTCTCCAGCAGCACGGTCACCAGGCGGTCCAGCTGCACCTCCTGCGCCAGCGCGGCCGAGGTTTGGACCATCGCCTCCAAGTCCACCGACAAGTTTTCTTCCACCACCGGTGCGGGCGCGACGAAGTCATCCAGCTCGGGATGCTGCGCCATCATCTGCTGAGCTTTGGCGGTCAGGCCCCAGCGCGAATACAGCCGAAACGCCGCCAAGAGGTGCGGCAGGGCTTCCCACGCACGCCCCGCAGCCCGATCGGCTCTGGCCGCCTCCTCGTGGATGAATGCCGACACCAGCACGGACCCCGATGCCTCCGCGGCATGGACGGCCTGGGCAAACAGGTCGGACGCCGCCTCGCCCCGGCGGGCGCTGTCCAGGGCATCCAGCAAGAGCGCGCGCGCGCGGTAGTTGTCCGGACAAGCCCCGGCCCACACGCCTATCCGCTGCCGAAGCGCCGCCCAACGCTCCTGGTCGGCGCCATCGTCAGATGCCGGAGCCCGCCGGGCTCGTCGCACCGCCTCCAGAAAGGCCAGCTCCGGCTCCAGCAGAGCCAGCCGATGCGGCGGAGCGTCCGGGGCCGTCCACGGATCGGCCTCCTCTTGGCCAAACAGGAGCTCGGTCCACCCGGCCAGGTAGGCGGCCAGCCACCGGTCGTCGGCTGACCCGGGGCGGGTGGTCGGCGCGTCGGGCACGGGAAGGGCCCGCCATCGGCGAAGCACCGCGGACAGGTGGCCGAGCTGCCACGCCGACGCCGCCACCCGCTTGGTGGCCGCTTCGTCCAGCCGCTCGTCGGTGCGCTGCAGCAGGGGCTCCAGCGGCTCGCTCGCCAACAGGCGCGCCACGATGGCGACCGGCGCGTGCACCAGTGCCTCTGGCTCCTGCCCGCCAAGCCGCGCTACTTGGCTGAAATGCTCGAGGCGCTCCACAATGCCGCTGAACGTCTGTCGGAAGTGCGCCACGCGCAGCACAAACGGGAGCGCCGCCCCCGGGTCCGGGCCGCGCAGGTCGGCCCGCTCCCACAGCGCCAGGGCCAGCGCCCCCCACTCCAGGGCGTCGGCCAGGCCCTCAGCGTCCCCCAAATCCACCCGCGCCAGGGGGCCGAAGCAAAATCCGGGGCCGCATGGGGTCCACCCCTCCTGTAAGGACAGGCGGAGCCCATACAGCGCGAGGTAGTTCCCGAGGCCGTCGCCGTCTCCGAGCGCCCGCACCATGCCCTGGATCAGGCGGGCCACCGGCTCGGCCGCCTCGTGCGCGGCCCGCGGGGCGGCTGCCCATTCGGCGACACTGCGCTCCCGGCGCCGCGCACGAACGTCCAGATAAAGCGCGTGCACCTCAGCCTCGGTCACCGGGTCCGCCAGCGTGACGCCGGCATCGGCCAGAAACAGCCGGCCCTCGCGGCGAATCCGATCCCCCTCGCCCCGGGCCGCCCAGATCTCCACCCAGCGGACGTATGCGAGCGCGCGGTCCGCAAAGCTGGCGCCGTGCTCGCGCAGGACGGCCGCCGTGGCTTCGCACCCGTCAAAGTCATACCGGGCATACTGCGCGTCCATCTGGAGCGCATGGAGGTCCCGAGCCAGGTCGTAGCGCGCAGCGAAGGCCTCGGCGGGCAGCCACCGCACTCCGGACTGCGCCAGTTCCAGTCCCTCCGCCCAGGCGCCGCGCTCGGCCGCCCGCCGGCCCGCCGCCAGATTGGCGGCGGCAGCGGCCCATCGATCCTCCTCGGCCACCGGCGCCCCGCGAGCCTCGTTATAGTGGCGCGCCAGCTGATACAGATCCGCATCGGGCGCCCCAGACACCTGTCGGCTCCCTAGGACGCGCGCCAGCCCCAGGTGCGCCTCCTGCCGATCGGCCGCCGAGCCCGCTCCCTTGAGGGCCTCCCAGACGCCGGGATGCACAAACCGCAAGCCCGGGCGCCCCCGGCCTTCGGCTGGGGCGTCTTCCACCACCCCGGTGCCTCGCAACTCGCCCTCCAGGGCGCGCAGCGCCCCCAGCGGCCAGTTGAGCGCCAGCGCCAGCACCGTCGGGTCAAACCGATCCCCTAAGGCGGCCGCCCAGCGCAGGTGGCGTGCGGTGCTGGTGGAGACGCCGGCCACCCGGCGCAGCAAGCCGGCCACGACCGGCGCCCGGGGCTCCAGCTGCTGCGCGGCGGCCAAGTCCCAGGCCCAGCTTTTCGTGGGGCGGTCGTAGCGCAAGGCGTCCTCGCGCCACAGCACATCCAAGAGCTGACGCACACCAGCCGGGTTGCCGGCGGACCGGTCGGTGAGAATCTGGGCCAATTCTGTCACGGCAGCGAGGGGGCGGCGCAGCATCTCCGCCAGCCAGGTGCGCACCGCCGTGATGTCCAGCGCCGGCAGGACGACGGTGTGCGCCCCCGCTGCCGCCCCCCACGTGGCGCGCACCCGATCATGCGGATTGGGCGGGTCCGACTGATTCGCCGTCGCCATCAGCAGCAGCCCGCCCCGCAGGTCCGCGGCCAGCAGCGAGCGCATCACCTCTTCGGAATACGTGTCCGCCCACTCCACGTCGTCCCACGCCAGCACGACGGTGCCGTCTTCTGCCAAGGTTTCGATGAGCCGGGTCAGGGCTCGCCGCAGATCGGGGGTCGCACCCGGGGGGGTGGGATCGTCCCCGATCGCGTGCCCCATGAGCGCCCGCCAGTGTGGAAGGCCGGCGAGGACACTGACATCCCCCGCCAGCCGATGTTCGAGGCGCGCCCGCCACACCGTCACTTCGGCGTCGGACAGATACAGGAGCTGTGCGACGAGGGGATCCACCATGCGAAGGAGCCCGGCGTACGGCACGCGCTGTTCGTCCGGCTGAAAGCGGCCCCGCACCACCAAGCCAGCTTCTCCCTCCACGCGGCTGACGGCTTGGGCCAGCCGAGCTGACTTGCCTCCGCCCGGGTCGCTGCGGATGAGGATCGTGGCCACCCCGCCATCCCGAACCGCAGTCCACGCTTCGGATACGGCGCGCGTCGTCGGGTCGTCGCCGTAGAGGCGCGGGGGCACCGGGAGGGCGACGGGATCCTCCTCCCGCCCGAGGATGACGCCGCTCAAGGTTCCGCGCTGCTCGGCGTGCTCGAGGCACACGGCAAGATCCGCCCCCACGGCCACCGCCGAGTGGTACCGCGCGTCCGGCTCCTTCTGCAGCAGCCGCAGAACGAGGTCGGACAGGGGCGAGGGCAAATCCGGCTGCAGCTGGCTGGGCGGGGTGGGCCGCCGGGCCAAGTGGGCGTGCACCAGCGCCATGGGGCTCTGGTCCGGAAAAGGCGGCTGCCCGGTCAGCAAGAAGTAGAGCGTGGCCCCCAGCGCGTAGAGGTCCGACCGCTCATCCAGCCGCCGCAGCACGCGACCCGTTTGCTCGGGGGCCAGATACGCCAGTGCGCCGTCCAGATCGGCCGCCTCTACCGGCAGGGGCTCCTTGTCCACCAGGCGGCGGGCCTGCTGGAAGTCAATGAGGCGCACGCCACCGTCCGGCAGAACCACCACGTGGTCCGGCTGAATGGCTAGGTGCAGGATGTGGTGGGCATGCAGGGCCCGAACCGCCTCCGCCAGCTGGTGGGCGACGGGCAGCGCCTGCCGCCAGTCGACCGGCGCGCCGCGGCGCCACGCGGGGAGCGCCACGCCGCCAGCATCCTCCATGACCAGCAGGGGAGCGGTTCCGCTGTCCACCAGCGCGCATAGAGTGGGCCCTGGCGCGCCGGCCAACTCTTCGAGCAGCGCGGCTTCATGCCGATAGCCATCCCAGATGCCGGGCGGCGGATTATCGCGCGCCGGATGCTTGAGCACCACGGCCCTGCCGTCCGATTCTTGGACAGCACGCCACACGAGGGTGTTGCGGCTCTGATGGACCGGTTCGAGCTTACGATAGCCGCCCGACTCCATGTGTGGCTCCGGCTCCTCTCAGCGTGCCTGCCGCACCCATGATGGATCCGCTTCGACACCCGTGCGGGCGCAAACCACCCATCGGGCACCTTGTGGCTCCTATCGCTGGGAAACTCTGTAGCGCTTGGAATCTAGTTTACCCGCGGCAAGGATAAAGGCGCAAGTGAAAGATGCCCGTCAGCGCCCCCGCGCCCGGGCCAGCGCGCAGCCTCTTCCGGAGGCGCGGGATGGGGTGACGCCGGCGCGCCGCTCCGTCCGTTCTCCGTCCGGCACGGTTGGTCAG